>CAZJUC010000001.1:0-48207 GCA_964549065.1 uncultured Ilumatobacteraceae bacterium
GTGGGCGCATGGAAGCCGTAGTCCATCAGCCGTTTGGCGACGTCGTCGACGGTGACGCCGGTGGTCTTGGTGAGGTCACGCAGATCGAGGATGCACTCGTGGGCGACGCGGCCGTGTGCGCCGCGGTACAGCACCGGAAAGTAGGGGTCGAGCCGTTCGGCCACGTAGTTGGCCGCCACGATCGCGACGCTGGTGGCAGCGGTCAGCCCCGCCGCGCCCATCATCTCGATGTACATCCACGGGATCGGAAGGATTCCGGCGGAACCGAAGGGGGCCGCCGACACGGCACCGACCGGTTGGTCGTCTTGCAGGGGATGGCCCGGCAGGAAGGGTGCGAGGTGCGCGCCGACACCGATCGGACCGACACCCGGGCCGCCACCACCGTGCGGGATGCAGAACGTCTTGTGGAGGTTGAGGTGGCTGACATCGGCGCCGAAGCGGCCCGGTCGAGCGTGGCCGACCAGGGCGTTCAGGTTCGCCCCGTCGACGTAGACCTGCCCGCCGGCGTCGTGGACCAACGCACACAGTTCACCGACATTCGCCTCGAACACGCCGTGGGTCGACGGGTAGGTGATCATGATCGCAGCGAGCCGCGGACCGACCTGATCGATCTTGTCGCGCACGTCGTCGAAGTCGACGTTGCCCCGGTCGTCGCAGGCGACGACGACCACGTCCATGCCCGCCATCACCGCACTGGCTGCATTCGTACCGTGGGCGCTCGACGGGATCAGACACACGGTGCGGTCGTGGTCGCCCTGCGAGCGGTGGTAGGCCCGAATCGCCAGGAGGCCGGCGTACTCGCCCTGGCTGCCTGCGTTGGGCTGCAGGCTCACCGCGGCGTAGCCGGTGATGGTCGCGAGGCGCTGCTCGAGGTCGCTGATCAACTCGAGATAGCCCTCGACCTGGTCGGTCGGGGCGAACGGATGGATGTCGGCGAACTCGGGCCAGGTGATGGGCACCATCTCGGAAGTGGCGTTGAGCTTCATCGTGCACGATCCGAGCGGGATCATCGTGCGGTCGAGCGCCAGGTCGCGATCGCTCAATCGGCGCAGGTAGCGCAGCATCTCGTGCTCGCTGTGGTACCGCTCGAACACCGACTGCGTGAGAAAGTCGTCGTGTCGTCGCAGCGAGCCGACCAAGCCGTCGGGCGCCGCGTCGGCATCGGGGATCGGTTGTCCGCCGAGGGCTCGCACGATGGCGTCGATCTGGGCTGGTGTCGAGGTCTCGTCGAACGTGACACCCACGTGGGTGTCGTCGACGTGGCGAATGTTGAACCCGGCGTCCAGTGCCGCCCCGACAGCGCGCGCTGCCGAGTCGACGGCGACGGTGAGTGTGTCGAACCACGACCGGTTGGTCACCTCGACGTCGCCGGCGCGTAGGCCTGCCGCAGCGATCGAGGTCAGCCGCTGCACCCGCTCGGCGATGCGCTCGAGGCCGTGCCGCCCGTGCCAGGCGGCGTAGAGGCCTGCGATGTTGGCGAGCAGCACCTGGGCGGTGCAGATGTTCGAGGTGGCCTTCTCACGGCGGATGTGCTGCTCGCGGGTCTGCAGCGCGAGGCGGAGCGCCGGCCGGCCCTCGGTGTCGACGCTCACGCCGACGATGCGTCCGGGCATCGAACGAGCCGCTCGTTCGTGAGCCGCGAGGAAACCGGCATGCGGACCGCCGAATCCCATCGGCACCCCGAATCGTTGCGCCGAACCGATGGCGATGTCGGCGCCGAGCTGTCCGGGTGGCACCGTGAGCATGCAGGCCAGGGGATCGGTGGCGACGACGGCTACCCCGCCGAGTTCGTGGACCTCGGCGATGGCGTCGGCCCAGTCGTGCACCGCACCCGACGACGCGGGCAGGCTGAACAAGGCTCCGAAGAGACCGTCGCCGACACCGAGTTCGTCGAGGTCACCGACCACCAGGTCGATACCCAGCGGCTCGGCGCGTGTGCGCAGCACGGCGACGGTCTGCGGGTGCGTGTCGTGATGGACCACGAACCGGTTCGACGACGACTTGGACTGCCGGCGCGCCATCGTCATCGCTTCGGCGGCCGCCGTTGCCTCGTCGAGCAGCGAGGCGTTGGTGACATCGAGGCCGGTCAGTTCGGTGATCAGCGTCTGGAAGTTGAGCAACGCCTCCAGCCGGCCCTGGCTGATCTCGGGTTGGTACGGGGTGTAGGCGGTGTACCAGGCCGGGTTCTCGAGCACGTTGCGTGCGATCACCGGCGGTGTGATCGTGCCGGTGTAGCCCATGCCGATCAGGCTGGTGACGCGTCGGTTCCGATCGGCGAGCGCCCGCAGCCGCTGGAGAGCTCGGTGTTCGGGCACCCCTGCCGGCAACTCGAGGGGCGAGTCGGCTCGAATCGACGGCGGCATCGTCTGATCGAGCAGGTCGTCGAGTGAGGCCACCCCCACGACCTCGAGCATCTGCGCGACGTCGAGGTCGGCGGGCCCGATGTGACGTCGGGTGAACTCGTCGGGCTCGATCAGCTCGTCGAGCCGGCGGACCTGATGTCGTGGGGGAGTGGGGTCGGACATGGGGAAGCCTCCTGCGGTGGGATTGACCTTCCCCGGCTGTCATCGGTACCTGAGAGTTTCACCGGTCGAGGACCGGCTTTCCCCGTCGGTGGCCACCGACGTCGACCTGAGGCGACATCGATGGCGCTTTCCAGCGTGCCTCGCCCGAGCGGTCCGTGGGCCTGAGAGATTCCGGGGTGGTTGCTCCTTCGGCGCCGACATCGCACGCGATGACGACTCTCCCGCTCGGGTGGAACGGCGATTCAGTTGTGCGCGCAGCGTACCCGTCGACGCCGGCACCGTGCGGGATCCAGCGTGGTCGTTCGAATCAGCTGCGAGGAGCGGTGACGTTGCAGGCGTCGATCGCCTTGACCAGCGGGTACGGGTTCACCGCAGCTCCACCACCGGGGTGGACCTCGAAGTGCAGGTGTGGCGTTGCGCTGTTGCCGGTGTTGCCGAGCGTGCCGACCACCTGGCCGGCGGTGACCTTGGTGCCCACCTCGATGCCCTCGGCGAAGGTGTCGAGGTGGAGATAGGTGAAGTACGTCCCGTTGTCCTGGGCGATCCGCAGACCGTTGCCGGCGAGCGCCCCGGGCCGGTCGACGTAGATCTTCGAGACCGTGCCGGACACCACCGCATAGAGGAGTTTCCCCCGGGGAGCGATGATGTCGACGCCCTCGTGGAGGCGCCCGCCACTGCGCGGTGCCTTCCATGTGTCGCCGAACCAACACTTGCCCTGGACCGGGAAGACGTCGAGCGACACGCCCTGGCTCGACGGGGGAGGGGGTGCCGGCGCCGGTGCACTGCCGAGACGATCGGCGGTGGTCTGATCGAGGCGTCCGGTGGCGGGAAGGCCCTCGCGACGCTGGAACGCCATGATGGCTCCGGCCGTCGCTGCACCGAAGACGCCGTCGGCACCGCCGACGAAGGAGATACCGGTGTCCAGCAGTGATTGCTGCAGGGCCTCGACACGGTCACCGCGCTCGCCGAACACCGCGAACCCCGCCTGACTGCTGACACCCTGTGGCGCTGCGTCCGTGCCGAGTGACAGTGCAGATGCATCGGCGGCGCTCACCACTCCGGTCGGCTCACGACCTGCGGACTGCTGGAACTGGATCAGTGTCGCTCGGGTCATGTTGCCGAACACGCCGTCGGCGCCACCGCGCAACGTGAGGCCAGCGTTCATGAGGGCCCGCTGGAGTTCTTTCACCAGCGCACCGTTCGACCCGACGGCCAAACCGACGTGGGAAGTGCCGGCTGAGGGCGCGGGGGTGGGCACCGGCGCAGGCGCCGGGGCCGGCGAACCGGGCGCCAGCTCCAGTTTCGCCACCACGGCGTCGTCGACGACACCGCTGACCGTCAGGCCGTTGTCCTGCTGGTAGATCTTCAACGCCGCTTCGGTCATCGGACCGAAGATGCCGTCGGCGCCGCCGCGAACCGACACGCCGGCATCGATCAACGCCCGCTGCAGCACTTTGACGTTGTCGCCTCGTACGCCGCTCTTCATGCCCACGAAGGTGGCAGTTCCGGCCGGCGTTGCGGCCGGTCCGGACACGGCGGCGGGTGCCGAGGGGCCACCGCCGAGCCCGAGTTTCGACGAGGTGGCGGCGTCGGCGACGCCGGTGACCGTGAGCTCGTTCCAGCGCTGGAAGTTCGACAGGGCCGTCTTCGTGGCGGGTCCGAAGAATCCGTCGGCGCCACCCGGCACGAAGACCCCGAGTGACATCAGCGCACGCTGGAGTGCCTTGACGGCGTCACCGCGTGCACCGATGGCGAGCGCTCCCGTCTCGGGAGCGGGAGCCGGCCCGGACAGACCGAGGGCCGTCGCCGTCGCCGGGTCGACCCGACCGGTGGTGGCGAGGTCCGAGCGCGACTGGAAGGCGGTGAGGGCGGACTTGGTCTTGGGTCCGAAGACGCCGTCGGCGCCGCCCGGTACGGTCACGCCTGCGGCGAGCAGAGCGTTCTGCAGCGCGACGACGTCCGAGCCGGTCGAGCCCTGGCTCAACCCGACGACGGTCCGGGGGAGCAGTGGCGACTGGGCCACCGGCGCGGAGGCGGTCGCCGAGGTCGGTACCGACGACAATGCGAGTCCAGCGATGGCTGCGACGCAGAGGCCGCGAGCGAGTACACGCGCTCGGCCGAGCGGCGGGGTAGCGGGTGTCATGGTCGACGTCATGGGCGGAAGAGCTCCCTGCAGTTCACTGTGGAATTGTCGGTCCGCCCGTCGTGGACCTCAATGGTCGACCCGTGGCTCGGGTGAAGGTCAAGATTTCCTCAACCTCGACCTGAGGTGGTGGTCACTTCGACGGCCCTGGTGACAGGCGTCGAGATCCCTGCGCCAGTCTGGACGAGCGGGGGAGGCACTGTCCAGGGGAATCACCAGATATGACATAACGAAGATTATGGGCGTTCACACGGAAGGGGCGGGGCGAGCCCGGTCAGGCGCACCCGTCCTGCGCTCAGGCTGCGCCGAGTTCGCGGTCCCGCAGCGGGCGCGCCGCCGCCAGGAGCCACTGCACGGCGTCGGTGAGTTCTCGCACCGTCGGCGTGCCCGAGTCGCCGGGATTGCCGCCGAGGTCTCGTTCGACGTCGTCGACGGCACAGGCCAGGACGTACAGCTCGTCATGGAGTGCGTCGAGTTCGGACCTCGCGACCACCAGTTCGTTCTCGTTCAGCTCGAGTTCCTGCGCTCGATGGCGTGCGACCCAGTCCCACTGGCGGCAACGTCCCGAGCAGAATTCGCGTGGTCGGCCGGGGCCGCGCCGCGCCGGAAGCGCGCGACGGCACCAACGGCAGTGTCGGGTCCCCGATCCTGCGCTGTCGGCACCCATGGTCGAATTCGTCATGACGCTATTCTAGCGTTCGGCGGGTGGTGGGAGTCGGCGATCCTCCTGGGAGACTGCCCGGCGTGACGACCCTCCCGCCACCCCCTGCTCGCGCCTTCGCCAGTGACAACGCTGCCGGCGCCCACCCCACCGTCCTCGAGGCCGTCATCGCGGCCAACGACGGATCGGCGCTGGCCTACGGCGACGACGACCACACCCGCGAGTGCGAGGCCAGGTTCCGCGATCTCTTCGGCGCGGACGTCACGACCGAACTGACGTTCAACGGCACCGGCGCCAACATCGTCGCGCTGGCCACCCTGCTCGGCTCGCTCCCGGGGCCGAACCACGCCGTGGTCTGTACCGACTGGGCGCACATCGCCGTCGACGAGACCGGCGCCCCGGAGCGGGCGCTCGCCACGAAGCTGATGGAGCTGCCCTCCCCCGGTGCCAAGCTCGTGCCCGAACAGTTGGCAGCACTGGCCGAGGTACAAGGCGTGCAACATCATGCGCAGCCGGGCGTTGTCTCGATCACCCAGGCAACCGAACTCGGCACGCTGTACACCGCCGACGAGATCGCCGCCATCAGCGACCAGGCCCACCGCCTCGGCATGCTCGTCCATCTCGACGGCGCTCGCCTCGCCAATGCAGTGGCCGCACTCGGTGCCACGCCGGCCGCGCTGCGGTCGATGACCATCGACGCCGGGGTCGACGCCGTCAGCTTCGGCGGCACCAAGAACGGGTTGCTCGGCGCCGAAGCGGTCGTGTTCCTCTCCCCCGCTGCGTCGGTTGGTGCACAGTACGTGCGCAAACAGGTCACACAGCTGCCGTCGAAGATGCGGTTCCTCGCCGCACAGTTCAACGCCGTGCTCCACGACGACCTGTGGATCGACCTGGCCGCTCATGCCAACGCCATGGCGACCGAGCTCCACCGGCACACCCAGCACCTGCAGGGGGTCGAACTCGATCATCCTCCGGCGATCAACAGTCTGTTCCCCCGTCTGGCTCCCGAGGCGATCGCGACGTTGCGCGAGTGGTGTTTCTTCTGGGATTGGGACACGAGCGTGCATCAGGTGCGTTGGATGACCGCGTGGGACACGACCCGCGACGACGTCGAGACCTTTGCGCGTGGGGTCGCGCTGGTCACCGGGAAATGACGTCGAAATTCATTGCTTGATGCAATTGACTCCGCGATCGATTCGTTCTAATCTGCGGAGCGCTCGGGGTCGATCGGCTCCGAACGGGGCTCTAGCACGGGGGTGTGTCCATGTCGGCCATCGAACTCGATCGCATCGCAACTGACGACGACTGGATGCGCCACGGCGCCTGCAAGGGGCTGACACACCTGTTCTTCCCCACCGCCGCCGAACGACCACAGGCGCGAGAACGTCGCGAAGCTGCAGCACAGGAGGTCTGTGCAGGGTGCAGCGTGCAGACCCAGTGCGTCGAGTTCGCTCGACGCAACCACGAGTACGGGTTCTGGGGTGGCGAATCCGAGGACGAACGCCACGCCGCCGGTTTCCGCCTGATCGCCCCCATCGGCATCCGCGCCCGCGCCAGCTGAGCGAGCCCCTGTCCGCCACCTCGGGCGCTCCCGTCGACGTCGTCGTCGTCGGCAGCGCCAACCTCGACCTGGTCGCCACCACATCGCGGCTTCCGGGCCCGGGTGAGACGGTTCTCGGGACGAACTTCGCCGAGCACCCTGGTGGCAAGGGCCTGAACCAGGCAGTCGCCGCGTCCCGTGCCGGGTCGACGGTGAGCTTGGTGTCGGCGCTCGGCGACGACGCCGCCGGGGACCGGCTGCGCAGTGTTGCCGTGGCCGAGGGCATCGACGTCTCACTGGTCGACGTGGTGGCCGGCACACCCACCGGACGGGCAGTGATCACCGTCGACGCCCGCGCCGAGAACAGCATCGTCGTGATCCCCGGAGCGAACGCCCAGGTCCAGATCGGTGCGCTTCCCGCAAGTCGGGTGGTGCTCGCCCAGCTCGAGGTGCCCATCGCGACGGTCGCCGCCGCGTTCGCCACCGCTCGGGCCGCCGGTTGTCGGACGGTGTTGAATCCGGCGCCCGCTCCCTCTGGCGGTCTCCCCGAGGACCTGTTGTCGCTGTGCGACCTGATCGTGCCCAACGAGCACGAAGTCGAATTGCTCGGTGGCGTCGAACGGCTGTTCGCCGGCGACGTCGGCGCGGTCGTCGTCACACGCGGCGCCGCCGGCGTGAGCGTGATCGAATCCGTCGACGCGGCACCCTGGTCCGTCGCTGCGTTCGACGTCGAGCCGATCGACACGACCGGTGCCGGCGACTCCTTCTGTGGCGCCCTCTCGGCCCGGCTTGCGGCGGGTGACGACACACGCACTGCGGTCCGCTACGCCGCCGCGGCCGGTGCTCTCGCGACCACGGTCGCCGGTGCCGTCCCGTCGATTCCCCGTGCCAGCGAGATCGAGAGCCTGCTCAGGGCCTGAGCGGGTGGCGGAGTTCGACGCATGCCCACCCCTCGAGGACGTCGGTGTGCACCACCTCCATGGGCGCCAGGGCGCGGAGGACGTGTTGGTGCGACCCGGCCAGGATGCCGCTGACGATCAGGCGTCCGTGCTGTTGCGTGACCCGCCGGAGATCGTCGGCGAGTGACACCAGTGCCGGAGCGAGGATGTTGGCGACCACCAGATCGTGCTCGCTGTCGATCGCCGCCAGGTCGGTGGTGTCCACCTCGATCCGGTCACCCACCCCGTTGCGCCGAGCGTTGTCGAGCGTCGCCTCGACCGCCGCCGATGCGACGTCGATGGCGCGAACCGGTCGCTCGGACAACAGGGCGCCGACCACGGCGATCACACCGGTGCCACATCCCACGTCGAGGACGTCGACGACCGCACTTCGATCGGACGTCGAGCGCTCGAACACACGGCGAACGGCGCGCAACGACAACAACGTGGTGGGGTGGTCACCCAAGCCGAAGGCGCCACCGGGCTCGATCGAGACCACCAGTGGTGATGCTCCCGTCGGCGGGAGCGACTCCTGCCATGCCGGCACGATCACGAGACCCTCGTCGACCCACATCGGCGAGGCGAACTCCCGCCACCGCTCGGCGCCCTCGTGGACCGCGTCCACCTCGACCACACGATGGTCCCAGCGCCCCCCGAGTGCAGCGGCAGCTCGCTCGGTGGCGGCAGCGTCGTCACCGACCGCGGTCCACAACTCGACCTGGCGGCCCATGACACCGCTCGACGAGGCGCCTGGTCGCTCCTCGACCGCTCGGACACCGAGCTGCCAGAGCACGTCCGACGCCACGTCGACGTCGTCCTCGCCGACGGTCACCACCAACGCCCGCATCAGTCGATGCGGCGCAGCGACGTGCGGTACTGCTCGATCCGGTCGACGTAGTGCTGCGCGCCGTCGCGGATGAACCCGCGGTCGGCCCGATCGAGTTTGATCACCGCGGGCGAACCTGCCGCCAGCGCTCCCGCCGGAACCTCGACATCGTCGAGGACGACCGAGTTGGCAGCCACGATCGCCCCGGCACGCACGACCGAACGGTGCAGAACCATCGCCGCGTTGCCGATCAACACGTCGTGTTCGATCGTGCATCCCTCGAGATGGATCAGATGACCGAGAACGCAACCGTCACCGACGACGGTCGGCCACTGCGGGGTCGTGTGGAGTACGGCATTGTCCTGCACGCTGGTGCGTTCGCCGATACGGATATCGCCACCGTCGCCACGCAGCACGGCGCCGGGCCACACCGACGAGTGCGCCCCGATCGTCACCGAGCCGATGATCACCGCATCGGGATGGACGAACGCGTCCGGGTGGATCGTCGGTTCGAGGTCGCCGAGCGCATACACAGCCATGGCGGCGCACCGTACCGCCGTCACCGTGCCGGCCCGCCAGTCGGGTCGAGACTCGTTGGAGTTCTCGCTCGCGGAGCGGGTACCGTTGCCGAAATGTCCCGACGGATCGATATCGAGCTGACGAGCGCGCTCGCCGATGGCTCCTGGACCTGGCGCGCTGCTGGTGCCCGCAAGCCGAACGGAGTGGTCGACGGTTCGATCCTTCCAGCAGGGTCGTCCGTGGGTGATCTGCTCAAGGTCGAGGTCGAGCAGATGCTCGACGGCATCGAGGTGCAGTCGGTCGTCAAGGGTCGCGAGAAGGCCGAGGACACCAACGTGCTCGAACTGCTACCGAGCGAGCAGACCTTCGAGGCCGTGATCGAGACCCGCGCCAAGCGCGACCGCTCCGGCCGAGGCGACCGCGACGGTCGCAACAAGCGCGACGGACGTGGCAAGCGCGACGGGCGCAGCAAGCGCGACGACCGCTCCGGCGAGGGCCGCTCCGGAGAGGGTGGTCGCCGCAGCGAGCAGCGTCGTCCGCACTTCGAGGCGCCGCCCGAGATCCCCCAGCGGCCGAAGCCCAAGCGTCTGCGGCCCGGCAAGGCGCGCCGCAACGAGGTCCTCGCTGCCCTCCCCGAGGAGCAGCGCCAGATTGCCGAACTCGCTCTGCAGGGGCTGCCGGCGGTACGCACACGGGTGAAGGAGGACAACGCCAAACTCGCTGCCGAGGGCAAGCCGACCATGCCGGAGGCCAGCGTCGTGAAGATGGCCGAGGACCTCCTGCCGAAGTTGCGAGTTGCCGAATGGCTCGACCGGGCCGAGGCCGCCAAACGACAGATGGAGCACCTCGACTTGCGTGACCTGCGCAGCGTGGTTGCTGCGAGCGACGACTCGATCGTGGCGCGCGACGAGACCACACGTGCACTCGCCGAGGAGCTACGGGCCTCGCTGGTGCGCAAACAGGACGAGGAGCTGCTGCTCTGGTTCGGTGACATCGACGCCGCAATCGGTGTCGGGCGCGTGATCAGGGCGCTGCGGTTGTCGTCGCAGCCCCCGAAGGCCGGCGTGATGTTCCCGCCCGAGCTGGCCCGACGGCTCGGCGAGGCCGCAACCGCGGCGCTGCTTCCCGACGATCCTGCCGACCGCTGGATCGCCGTGCTCGAGGCGGTGGCGTTCTCGCCGGTGCGAACGCTCGTGACCCCGTCGACACCGCCGACCACGGTCACCGACGATCTTCGTGCCACGGTGCTGCGACTCGGTCCGGCACTTCCCCAGGTGGCGGCACTCCTCGGAGTGGAGATCCCCGCGGGAGCACCGAAGCCCAAGCCGCTGCGCCAGCAGCCGGCACGTAAGCGGCCGGCGAAGTCGTCACCGAACAAGCCGGGCTCCGACCCCGCTCGCTGACTCCGGCGCGCCGACTCGAGCCGGCGAGGGTTCGCTCGTCCGACGGCCCGCGCCCTACGATCGACGGCCATGTCAGAGATCGTCACCTACGAGACCCGCGAGCGCGTGGCGCTCATCACGCTCAACCGTCCCGATTCCCGCAACGCGGTCAACGGCGACGTCGCGCAGGCCATGGAGGCAGCGATCGACCGGCTGGAGGGCGATGACGACATCTGGGTCGGCATCATCCAGGCGAACACCGAGGGGCAGTCCAACCCGGTCTTCTGTGCCGGCGCCGACCTCAAGGCGATCAACTCCGGCCAGGGCGCGGCGCTGAGCACCGAACGTGGTGGGTTCGCGGGCTTCACCTACCGGGACCGCAAGAAGCCGGTCATCGTCGCCGTCGACGGCCTCGCCACTGCAGGGGGATGTGAGATCGTGCTGGCTGCCGATCTCGTGGTCGCCACGACCCGCTCGGCCTTCGGTCTCGCCGAGGCCAAGCGCAACCTCGTGGCGGGCGCCGGGGGCCTGTTCCGGCTCCCTCGGGCCATCGGACGCAACGCTGCGATGGAGCTGATCCTCACGGGAGAACCGTTCTCGGCCGAACGTGCCCACGAGCTCGGGCTGGTGAACCGGCTGGTCGAGCCGGGCCGGGCGGGCGAGGAGGCATTCGCGCTCGCCGCCCAGATCACCGCAGCGGCACCGCTCGCGGTCTGGGAGAGTCGCAAGGTGGTCCTCGCCGCAGCGACCGAGGACGATGACACCCTCAAGCGGATGACCGATGCCGCGATGGGCGTGGTGATGAGCTCCGAGGACATCGGCGAGGGCCTGACCGCCTTCATCGAGAAGCGCGCGCCCCAATGGAAGGGCCGCTGAGCGCCGACCGGGCTGCCGGCCGGTCAGAGTCGGCGAAACGTGGTGATCAGTCGGGCCACGATTCCGGCGCGTTCGTAGAGGTTCTTCGTGTGTCGATCGCCGGGGAGCGCTTGGCCTTCGACCGCCACCGCGCCACGGTCCTTCGCTGACTCGATCGCCCGTGCGAGGAGTTCGTCGCCGAATCCGAGCTCGCGGGCCTCGGGTGTGACCCACACCTGCCGGATCCGGACGATGGCGTCGTCAGCGAGTTCGGCCACCAGGTAGGCGACGACGACGTCGTCGATGCTCCCGACGTAGACGTCGGCCTGGGTGCAGTAGCGGGCCCAGCTGTCACCGATCACGGGATGCTCGACGAGCCACTGTTCGCCGCCGCGCTGTCCGGTCAGCGCGGCTCGCGCCTCGGCTTCGAGCTCGCGCAACTGGTGGTCGTCGAGCGGCGTCGCCGACCGCACGAGGGGATCGATCATGATCGTCCGCCGTCGAGTTCACGCAGTTGCGCGAGCTTGCCGAGGATCGTTCGTCGGTGTCGGCCCTCGCGCTCGTAGCGTTCGATGTCGTCGCGTTCGACAGCGTCGAGTCCGTCCAGCTTCGCGACGATCTGGGCCGACGACAGATGGTCGTAGTCCACCAGTGCCAGCCCGGCGGCCTCTGCAGTGTCGACCGGCGTGTCGACGCTGGTGTCGATGGTCGTGTCGACCGGCGCCTCGGATGCGGCGGTGGCATCGGACCCCGCAGAGGGCGACGGGCGGTCGCGCTGCGGCGCCGGTGCCCCAGTGTCGGTCGGTTGGGCCGTGTCGGGCTCCGCGGTGTCGGGCGGCGTGAGTCGGGCGCGCAGCTCGCGCACGCCCTGGTCCACCGCCAACTTGCCGAGGAAGCGGGCGAGCACGACTTCTCGCCGGACCCGATCTGCGGCCGACGGCACCTTGTCGACCACGGTCGGAACGGCATCGACGATCCGATTGCCGACCTCGAGCGGTACCACGAGCGCCAACTCGACCAGCCGTTCCAACGCAGGCCGGGTCGGCTCAGGAGGAGAAGATGGGGCAGTCGTCATCGCCGACGGGGCAGTTCGGCGCGCTGGTTCTCACGAGGAGGAAACAGGAAGAACACAGCTGTTCGTCCTGCTGCTTGGGCTGCAGACGCTCGCCCCCCTCTCCACGTATCTCCGGCTCGTCCTCTTCTTCGTCGTCGTCGTCCTCGTCGGCGGCGACCATCCGATCTTTCAGGATCTTGTCGAGGTCCTCCTCGACGTCGTCATCGCCGAGGAGTTCTTCGTCATCGTCGTCGTCGTCGTCGTCGGAGGCACGCTTCTTGCGCTTGGTGCGGGGTGCCTCGGCAGCGGCGTCGTCCTCGTCGTCCTCGTCGTCGTCGTCACCTTCGTCATCGTCGTCGTCGTCGTCGGCCACATCGTCGTCGTCGAGATCCTCGTCGTCGAGATCGATGTCGACGTCGGCATCCGTCTCGTCGTCGGTCGCCTCCTCGTCGAGGGTGTCGTCCGTTTCGGTGATCTCGTCGTCAGCCATCTCGTCGTTTCGATCTCGTCATGCGTGCGGGGGGTTGCGGCGGGAGCATAGGCGTGGCTGCCCGTTCGACCAGGAGACCACACCTGTGACAGGCGTCACACTGCGCCGTCGCCTCGTCGCGCCTCGGCGCGACGTTCCGACTCGAGACGCTCGAGTTCGGGGGCTTCGGTGGTCATGTGGCTCATCGCTGCCGCGACGGCGTGGTGTCCCGCTCGCTCGGAGATCAGTCGGTACATCTCGAGGGCGACTCGTCGGTAGGACGGGTGTCCTTGCGGGGACGAGCGCAACTCGAGCAGATGGATCGCCTCTCGTGCGTTGAACTGCATGTTGTACCGCATCCGGTAGGCCATCGACACGGCGTAGGACGCCTGCTGCGGGAACTCGGGCGCCAGGGCGTCGTAGAGGCCTGCGGATCGCTCCATGGCCTCGTCGAACTCGCCGCCCAGGCCCGCCTCGGTCACCAGCTCGGGACGGGTGTAGCCGTGGTTCGGTGTGAGGCGCTGCCACTCGATGGTCAACATCCGGTGGCGCTGCATGTCCCTGAACGCCCCGTAGTCGCTCAACACGTCGAAACGGTAGAACGAACGCTCGAAGGCCCGGCCGGGCTTGTGACGGCGGTTCTCCCGCTCGCCGACGTAGGCGCGCATCAGCGCCACACGCTCGTCGACGCCGAGTGCACGGACCCGATCGAGCAGCTGATGCTCGGGCAGTGTCGAGTGCGAGTAGCAGATCGCGGCAAGCAGCTTGTCCTCGGCTTCGGGATCGAAGTCGACCAGTTCGACCTCGGCGGCCGGCTCGACGGGAGTCGATCCGAAGAGTTCGTCGACGAGCGACGCGGTGTCGCTGCGGGTGGCGGCCAGGTACTCGCTCCACCGGCCACCCCGATCGGGCAGGTCGACCCGACGCAGGAAACTCGGAATCACCTTGCGCAGTTCGTGGAGCATCAGGTCGGCGTACTCACGCGACTCCGGCAGAGGATTCGAGCGCATCCGCAACAGCAGCGCCTCGAAGGCCTGGCCGGTGCCGTAGATGCCCACGTTCGACGTCGCCGCCGCCGGCAGGATGCCGCGAACGGCGTCGAGCGCCTTCGCGCGTGTTGCAGTCCGGTAGATGAACTCGCTGTCGTCGGGACCACGCTCGACGTTCGCCCGCACGTGCTCGGTCGACAGCTCGACAGCTCGACTGTACGAATCGAAGATGCGGTCGAGGTCGCCGACGTAGCGGGTGCCGAGCGAACTCGACAGCACGGCCGGATCTCGGTAGTACCGGTAACGCCCCCCGAGGCGAGCGTCGTACGCGATGTACCGCGTGCTCTGCTCGAGGTAGCTCATCAAGCGCCCCCATTCGAGGATCTTGGTGAGGAGGTTCGATGCCTGCTCGCACGCCAGATGGACGCCGCCGAGCTGTGCCACCGAATCGTCGCCGTAGTCGAAGAACACACGCTCGTAGAGTTCCTCGGCGCGATCGAGGCCGATCGTGGCGTCGACCGATTGGTCGCCGCTGACGTCGAGGTCGCCGACGAACTCGTCGAGGAAGAGACGGCGCAGTGACTTGTGACTGCGGCTGTATCGGGCGAAGAGGGCGCCCTTCACCACTTCCGGAAGGTTGACGAGTGCGAACACCGGTCCATCGAGGTTGGTGAAGTACCGGCGCAGCACATCGGCTTCGTCCGCGGTGAAGGACTCGGGGACGTACACAGCCACGGTTGTCCACTCTAGGACGGGGTGTGGCTCTCACCCGGGATTCCGCGCTGGTCGTGACCAGGGGTTTCGACAATCAGGCGTGGACGATCGCTGCGTCGGCGAGTACGTCGACGTGCAGCGTGGCGCAGCGTCCGACCCGTCGACCGTCGACGATCACCTCGACCGGACGAGGGAAGTCCCATCGTGCCGATCGAATCGAACGCGTGGAGATCAGGGGATGCGGCACGTGGGTCGCCGTGCGGAGGCGACGTCGGGCGAAGAACCGCTGCCGGGGCGACATCGACGGGTCGACGTCGAACACCTCGGCGCGACCATCGTTCGGGTGTCCTCGTGGAGCGACGTCCCAGGCGCCGATGAACTCGGCGTTCATCACGGCGACGAGCCGGCCACGCCAGGCGCCGCCGCGTGCCCACGGGGAACGCGCGACCACGTGCGCGCATGCGACGACCGGTGCCGTTGCGTCGTCGAGGCGGACCTCGAGCAGGTCGATCGGGAGTTCGTTCACGAGCGGGCGGATCTCGGACGATGTCACCCCGAGGGTGCGTGCCAGATCGCCGGACCCCACCCCGATCGCTCCCGGCGGCCTCCGGGCGAGTGCCGTCGCGAGTTCGTGGTCTCCGTGGATGACGTCGAGTTGCTCGGGACGCTCGACCTGGCGTCCCCACGGCGTCCTCGGCGAGATGGTCATGCGCTGGCAGCAGCGGCGGTCGAGCTGTCGGCGACGACGCCGCGGAACGCCGCCTCGGCCGCTCGTCCGGCCGCTCGGCGTGTCGACGGATCGGGCGAGACGATCGCCAGTTGGCGCAGCAGGTCGATCAGTTGCTTGGTGGTGCGGACGAAGTCACCGCCGGTCATCTCCTCGTCGCTCACCACTTCGGCGAACCCCTCCCCCGCCACCCACGCGTAGGCGATGGCGGCGAAGGTGGGATCGGGTGACCGGTGTTCGGCGAGGCCGACCGAGCGTTCGGTGGCGCGGAGATCCTCGCTGATGGCGGCGAGTCTGCGCCACCGACCACGGAGTTCGTCCGACGAGAACCACGGTGCCGGTGGCGCATCGGAGCTGCGGTGCTCGTAGACCACCGTCGACACCAGGGCAGCGAGGTCGGCCGCACCGAGTCCGTCGAGGACACCGGAGCGAACGATCTCGGTGACGAGCAGATCCGATTCGTGGAAGGTGCGTGCGAGCATCTCGCCGGCCTCGGTGAGCGACCACGTGGCACGGTCGAGGTAGTCGTAGGTGGACAGCACGTCGAGAACCCGGTCGAATTCGTTGGCGAGCGAGGTGTTCTTGCCGCTGACACGGCGTTCGAGGTCGACGACTTCGCGCTGGATCCGGTCGGCCTGGCCCGCAGCGTCGAGTTTGCTGCGCAGGTCAGGGTCGCGTGCGACCGCCAGACCGTCGGCGCTGCTGCGCGCTCCCCCGCCGGACGACGACCTCCCACCGCGCTTGGTGCTGGGCGCCGGGGTCGACTTGAGACCCCGCAGTCGACGGGCGACGTCGTTGCGGTACTCCTTGCGATTCGGTGCATAGGAGTTGGGCAGCGGGATCGAGCCGACACGCCGCGGTGGTTCGTCGAAGTCTTCGGCGGTGAGGTAGAGCGCCTTCGCGGACTTCGTGATCGTCGTGAGCCGCAGACCGCCCTTGCGGTTCGCGCTCGCCACGACCGCCGCCGGACCCTTGTAGGTGCCCTTGGCGACGTGGACCACCGCGCCCGGTCGCAGGGCGGCCAGTGCTTCGTCGACGGCCCGTCGTCGCGCGGTGCGGCCGGCGGCGCGGTCGTCGCGGTCACGTTCCCGGAGACGCCGGTACTCGTCGATGTCGCCGTAGTCGCTGTGCGCTCGCTGGCGCAGGTCGGCCAGCGCGGTGCGACGACGTTCGAGGCGTGCTTCGAGGCGCACGACGTCACGGTCCGCCTGGTACTGGGCGAACGAGAGGTTCAACAGATGGTGCGCCTCCTCGCTCGAATACGTGCGCACCAGGTTGGCCGCCATGTTGTACGTGGGCCGGAACGCAGAGCGGAGGTGGAACGACGAGCTGCCCGCCAGTTCGGCGACCTCGTCGAAACGCACCCAGGGCGACCACAGCACGACCGCCGTGCCGAGATCATCGATCCCTCGCCGACCCGCTCGGCCGGTCAGCTGCGTGTACTCGCCGGGCGTCAGCCGCTCGTGGTGTTCACCGGTGAACTTGGTGAGCTTCTCGATCACCACGGTCCGAGCGGGCATGTTGATGCCGACGGCCAGGGTCTCGGTGGCGAAGACCACTTTCACCAACCCCTCCACGAAGCAGGCCTCGACGACTTCCTTCATCGGCGGGACCATGCCGGCATGATGTGCCGCGATGCCGCATTCGAGCTGCGCGACGAACTGCGTGAAGCCGAGCACGTCGAGGTCTTCGCGGTCGAGGCCCCCGAGCCGGGCGTCGATGATCGAGCGGATCGCCGCGCGTTCTCCGGCGTCGACGAGGTCGAGGCCGGCGTCGAGGCACGACTTCGCGGCAGCGTCGCACTGCGCTCGGCTGAAGATGAAGAAGATGGCGGGCAGCAGGCGACGCCGTTCGAGCAGCTCCACCGTCTCGACCCGGCCGGGTGGCGCCAACACCTTGCGACCCGAGCCGGCTGCGTGGTTCGAGTTCCGGTCGGAACGGCGTCTCCCGCCACCGGGACGCCCCCGCACGGCCGACTCGTCGAGCGACACGGCGTCGCGATTCACGTGACCGTCGACGAACACCGGCAACATCCGGAGGCGATCGTTGGTGCGGTCGGCAACCAGGTACTCGTTGTCGAGCCGTACCGGGCGTCGTCGCTCGACGACCGCCGAGGTCGGCCCGCGCACCGTGGTGATCCACGTGGCGAGTTCATCGACATTGCTGACCGTGGCCGACAGGCAGACCAGCCGGACGTGCTGCGGAAGGTGGATCATCACCTCCTCCCACACAGGCCCGCGGTACGAGTCCTGCAAGAAGTGCACCTCGTCGAGGACGACCATGCCGAGATCGTCGAGCAGTCGAGAGCGTCCGTAGATCATGTTGCGCAGGACTTCGGTCGTCATCACGACGATGGGAGCGCCACCGTTGATCGAGTTGTCGCCGGTGAGCAGCCCGACGTCGTCCTCGCCGTGAACGGCGACCAGATCGCGGTACTTCTGGTTCGACAGGGCCTTCACCGGAGCGGTGTAGAACGCCCGCATGCCGTCGAGGCGGGCGACGGCGATGCCGTACTCGGCCACCACCGTCTTGCCGCTGCCGGTGGGCACGGCGACCACGACGTGCTCACCGCGGTCGAGTGCCTCGAACGACTCCCGCTGGAACCGGTCGATCGGGAACGGGTACCGGTCGACGAAGTCGTCTCGGAGCTGCTCGCGCTCCGCTGCGGTGCTCACGTGTCAGCTGGTCGGCGTCGCACGACCAGCCACCCCAGCAGGATGGCCAGGAAGTAGAGGGCCACCATCGGCAGGCCGAGCATGCCCATCGTGACCGGGTCACCCGACGGGGTGATCACGGCGGAGATCACGGCAATCGCCACCAGCGCGATGCGCCAACTCTTCAGCAGCCGCCTCGGCGTGACGACGCCGAGGGCCTGCAGCCCGAACACGAAGACCGGCAGCATGAACCCGAGGCCGAACGCGAAGATCATCAGTCCGATCAACGAGACATAGCTCTGCACCGAGAACACCTGGCCGACCTCGGCACCGGCCCAGCTGATCAGGAACTCGAGCGCCTGGCCGATGGTGAAATAGGCGAGTGCACCGCCTGCCAGGAACAGCAGCACCGACACCGAGACGATCGGGACCGCCCACTTCTTCTCCTTCTGGTTCAGTGCCGGCACGATGAAGCGCCAGACCTGCCAGAGAATCACCGGGAGTGCCGCCACGATGCCGCCGTACAGGCCGACGCGGACTCGCGTCGACAGGCCTTCGGTCGGACTGAACACGAAGAGGTCGGGATCGCAGAAGTCCGCAGGCTTTCGGGTGCACAGATCGACGTAGGGTTGCACCAGGAACTCGAGCACCTGGTTGTAGAACGCGATGATCAGCACCATGCCGATCGCGACAGCAAGCGCCGAGCGGATGATCCGAACCCGCAGTTCGGCGAGATGCTCGGTGAGCGTCATGGTGTCGGCGCCCGACGCGTCGCCGTCGTCGGTCGTCATCGGTCGTTCGCCATCAGTGGTCGTCATCGATCGTCCGTCATCGCCGGTCCGTCATCGATCGGAGCTCGCGACAGCTGGGGCGGCGGCAAGCCGGGAGGATCGCCCGGGGTGGCCACCTGGGAGGAACCAGGGTCGGTGACCCCCTCGAACGGTGTCGCACCGTTGCGGGTGGGGTCGGCGGTACCGGCGATCGGGGCGGCCCAATCGTTGTGCGCATCGGGCTCCCCGCGTCGTTGTGTCGTGGCGGCGGCGTCGTCGAGGACGCGTTGTTCGGCCTCGGCTTCGGCCATCAACTTGCTGGGGTCGGCGGCATCGCGGACCAGATTGGCGGTCTCGCGCATCTCGCGCATCGGCTCGTCGAGCGCCGATTTCAACTCGGACTGGAATCCGGTACTCATCTTCTTGAGCTCGGAGTACGTCTGGGTGAACTTGCGAACGGCGTCGGGCAGCTTCTCCGGACCCAGCACCACGAGCGCGAGCAGCAAGATGACGATGATCTCGCTGCCCTGCAGATTGAACACGGCCGCAGTCTACGGGCCTGCCATCATGAGTCGGAGTGCAACAGCGTCTCCCCTCACTCCTCGATCCACCGATCACCTTTGCCCATCGCGGTGCCCGAGCCCACGCGCCCGAGAACACACTCGAATCGTTCGAGTTGGCGCTCCGGCTCGGGGCGGCGGGTCTGGAGAGCGATGTGTGGCTCACCGCGGACCGGGTTCCGGTGCTCGATCACGACGGTGTCGTGAAGACCGGGCTGCGCAAGCGGCCGATCTCCGAGTTCGCTCGCGCCGACCTGCCCGGCCACATTCCCACGCTGCGCGAGCTCCTCGACGCGTGTGGCACCGGCTTCTCGCTGTCGCTCGACCTGAAGGATCCCGATTCCGCTGCTGCGATCGTCGAGGTCGTCGGCGAGTGCGACCGCTCGCTCCTCGAGCGCACCTGGCTCTGCGAACCGAGCCTGAACCGGGTGCTGGAGCTGCGCGAGCTGTTCGCCGACAACCCGATCAGGCTGTTGCAGACGACGCGCCTCGAACGCATCAAGGGCACGATCGAGCGTCGCGCCGAGTATCTGGCACGGCACGGCATCGACGGCATCAATCTCCATCGCACCGACTGGACCGGGGGGTTGGTCGCCCTGTTCCACCGGTTCGAACTGGTCGCGTTCGGCTGGGACATGCAACACGAGCACGAACTGCGCGAAGGATTGCGAATGGGCCTCGACGCCGTCTACAGCGATCACGTCGACCGGATGAGCGACGCCTTCCGAGGAGAGATCGGCAACCCGCTGCCCTGATCTCGTCCCATCTCGAGGCTCGGAGACCGTTGGACGTGCCAGCGGGCAACGACCGGCCCGGAGCCGGGCTCAGCCGGCCAGACGGGCATGGAGGCGCGAGCGCAGCTCCTCCGGCGGCAACTCGACGAAGGTGCGATGCTGCCGGCGCTGGTGGACCGCGACGCCCGCTGCACCGAGGACGGCGACGACGCCTGCCACCCCGAGGATCTTCGTCCAGCGCACGAGAACCTAGGTTAGGGCCTCGATGAGTGCACCGACGACGACCCCGCTCCGGCTCCGCGATGCGCTCGGCGAGGCGCGCACCGGCGACGTCTGGCTGTTCCGTGGTCGGTCGGTCGCCGACCGGGCAATCCGGTTGTTCACGAACAGCCCCGTCAACCACGTCGGAGTCGTCCTTGCGATCGATGATCTGCCGCCGCTGCTCTGGCACGCCGAGCTGGGCGCCAGTATGCCGAACGTGTGGACCGGGCAACGCGAGCGTGGCGCACAGCTGCACCACCTCGAGCGCGCCGTCAGCGTGTGGACCCACCGCTACGGCCAAGATCCATGGTTCCGGCCGATCGACATCGAGGCCAGCACGGAGATGGAGAATTCGGCCCTCGCAGTCGTCGACGAGTACAGCGGGCGGGCCTTCCCCAAGACCGCGTCGCTGGCGAGGCACTGGCTCGCCGGGCGAGTTCGCCGCCGGGTGACACTCGAGGACATCTACTGCGCCGAACTCGTGGCGGTGACCTTCGAGCAGATGGGGCTCCTCGGTGGTGGCCGTCCGCCGAACTGGTACGACCCGGGCCGATTCTGGAGCGGTGACCGGCTCGCGCTGCAGGGCGCCGCGCTGGGCCCCGAGATCCACGTCACCGACGTGACGCCGGTCGACGACACCTGGCGCGACGGCTGATCCGGGGTGTGACGAGCATCAGCGCCGGGCGCTGAGGTGGTCCGGCGATGAGCGAAGTCCCCAGATGCAGGGGTTCGGCTCATCGGCGAGGGATCGCCGCTGGGGCCGCCGGCACAGGGCTACAACCACTGCCAGTGGCTCTGCGGCCAGAACACCACGAACGCCCGGCCGACCAGGTCGTCCTCACTGATGGTGCCGATCACGCGCGAATCCTGTGATCCACCGCGGTTGTCGCCCATCACGAACACATGGTCCGCGGGAACCGGCCCGTTGGCCGAGTAGTCGCCCCCGCAGCTGGTCGGCGTGACCACTTCCGGGTCGAGATACGGCTCGTTGAGGATCCGGCCGTCGATCAGGACCGTGCAGTTGCGGACCTCGACAGTTTCCCCGGGCAGTCCGATGACCCGTTTGATCAGGTCACGTTCGGATGCGCCGGTGATCTGGTGCAGCACCACCACGTCGCCGCGGTTCGGGTCGTGGAGGCGGTACGACATCTTGTTGACGAAGACCCGGTCGCCGGTGTCGAGGGTGGAGAACATCGATTCGCCCTCGACGACGAAGTGGGCGATCACGAACGTGCGCACCACGAACGCCACCGACAACGCCACGGCGATGACGATCATCCAGTCGAAGAACGCCCGGGCCCCTGGGGGCAGCGTCGACTTGCCGCTGCTGTCGCCGGGAGGACCGTCCGGGGGCGTCGCGGGCGGTTGGCCAGGAGGAGGAACGATGGTCTCGGACGTCACGCGGGCCCAACGGTACCGCGCTCAGAGCGATTCGATGAGGCGATCGACACGCTCGTCGCGACTCTTGAACGGGTCCTTGCACAGCACGGTCCGCTGCGCCTGGTCGTTGAGCTTCAGGTGCACCCAGTCGACCGTGTAGTCGCGTTTGCGTTCCTTCGCCCGCTTCACGAAGTCGCCACGCAGGCGCGCGCGGGTGGTCTGCGGCGGGACGTCGATGGCTTGCTCGATGTCGGCGTCGGTGCAGATCCGCTCGATGAGCCCACGGTCCTGGAGCTTGTAGAACGGGCTGCGAGCCCTCGAGACGTCGTGGTACTGCAGGTCGAGCAATTGAACGCGGGCATGCCCGAACGGCAGGTCATGGCGCTCACGGAACGCTTCGAGCAACTTGTACTTGATCACCCAGTCGACCTCGCGGTCGAGCTTCAGCGGGTCGTTCTCGATGGTGGTGATGCAGTGCTCCCACATCTCCAGCGCCTTCTGCTCGAGCGGAGGAAAGCCCTGGCTGTCGGCGTATCGCAGTGCACGGTCGAGGTATTCGCGCTGGATGTCCAGCGCGGAGACCTCGCGCCCGTTGGCGAGGCGGACGGTACGTCGACAGGTGATGTCGTGGCTGATCTCGCGGATCGCCCGGATCGGATTCTCGAGGGTCATGTCGCGCAGGACCACGTTGGGGTCTTCGAGCATCCGCAACATGCAGGCGGCAGCGCCGACCTTGACGAAGTTGGTGTACTCGCTCATGTTCGAGTCGCCGACGATCACGTGGAGGCGCCGGTACTTCTCGGCGTCGGCGTGGGGCTCGTCGCGGGTGTTGATGATCGGACGGCTGCGGGTGGTGGCCGACGACACGCCCTCCCAGATGTGCTCGGCGCGCTGCGCGATCGAGTACGTCGCTCCCCGAGCGGTCTGCAGCACCTTGCCGGCACCCGTGTAGATCTGGCGGGACACGAGGAACGGGATCAGCACTTCGGCGTAGTGGCCGAGGTCGTCGTTGCGGCTCGTCAGGTAGTTCTCGTGACAGCCGTACGAGTTGCCGGCGGAGTCGGTGTTGTTCTTGAACAGGTAGATCGTGCCGCGGATCGACTCTTCGGTGAGGCGCTGTTCGGCCGAATCGACGAGCTGCTCCAGGATCCGCTCGCCCGCCTTGTCGTGCACCACGAGTTCGTACAGTGAGTCGCACTCGGGCGTGGCGTACTCGGGATGCGACCCCACGTCGAGGTACAGCCGTGCACCGTTCTGGAGGAACACGTTCGAGCTCCGACCCCACGACACCACTCGCCGGAAGAGGTAGCGGGCGACCTCGTCGGGGCTGAGACGACGCTGGCCCCGCAGCGTGCACGTGACGCCGTACTCGTTCTCGAGTCCGTAGATGCGTCGCTCCATCAACCGCAACCTATCGACACCCACGCCGGCGTGCCCGGTCAGGCGCCGGCGTTCTCGTGCACGAGATCAGGCGCGACGGAACCTGATCGACGATCCTGGGCGGCTCTGGACGAGCGACGGGAGGTCGTCGGGGTCGACGACGGCGATCACGGGGTAGCCGCCGGTGGTGGGATGGTTGGCGAGCATCAGGATCGGTTCACCCGCCGGGGTGATCTGAATGGCACCGGCGATCAGGCCGATGCTCGACATCTGCGGCTGCGACCGGGTGCTGCGGGGAAACTCGCCGGTCTCCAGGCGGACACCCACCCGGCTGAGTTCGTTGGTGAGCGTCCATGGGCGCCGGGTCAGGCAGTGCAGTCCGCCGATGAACCAGTCGTGTTGGGGGCCGTCCCAGAGCCGGACCCACGGATCGGGGACGTGGCGGGGAGGAGCGTGGTCGGCCACGAGCTCGGTGACGGGGTCCGCGCCGATGCGCAGGAGTGTGTCGGCAGTGAGTGGAGGCGGCCCGACGCCGCCCAGTGTGTCGTGGCTGCGGGAGCCCAGCACCGGATCGGCCTCGATTCCTCCGCGCACGGCGAGGTATCCCCAGATCGAGCCGGCGGGCGCGTCGACGCGCACTCTGGCGCCGGCTGCCAGGGTCTGGCGGCCGCCGTCCGTACTGGTGGCGACCACGACCGGTCGGAGCGCCTCGACGACGAGCGCGCCCATCGTCTCGATCGTCGCGGCGCCCGCAGGGTTTCCGACCAGTCGGTTGACCAGGTCGTGGGTCCGGCGATCGACCGCACCGGCCGTCGGCACGCCGAGGTGCGCGAGACCTGGTCGACCGTGATCCTGCACCGTCGTCGCGAATCCGACCTGGACGATTCGCAGCGCGGGGCCCTCGGGCATCACGGCGCTCGGCGGAAGCGAACCGCACGACCAGGCTGGAGCAGAGCGGGTGGGTCTCGGTCGACATCCCACAGCGACGCAGTCGTGTGACCGATGAGGTGCCAGCCACCGGGTGACCCGGACGGGTAGACACAGGTGTAGCCGGCTGCGACGCCGATGGATCCAGCAGGCACCGAAGCTCGTGGTGTTGCACGTCGCGGCACGTGGAGCCTCCGGTCGATTCCGCGGAGGTAGGCGAAGCCCGGGCTGAATCCACAGAACGCCACGTGATAGCTGCCGGTGGCATGGAGCCGGATCACGTCGTCGATCGAGACGCTCGCCGCGTCGGCGATGTCGACGATGTCGGGTCCGTCGTAGACGACGTCGATCGTCAGCGGTGCGTCGGTGTCGTGCCCGGCGGTGCGGGGTACGACCAGCTCGAGCACCTCGCCGACAGCGTCGTGGCGCTCGCGGGTGCACCGCACGACCACGGTCCCCTCCGCCGGCACGATCTCGACGACACCCGGGATGTCCATGTCGCCGAGCGCACTCGCCCACGCTGCCGGTGCGTCGACGTCGTCGACGAGCCAGGCCTCAGGTCCGTAGGGCCGTCGTTTCACGGGGTCTCAGGAAATTCGCGCGCCCGGAACGCCCGGCTCGACGGTGCGGAGGTCATGTGGTGAAACGGTAGACGCCGATCCCTGCCGCATCGAGTGCCGAGCGCACCGACCTGGCGAGATCGACTGCGCCCGGCGTGTCGCCGTGCACGCAGATCGAGCGAGCACGAATGGTGACCACCGATCCGTCGACGGCGACCACCTCGTTGTCGACAGCGATGCGGACCGCTCGTTCGGCCACTTCGTCCGGATCGGTCAGCACGCTTCCCGGCTCGCGCCGAGAGACGAGCCCACCGTCGGGCCGGTAGGCGCGGTCGGCGAAGGCCTCTGGTACGGGTTCCATGCCGGCGGCGTCGGCGGCGGCGAGCAACTCGGACCCGGGGAGCCCGAGGATGGCCAGCGACGGGTCGTACTCGGCCGCAGCCGCCACCAACGCCTGCGCTGCGGACGGGTGCGTCGCCGTCGCGTGGTAGAGCGCGCCGTGCGGTTTGACGTAGGCGATCTCGGCGCCGGCGACCTGGGCGAACGCATCGAGGGCGCCCAGCTGGTACAGGACGGCGTCGCGCAGTTCGTCGGGTGTCATGTCGATGTGTCGGCGACCGAACCCTGGGAGGTCGGGAAACGACACCTGCGCTCCGATCGCCACATCGTTGTGGACTGCCAACCTGCACGCGGCCCGCAGCACCGATGGGTCGCCTGCATGAAACCCACAGGCCACGTTGGCGCTGGTCACGATGCCCAACATCGCAGCGTCGTCGCCGAGCGTCCACACCCCGTACGACTCCCCCAGGTCACTGTTGACATCGATGGCCACCACGACCAGATCGTACGCCACCGTCGACGTCGCCGAGGCCGGTACCTTGCAGTCATGGACCCGGGTGCGACATGGAACTCCTCGCTTCCTCCCCGCTCGCGGCGGTCCGGACGGCCGGCGACATTCGTCGTGTGTGCGGGACTCCTGGGTGCTGCGTGTACGAGCACCGCACCCTCGTCTGACGTCACCCACGCGACCACGGCGGCGTCGCCGGCCGTCTCGACGGGACACGACAAAGTCGCTGTCGACCGCTACCTGACCATCGACGCCCTCGACCTGCCGGTCGACGCCTACGTGCCGAACCGCCCCGGCCCCTGGCCGGTCGTCGTGGCATTCCACGGTCTCTCGGCCGCTTTCAAGGACGCTGCGTCGAACACGGCGATCGCTGAGCGTGCCGCCGACGAGGGCTCGTTGGTCTTCTCGCCGACGTGGATCGCCGGCGACCCGTACCCCCTCGACGCCGGTGACATCGTGGATCTCCGCCATGCTGCGAGCTGCGCCGTGGCGTTCGCCCAGCAGTGGGCTGCGGAACTCGGCGGCGACCCGACCGACACCGTCGTGTACGGGTTCTCGGCGGGAGCCGGGCCTGCTCTCGCAGCTCTGGTGGCACCAACGGGTGGCGTGCCCGGGTGCGAGACCGAGTCGGCGCCCCTGCCGGTGACCGGAGCGGTACTCGGCGACGGCGAGTACTTCTTCCAGTCCCAGCCGTTCGATTCCGCATTCGAAGCCGACATCTCGGTGATGCAGTCAGAGGTGGCGAGCCTGACGGACCGGGGCAGATGGCCCGTCGATCTCGACGCTCGGGTCTACGTGTGGGCCGCGGAGTCGGGAACCGCGCCGCGTCCGCTGGACGACCCGGCTGCTCCGAACTGGATCCACGACCGGGATCCGAGCGGCTCGATCGTCGGCGATCTCACACGGGTCGGCGGGCTCGCCGACGGCGTCATCGACTACGTCGACGCCGCCCGGTTCATCGACCTGCGCCTCGCCGATGCGGGTGTCCGAACCGAACTCGTGGTCTTCCCGGGCGGACACACGGTGGACGACAAGGTCGATCCGCTCGTCGCGGCGATCCGCTCCGTCGGTGCGAACGCGTGACGTCGGATCCGGTTCTGCCTACGACACGGACCGGTCGACGACCACTCGACCTGCCTGGACCACGTGGGTGAGCGCGGTCTGATGCTGCGCGAACGCAGCCAGGTCGGCCAGGGGGTCGACGTCGGAGATCACCACGTCTCCGAACGCGCCGGGCGCGACAACGCCGATGCGACCTTCCAGGTGGCAGAGCTGCGAGTTGACGACCCACATCGAACGCAGGACGTCGGCGGCAGGTTGCACCCCGGCTCGGATGGCCAACTCCTCGTTCTGGCGCAGCTGGGACTCACCGATCAGGTCGGTGCCGAGCCCCATGGTGACTCCAGCCCTGTGTGCCAGCTCGAGTGAGGCCAGGCCGGATTCGTAGACGACCGAATTCTTCTCGAGGTTGGCGGCAGGGAGCCCGAATTGCCGGCCGACATCGTGCATCGCGCGATAGGTCGACAGTGTCGGCACCATCACCGTGGCGGTGTCGGCGAGCAGCTTCGCCGTCGGTTCGTCCATCAGGTTGCCGTGCTCGATGGAGCGCACACCGGCGTTCACCGCCATCGCGATGGCCTCCGGTGAATACGCGTGGGCGGCGACGTAGGTCGCGCGGTGCTCGGCCTCGGTGACCACGGCGCGGATCTCCTCCGCGGTGTACTGCACACTCTCCAACGGGTCTGCCGGTGATGCGACACCACCCGAGACGTGGATCTTGATGAAATCGCTGCCGTCGCGCAACAGGTGCCGGGTCGCTTTGCGGACCGCGTCGACGCCGTCTGCGACGATCGACATCACGTTCGAGTCGAGTACGCAACCACAGCTCGCCACCTCGATGTCGCCGCTGCGAACGTCGCCGTGGCCGCCGGTCTGGGTGAGCATCAGCCCCGCGCGCACGATGCGCGGTCCCGTGGCCGAGCCGGACGCGATGGCCCGCACCAGCCCGTTGACGTCGCCACCGAGATCGCGGACGGTGGTGAACCCACGCTCGACCGTGGCCCGTGCGAGGCGGGCCATCTCGATGCCGAACTCGACCTCGGTGAGCTGTGCCAGGCGGTGGAAATTGAGCGTGCACAAGCGGAAGTGCACGTGAGCGTCGATCAGACCGGGCACCACGTATCGGCCACGGGCGTCGATGTCGATGTCGACGTCGGCAACGTTCACGCTGCCGTCGGCCAGATCGACGATCTCGCCGTTCTCGATGACGACCGTCTGCGCGTCCGTGTACGTCATCGTGGTCGTGTCGAGCACGGTGCCGTTGCGGATCACGGTGCGCGCCGGGGATGCTGCGGTGTCGGTCATGTGCTGCTGCTTTCGGTCGTTGCCCGTGTGATCGGGGCCGGATGGGTGAGAACCTGGCCGTGGAGCAGATGAACGGTGGCATCGCAGAGCCGATCGAGTTCCACGTCGGCCGGAGGCTCACCGTGCGGGAGTCGGCGTTGGGTGAGCATGCCGAGCAGGTGCGAGCGAGCGAAGCGGCGCGCTGCTCGGATCGCTCCCCCAGAGACGTCGAGATCGGCGAACAGCACCTCCCAGCGTTCGTCGAGGCGGCACCGAACGTCGTGGAATCCGGCGCTCAACTCGACGCGCAGATCGGCGCCGAGGCCGGGGTCGACGGAGATGACGAATGCGGCGAGGCACGACGGCTGCTGGTACGCCGTCCACATCAGGTCGACGAGTTCGCGGACCCGTGCCGCCGGTGACGTGCTCGACACCTCGCAGGCCTCCAATCGCTCCGCCAGGTCGTTCCAGCCGGAGGCGACCACGGCGGCGAGCAACTCGTTCTTGCTCGCGAAATGGTGCTGGAACGCTCCCTTCGAGACGCCCGCACGGGCTGCGATCTCGGCAGTGCTCACCGACGGGCCGCGCTCGACCACCAGCTCGACTGCGCTGGCCATCAGCACGGCGCGGGTGGCAGTGCGGCGCTGTTGCTGTGTCGGCCGTCGTACGACGTCACGTCCCCCCATGAACGGGCAAACATACCATCTGTACGGAATGTAACCGTGAAATCTGTCTGCGTGACGTGGGCAGAGGCTTGGACTCGACTGGATCCGGGTAGCGCCAGCGCATGGCTGACGACTCCAACGAACGTTCCATTCGAGCCCGCCAGACGATCCGGATCATCGTCTGGATCGCGATCTTCGCCGTCCTCGTGGCGCTGGTGCTCGTCAACACCCAGGACACCACGGTCGACTGGCTTTTCGGTGACGTCGACACGTCGCTGTGGGTCGTGATCGTGGCATCGGCCGCAGTGGGTGCCGTGCTCGGCTACCTCGCCCGCTGGCGACGGGACTGATCGTCCGCAACTCGGCGGCGCCTCGGGGATCAGCCGGCGATGTCGGCTCGGGTGAGCCGATGGAAACAGCGACGCCCGTTGGTGCGCGCGAGATCTGCCACTTCCAGGTCGTCGTCGGCAATCTCCCGGTCGGGTCCGCCGAGCGCCGACCGTCCGAGGGCGATGGCTGCGTGGAGGTCCAGACCGTCGGACCACGTCTCGCTCAGCCGGCTGTTGATCGCCTCGGCATCACCACCGATCGCCGCGTAGTCCCGTTCGTCGACGACGGTGCCGTCGTACAGGATGTGGAACATCTGGTCGCCCGCCGGCTCGAGGCCGACCTCGGCAACGAGGATCTCGACCTCCATCGGCTTCATCTCGTGGGTGAAGATCGTGCCGAGCATCTGCGCGTAGCTGTTGGCCAGGCTGCGGGCGTCGACATCGTCCCGCGAGTACTGGAAGCCCTTGAGATCCGCTGCCCGAACGCCGGCGACGCGTAGCTGATCGAACTCGTTGTACTTGCCCACACCGGCGAAGGCGATGCGGTCGTAGATCTCGCTCACCTTGCGCAGCGTCTCCGACGCGTTCTCGGCGATGATCACGATGCCGTCGGTGTATCGCACGGCGGCGAGCGCCCTCCCCCGTGCGATGCCCTTGCGCGCGAAGTCCGCGCGGTCCTTCATCATCTGCTCGGGCGCGACGTAGAACGGCTGGCTCATCGGGAACGCACCTCCGCCACGATCGTGTCGTACCGAGCGGCGAGGTCGCCGTCGTCGAGACGAGACCACCCACCGGCATCGATGGTCGCCACCACCGGATAGATCCCACGCAATGCGTCAGGCCCACCGGTCGCCGAATCGGCGTCGGCAGCCTCCCACAACGCTCGCGCGGCGAGGTTGACGGCGTCATCGCGGCCCATGTCGCCGCGGTAGCCGACCTTGATGACGGTGCCCGCATGCAGGCTGCCGGAGCCGGTGGCGACGTAGTCGCGCTCCTCGTAGCGGCCACCGGTGGCGTCGTAGTCCCACAGCCGGCCGCATTCGCGGCGCAGGTCGTAACCGCCGAAGATCGGTACCACCACCATCCCCATCATCGCCGCCTGCAGGTTGCCGCGCACCATCATCGAGAGCTGGTTCGCCTTGCCCTCCAGGCTCAGTGCGGTGCCCTCGACCTTCTCGTAGTGCTCGAGCTGGAGCTGGAACAACCGGATCATCTCCATCGCCGCGCCCGCTGCACCGGCGATGGCGACGCCACTGTGCCGATCGGCCTCGACGACCTTCTCCATCGTGCGATGCGAGATGAGGTTGCCGGCCGTGGCGCGGCGGTCACCGGCCATCACGACACCGTCCACGTAGGTCAGTGCCACGCACGTCGTGGCGTGCGGCAACGACAGCTCGCGCATCAGGTCGGTGGATGCGCCGACCATCGCGTCGGGTCCGAGACCGACTCGCCGCAGCAACTCCGGGAAGCTCGACCCCGGGTCGTCGGAGGTCGAGAACAACGGCATCGTCACGGGTTACTGTCCGCCCTTTTGCACGTAGGACTTCACGAAGTCCTCGGCATTGGTCTCCAACACCTCGTCGATCTCGTCGAGCAGGTCGTCGAGCTCGGCCTTGAGCTTCTCGCCGGTTTCGGTGACCGCCGGAGCGGCGTCCGTCGTGGTCTCCCCGTCTCGGCTCGTGGTGGCCTTCGACTTCTGGGTGCGTTCTGCCATCAGCTGGTGCTTCCCTTCGGTGAGTCGGATGAATCGTTCACTGGCCGAGACGGTCGAGGAGCTCTCGTGCCGTCTCGCACTCGTCGATCAAGGTACCAACGTGGTCGGCGGTCCCGCGTAGCGGTTCCATCATCGGTACTCGCCGCAACGGGTCGCGGCCGACGTCGAACACCAGCGAATCCCAGTTGGCGGCGACGACGTCGTCCGGAAACTTCTGGAGGCATCGGCCACGGAAGTAGGCCCGGGTCGTGGTCGGCGGCTCGGTCATCGCAGCAGCCACCTCCGCCGGGGTCACCACGGTGTCGAGGCCAGCGCGGAGCGCGAGACATCGGTCGAGTCGGAGGTCGTGGTACTGCAGGTCGATCGCCTTCAGGCGCGCCGAGCCGGGCTCGACGCCGTGGCGTGCGGCATAGCCCTCGACGAGCCGCTGCTTCGCGACCCAGTCGACCCAGTTCGCCACCGACCCGGGATCGGTTTCGAGACCGGCGAGCACTGTCTCCCACTTCGCGAGGATGTCGGCCCCGATGCCGTCGCCGACACAGTCGAGTCCGTGCGACTGCTCGTACTTGCGTGCACGCTCGAGCAGGCCCCATTGGATCTCGAGGGCAGTTGCCCGACTGCCGTCTCGCAGCATGATCGTCTGGCTCAGCGACGGGTCGTGGCTGACCTGGCGAATCGCGGCGACCGGGTTGCCGAGCAGCCACTCGTCGCCGAGTTCGTCGTCCTCGATCATCGCGAGCACGATCGCCGTGGTGCCGACCTTGAGGTAGGTGGCGACCTCGCTCATGTTGGCATCGCCCACGATCACGTGGAGGCGGCGGTACTTCTGGGCGTCGGCGTGAGGTTCGTCGCGGGTGTTCACGATCGGGCGCTTCAACGTGGTCTCGAGTCCGATCTCCTCTTCGAAGAAGTCGGCTCGTTGGCTCAGCTGGTACGCCACGTGGTCGTCGGGGCGCCCTGGAAGCTCACAGCCGACCTTGCCGGCGCCGCAGAACACCTGGCGGGTGACGAAGTGCGGGGTGATCTGGCTCGCCATCCGTCCGAACGGGGTCTCGCGCGCGAGGAGGTAGTTCTCGTGGCAGCCGTAGCTGTTGCCCTTGCCGTCCGAGTTGTTCTTGTGGACGATGATCTCGCCGCCGTCGGGCAGCAACGACCTGACGTGTTGCATCGAGGCACGTACGATCTCCTCGGCGGCACGATCCCAGACGAGCGCCTCGCGGGCGTTGGTGACCTCGGGTGTGGAGATCTCGGGATGGGCATGGTCGACGTAGTAGCGCGCACCGTTGGTGAGCACGGCATTGACCAGCATCGTCTCGACCTCGGGTGCCAGCGAGGTGTCGAGTTCGAACCCACGCGCGTCGTTCGCGGGCTGCTCGTCCTCGAAGTCCCAGCCGATTCTCCCGCGATCTCGGTTGGTGGCCGTGACATAGGAGTTGATCAGCATCGACGAGGCCGACACGGGGTTGTTGTCGCCGCCACGTACGACGATGCCGTACTCGGTCTCGATCCCGCACACCTTGGGGAGCGCCATGCCCTGAACCTAGCGGAGCCCGTGGCCCAGGCGACGTTCAGCTTGGATTACACCACCCGTCGTCCCCCACCACCCTGGGCACCTGGACCCCCACCACCCGGGGGCGCCTTGAACCCGCGAGCTCCGGGAGCGGCGGGTCAGACGACGTCGAAGCGGACGCCGGCGTGGGCTTCGAGCCGTTCGACGAGCGCGTCGCCGAATGCGCTGGCGGGCGTCCAGAAGCCACCTCCGACGTCCGTGGAGTCGGCATCGAGGAACGCAACCGCCGACTCGCCGAGCATCTTGGCCGTCGAGCCGTAGCCCGGGTCGGCGTCGCCGGTGACCTTGGTGCGGATCTCCCGACCGTCTGCGGTCGTCCCGACGAAGCGGAGATCGAAGTACCCCGCCTGTTGTTTGGCGGCGCTCGGACCGTCGCCCGGCTTGGGGATCACCTTGGCGAGCAGCTTTCGGGTCGGTCCCAGGCTGGCCGCGCCGGCGAACGCTGCCAGCCCGGTGGTCATCGCCCATGCGATCGCTCCGCCGGTGAGACCGTCGCCGGTCATCATCGTCTCGCCGTAGGTGAAATCACGCCCCCACGGCTGGCCGAGCAGCGCGTGGCTGCGAAGGACCACGGCGGAGTTGGTCGGCGCCATCACGAACGGTGCCACCCAACTCTCGAAGCGATCGTCGCGCGTCGGCCGGCCCATCCCGGGCTGCTTCGGCCCGTCGCGCATGTCGACCGGCGCGAGCACGTAGGGGTTGGCGACCGTCTTGCGCAGCTCGGGGTCGTCGGCCATCTCCTCGAACATCGCCATCCCACTCGCCGCGGTGCCGCCGCTGACGCCACCCTTGGCGCCCTTCACCGACATCCGCACCTCGACACACGGCTCGCCGAACTGCTCGATGGCCCGCTGCTGGGTGAACCAGGTCCCGAGGTCCGAGGGGATCGAGTCGAAACCGCACGTGTGCACGATGCGCGCTCCGGTCTGCTCGGCGCGGCTCTGGTGCTCGTCGATCATGCGTCGCATCCACTGCACCTCTCCGGTGAGGTCGCAGTAGTCGCCGCCCGCCTCGACGACCGCAGCCACGAGCTCCGAGCCGTACAACGCATACGGACCGACGGTGGAAGCCACCACCTGCGTCGACGCCGCCATCTGGTCGAGTGCGACGCGATCAGCTGCGTCAGCGACGATCCTCGGTACGTCGGCCCCGGTCGATCTGGCGACCTCGTCCAGCTTCGACTCGTTCCGACCGGCGATCGCCCAGCGCAACTCGCCGTCGGTGCCGTGGCGCCGAACGAGGTATCGGCACAGGATCTGGCCGACGAAGCTGGTGGCTCCGTAGACGACGACGTCGTACTGGCGCCCCGCGATCACAGATACTGGCCCGTTGCCACGCGCTCGATCGCCCGGCCACCGGACGGATCCTCCTCGGCGGTCTCGGACACGAGCGTGCGGATGAACACGATCCGCTCGCCCTTCTTGCCGGAGATCTTCGCCCAGTCGTCGGGATTGGTGGTGTTCGGGAGGTCTTCGTGCTCCTTGTACTCCTGCTTGATCGACGCGAGGAGGTCGTCGGTGCACACACCTTTCGCTCCCCCGTCGATGACCCGCTTGATCGCCAACTTCTTCGCCCGCCGCACCACGTTCTCGATCATGGCGCCCGACGAGAAGTCCTTGTAGTAGAGGATCTCCTTGTCGCCGTTCTGGTACGTGACCTCGAGGAACCGGTTGGCCTCGTCGTCTCGGTACATCTCGGTGACGGTGTCGTCGATCATGTCGGGGATCGACTCCCCGGCCATGATCGGGATCTCGTCGGTGAGGTAGCGAGCGAAGATCGACTTCGCCGCGTCCGCGTTGGGCCGCTCGATCTTGATCTTCACGTCGAGACGCCCGGGGCGCAGAATCGCCGGATCGATCAGGTCTTCGCGGTTGGTGGCCCCGATCACGATCACGTTCTTCAGACCCTCGACACCGTCGATCTCCGACAGCAACTGCGGCACGATGGTGGACTCCATGTCGGAGCTGATGCCCGAGCCCCGGGTGCGGAACATCGAGTCCATCTCGTCGAAGAACACGATCACCGGCCAGCCCTCGTCGCTCTTCTCCCGAGCCCGCTGGAAGACGAGGCGGATCTGCCGCTCGGTCTCGCCGACGTACTTGTTGAGCAGCTCCGGGCCCTTGATGTTGATGAAGTAGCTGCGACCCTTGCCCTCGCCGATGGTCTCGGCGACCTTCTTCGCGAGGCTGTTGGCGACCGCTTTGGCGATCAACGTCTTGCCGCAACCGGGAGGCCCGTACAACAAGATCCCCTTCGGTGCCGGCAGCTGGTGTTCGGCGAACAGATCCTGGTGCAGGAACGGCAGCTCGACGGCGTCGGCGATCTGCTCGATCTGGTCGTCGAGGCCACCGATGTCGGTGTACGCGATGTCGGGGACCTCTTCGAGCAACAGGTGCTCGACCTCGGGCCGCGGGAGCTTCTCGAGCAGCAGGTTCGAGCGGGTGTCGAGACGCAGGTGGTCGCCGGAGCGGATGTGCGTGCCGCGAATGGCATCGGCCAACTCGCAGACGCGCTCCTCGTCGGCCCGGCCGACCACGACGATGCGGACGCCGTCCTCCATCACCTCTTTCACGGTGACGACCTCGCCGGTGATCTCCGGCATCCGTGCCATCACGACGTTGTAGCTCTCGTTCAACACGACTTCGGCACCGCGGTCGAGCAGCTCGTGGTCGATGTCCGGGTGCAGCGCCACACGCATCTTGCGCCCACTGGTGAGGACGTCGACGGTGTCGTCGTCGTTCTTGCCGACGACGACACCGTATGCGGAAGGAGGCTGCGACAACTTGTCGACCTCGTCGCGCAACGTGGCGATGTGTTCGCGCGCCTCTCGCAACGTGTAGGACAGCTTCTCGTTCTGGCCGACCGCGGCAGCGAGTTGCCCCTTGGTCTCGAGGAGTCGTTCCTCGAGGGAGTGCACTCGCTTGGGGCCGTCGGCGAGGCGCGCCCTGAGGTGGGCGATCTCGTCGGCCAGCGCTGCGAGTTCGTCGGTCTCGCTCCTGCCGTCTTCGTTGGTCGACCGTGGATCGTCCGCAGAGGTTGCCATGGGCCGAATGTACACGCAGTCACATGAATCGTGTTTGCACGTGCTTGGCCGTGTAAACTGATCGTCACAGGACAACCCCCACCGAACGAGGAGCCCCACTGACATGAAGGTCTGGATCGACCAGGATCTGTGCACCGGCGACGGCCTGTGCGAGGAGATCGCCCCCGACGTCTTCACCCTGCTCGACGACGGCCTCGCGTATGTCGTCGAAGGCGACAAGATCTTCGCCGAGGCCAAGGGCAACGCCCAGGGCGCCGAAGGTCTCGCCGAGATCCCCGACGGGCAGCTCGAAGCGGTCATCGAGTCCGCCGAGGAATGCCCCGGCGAGTGCATCTACATCGAACCCTGATGACGCCAGGGGTCAGACCCCACACGTGATCGAGCATCGGCCCCGAGGGTGATCCTTCGGGGCCGTGACGCGTCGGGATCAGGCCTCGTTCCGACCGAGGAAGCGGGCAACGCTCAAGAACGCCGTGTGCGCGACCATCCTGTGGTCGGGTCGGACGGCCTGGCCCTCGATGTACCAGCCACGGTGCAGCACCTCGATCGTGCGGGCGTCGATCCACTTGCCCTTCAGTGCCTCACGCACCTGCACGGCCTGGGTGATCGAGGGCGTGTAGGCCACCAGGAGCCCACCGGGTTGCAACACCGCCTCGGCATTGGGGACGACGTTCCACGGCTCGGGCAGGTCGAGGACGACCCGGTCGAACATGCCCAGCGACGCGTCGATCCCTTCGTAGCTGTCGGCGATGTGGACGTCGTAGCGGTCCAGCGCGTCGTGACCGAGAAAGCTGTCGACGTTCTTCTTCGCCCGGTTGGCGAAATCTTCGCGGATCTCGTACCCGACGATGTCCGCGCCGTAGCGCAACATGGTCATCGACAGCGCTCCCGAACCGATCCCGGTCTCGAACACCCGAACGCCCGGCCCGATGTCCGCGAGCATGCAGATCGGCGCCAGATCCTTGGGATAGATCACTTGTGCGCCGCGGGGCATCTCGACCACGAAGTCCTCGAGGGTCGGGCGCAGCACGCGGTACTCGGATCCCTTGGTCGAACGAACCACCACGCCCTCGCGCTGGCCGACGATGTCGGCATGCGCAACGAACCCGTTGTGGCTGTGGAACTCGCCGTCGTCGACGAGATCGATCATGTAGCGACGCTTCTTCGTGTCGAGCAGCAGCGCCTTCTCCCCCGCCGAGAATGCACCGGTCATGGTCGCCTCACCTTCATCGTGTCCTCGATCCACTGCGTCTCGACACCATCTCGACCGGTACCGGTTCGTGCGCGCTCGACTTCTCGACCAGCCTGCAGAACGCACAGACCTCGCCCGTCGTCGGTGAACCGCAGCGCGTGCAGTCGTGCACCGCACCGGTGGCGGCGGCCGACTGGCCGGCGAGCAGCGGCGCCATCCGTTCGAGGAATCCGAGGTAGAACGAGGCCTTCGAGCCCGGCGACCGCGTCTCGATGGTGTTCAGTGATTCCTTGTACGACAGATGACGATTGCCTGCCGCGATCGGACATTCCTCGACGACGTAGTCGATCCCGCGCACGAGACACCATGCGGCCGTCTCGCGCTCGGTGAGTCGTACGAGCGGCTTCGCCTTCTTCGGGAACCCGTTGGCCGCTGGCAACACCGGCAGCTGCCGGGCCAGATAGTCGAGGTCCCAACGCAGTGTGTTGCCGAACAGCACTGCGGCTTCGTCGTCGAGGTTGTGTCCCGTGACCAGGACGTCGTAGCCGCCGTCGCGTGCGGCCTGGTCGAAGAGGCGCCGCTTCGAGAGCCCGCACGCCGAACAGGGCACGCGGCCGGTGGCGTGCGACGCCGTGGGCACGTCGTAGCCGTAGTCGCGTCGCAGGTCGATCGTGCGCAGCGTCAACTCGCGCTCGGCGGCGAAACGTTCGACGTAGCCCCCACAGTCGTCGGAGTAGTCTCCGATCCCGAGCCCGATGTACAGCCCGTCGGCCTGGTACCCGGCCTCGACGAGCATGTCCCACACCGCGAGCGAGTCCTTGCCTCCGCTCACCGCCACCAGGATCCTGTCGCCGGGGACGAACATGTCGAAGTCGTCGACCGCCTTGGCCATCTGACGACGGCAGAACTGCTGGAGGTGTTCGGCGCAGAACTTCGCGTTGTGGCGCGGCAGGTCGATGACCGCCGGTGCCTTGCACACCCTGCACTTGCTGGCGACCGCGGTCATCAGGCCTCGTCGCTCGCGATGCTCACACCGCTCACGCCGCACCGCCAGAGATCACCGGTCGCACCTCGACGGTGTCGTCGGCGTCGAGACGGGCGTCACCGGGAACGAGGGTGCCGTTACGGATGACCAGGTGGGCCTCGCGGCTGAGGCCGAGGTCGTCGAGGAGGCGATCGACACTTCGGCCACCGTCGACATCGATCTCCCGCCGCGGGTTGCGCAGCAGGACCTTCACGATGACTGCTGCGCCGCCTCGAGCTCGGAGCGTGCCGCAGCGGCGAGCGAATCCTTCGAGAGGCCGGCGCGCTTGGCCTGCCGACGCGTCAACGGCGCTGCTGCAGCGACCGTCATCACGCTGCCCACCCCGATCGTGCGCTTCGCGAGCATCTCGGGTTGCTTGCCGAACACCTTCTTGATCGTGCTGCGACCGAAGACGAACGCAGCAACGACCTTCCACACGAGGCTGGGGCCGAGCACCCCTTTGCGCATCGCGTTGCGCCGAACGATGAACGACGGCCGCAGCGTGAGCGGGATCAGCGCCATCAGATACGTCGGATCTCGACAACGGTGCTGCGCTTCTTGCCCGAGCGTTTGCCGAGGAGGAACACGATGAGGAGCAGCGCGAAACCCCCGGCCGCTGCGGCCGTGGCGATGGTCGACTTCTTGTCGTCGACCTTGCTCTGGACATCGCCCTGCAACGCCTTGAGCTTGTTCTCGAGGTCCTGCGGGGTGATCTTGGTGTCGGCCTCAGCCGTCTTGTTCGCCATGGCGCAGGCTCCTTACTTCGGTTCCTTGTGGAGGGTCGACTTCTTGATTCGCTGCAGCGTCAACGCCAGCAGCGCCGAGGCGACCACGAGCACGATCAGGTAGGCGAGCCACGACAGGTTGCCGCTCGCAGAACGATCCCATTCGGTCTGCAGCAGTCGGAGCAGCCCCAGCAGCATGAACACCAGGCCGAGCCCGAGCGCTGCGGCGGCGGCGAAGCCCCAGCCGAGCCAGCTTCCGGCACCCTTCAGGGGGCCCAGCGTCTCCTGCTTGGCGTAGGCCTTGACGTAGTCGATGACCTCCCCGACCGATGCGTCCTCGGCCTGCTTCGACTTCTCGGCCTGCCGGGCGAGACGTTGTTCGAGATCGCTGGTGTCTGACACGGTCATCGTTTCTATCACGAAAGACGGAACTTCAACATCGCTTCCACGTCGTCGAGGATCTCGTCGAGCAGGTCGAGTCGTGCTGCGGGCCCCGGGGCGGCCAACAGACGGAAGCGGTCGGCGGGCCCGATCGGGGCCAGTGTTGCCAGGTGATACGTGGCGAGCAACGGGTCGTCCGAGATCTCGTCATCGCCCGATTCGATGGGCTGGGCACCGTCGGAGTCGTCGTCGGCGGATGCGTCGACTCGGGCGGCCACTTCGGCGGCCAACGAGCGCGCAGCGCGCACGCGCGCATGCGAAGCAGCGACGTCGACGGCGAGTCCCGGTGCATCCGGATCGACGTCGGGCCAGTCGTCGACGTCAGCGATCGGATACGGGTCGTCCGGCAACCACGCATTGATCCTGATCCTTCGAGTGCCGACGGCGATCAACGCATAGCGATCCTCGTCGATCGCCTCGACCTGCAGCATCTGGGCCACCGTGCCGACCGTGACACGGTCGTCACCGCCGCCGGTCTCCCATCCACGCGAGATCAGCGCCTGGCCGAACTCTGGTTCGCCGTCGGCGCGGAGACACTCGCGGATCATGTCGCGGTAGCGGGGTTCGAAGACGTGCAGCGGCAGGATGCCACCGGGGAGCAGCACCGAACCGAGCGGGAACATCGGCAGCACCGACATCGCTCAGCGGGGCCCCAGGACGGCAGGGTCAGGTCCGGCCGGATGCCCCGCGAGGCGGTCGGCGAGCGCGGTCCAGAACGGTATGTATCCATCGGCGCTCACGTACCCCGGCCCGTTGAGCACGATGGCGAACTCGAGCATGTCGCCGTTCGGGGCCCCGTAATAGCCGGCCAATGCCTTCACTTCCGGTGGGTCGGCGTCGGCCGGCGGGTTGGTCAGGGTCCCCGTCTTCGCCTCGAGGCCGCCCTCCACCGGTGTGCCGACGAAGTCGTCGACGAGCGTCCCGGTCCGACCAGCGACCGGTAGCCCGGCGACTGCGGGTGTCTGCTCGAGATGGTCCAGCACGGAGACCAGCGTGTCACAGGTCAGCCGATTCCCCGTACCGAGCCCCGAACCGTCCGCGAACGTCACGCCGTTCATCGGGACCCCCCATGAGCTGACCGTCGCGTCGAGTACGCCGAGACCCGCCTCCCGGGTTCCGGGGACGGCGACGGTGACGCCCAGTTCCTTGACGAGCATCTCGGCGGTGTCGTTGTCGCTCCGTGTGAGCATGTCGGCCACGATTGCGCTCAACGGCGCCGACTCGACCGTGGCGATCACTGCCAGGCCGGGCTCGGCGACGCCGGACTCCCATCCGTCCGACACGCCGACGCCACGATCTCGCAGCAACCGCGCCAGCTCCCGGGCGGCGGCTTCGCCGGGGTCGCGTTGACGACCGGACCGTCCGATGGTCTGGCCGTCGTTGACCACCAGGCCGGCGATCGGTCCGGCATCGACGTAGGCGATCCCGTTCGCCCATGTGGGGTTGACGTACTCGTCGTCGTAACGCGTCGCGTCGCCCACCACTGCGCCACGGATCGACGTGACCCCGGCCGCCACGACGGCGTCGGCGAGCGAGTCGAGCGGCGTCGTGGCGGCCGGATCCGGGGCGTCATCGCCCTGGTCGAAGTCGTTCGCGACCAACAGCGGGTCGCCACCGCCGACGAGGAACAGATCGCCGTCGATGACGCCGTCGACCGGTGCCGGCGACGTGACGGTGGTGGAGAACCGATAGTCGGGTCCCAGCACCTCGATCGCCGAGCCACTGACGAGCAGCTTCATCGTGCTCGCCGGAATCACCTCCACGTCGCCGTTCCACGAGCTCACGGGACGCCCGTCGACGGACACCGCGAGACACGAACGAGCGTCGATGAACACCGCCAGCTGCTCGAACATCGCCGCCAGTTCGTTCTCGGCGCCGATCCGGGCGAGTTCGGACGGCGATCGTCGGTAGTCGAGCAGCGCAGTGGTCAGCGCAGGACGGGGCTCGACGACGGGCACGAAGGTGTCGGGGAGATCCCCGGACCGTGCTTCGTGTTCGTCGGCCTGCGCATCGCTCCACACCAGCAGGCCGGTCAGTGCAGCCACCGGGATCATGGCGAGAGCGACCAGTCCGAACAGTGGCGCCAGCCGATACCGCACCGGAACCGACGCGGTATCCGGCGCCGTGGGGCGCTCGCTCGCGTTCATCGGGGCCCCACCTCGGACGGCGACGCTCCGGCGGGATAGGTCTCCAGCGCGTCGGCGAGATCGCCCCAGACAGGCCGGTATTCGCTCTGATCGGAGATGGTGGGTCCGTTCAGCACCAGGGCGTACTCGACCGAGCTCCCACCTTCGATCGGCAGATAGCCGGCCAGGCCCTTGACCGCAGGAGGATCGACGTTGAACGGCGGATTGTTCAGCGTCCCGGTCTTGCCCCGCAACCGCCCTGCGATCGGGTGGTCCACGAACACGTCGGCCAGTGTGCCCGTCTGGCCGGCCACCGGCAGCCCCTGACCGATCGGCGACTCGAATCCGGTGCGCTGCAGCACGGTCAGGATGGCATCACAGGTCAGTCGATTGTCGAGGCTCAACCCCGATCCGTCGGCGAGCACGATCGAGCTGACGTCGACGTCCCAGTCGACGAGCATTTGGCGCACCAACGAAAGGCCTGCCTCCCGGGTTCCCGGCGACGACACGGTGTGGCCCAGTTCCTTCACGACCATCTCGGCGGTGTTGTTGTCGCTGCCGCCGAGCATCTCGGCGATCACGTCGGACATCGGCGCCGAGGCGATCGCAGCGATCTCGACCGGATTCGGCGGCGCAGTCGCACTCTTGGCGGGCACGCCGACGTCAACTCCCCTCGCTTCGAGCAGGAGCGTGAACTCGCGTGCGGCAGCTTCGTTGGGGTCTGCACCGCGCAGTGGATCGCCGAGCACGCGGGCGTCGTTGGCCATCAGGGCGTCGTAGGGACCGCCCTCGAGACCCGCGACGCCCGGCGCCCAACCGGGAGCTGCGTATTCGTCGTCGTATCGACTCCCGTCGCCCACGACCGCCCCGGTGACCGTCGTGACGCCGGCAGCGACGACCCGGTCGGCCAGGGTGTCGAACGATGTCGGCGACGTCACGGGGTTGCGTTCCAGGTTCGACGTCGGATACCAGTCCGACGACAGCAGAGGGTCGCCGCCACCGACGACGAAGAGATCACCGTCGACCACTCCGTCGACCGGAGCCGACGCAGCCACGACCGAGGTCGTGTACCGGAAATCGGCGCCGAGCTCCGCGAGTGCGGCGGCCGCAACCGGCAGTTTCTGCGTGCTCGCGGGAATCACTGCGATCTCGGCGTTGCGTTGTCCGATGAGCTGGCCGTCGACGGAGACCGCGCCGCAGGAGCGGTCGTTCAGTGTGCCGAGGAACGGGCTGACCTCACCCGCGAACGTCTCGGAGTTCAGCGACCGCGAGATGAGCGTCGGAACCCTTCGGAACGCGATCACGCCGGTGGTCAACGACGGCGTCGGTGGTGGGAGCTCGACGGCAGGATCGTCGGTTGGTGCCGACGTGTCGTCGTGCTGCTGGGCCGTTGCCCACGAACGCAGTCCGAACAGCGCCAGTGCCGGCACGATCGCCACCACAACCAGCACGATCCAGGGGCCGGGGCCTCGCGATGGGCGTCGGGAAACGGCCGGCGGACGACCGGCGGACGACCGGCTCACTCCTGGTGGGCCTCGCGGAACTTCGAGTACCGGATCAGGTGTCCGAGCGCGGTGACCGCCTGGCCGCCGCTCGGGTAGCAGAGCCTGCCGAGTCGACGAACGGTGGCCGGTCCGGCATTGCCGGGGTCGGCAACCGACAACTCCGTCGCAACGAGGATCGGCTTCGCGTTCGCAACGCTGAGCTCGTGGGCGGCTTCGGCGAAGCGCTGATCCTGCCGTTCGTGATAGCTGACGATCCGCTCGAGCCCGTGGTCCGGATAGAAACGTCCTTCCCGCATCATCCTGGCCTGGTTGCTCTGGATGCCGATGCCCAGATAGATCAGTGCATCGACGTCGGGATGCTCGGCGATGAGCGCCATCACCTCGGGGATGGTGTCGCGCACCTCTCCCCCGGCGCAGTCGACCGGGTTGTTGCGACTCCAGCGAGGAGGAAGCTTGGCGTCGATGGCCGCTCGCAGATCGTCGGGAAGCCCCATCAACACGATGTCGGAGTCGCGGGTGATCGCGTCCGCGGTGACGACACCCCAACCGCCGGCGGTGGTGAGCACGACCGTGTTGGGGCCCTTCGGCAACGGCTGCGTGGCGAACGTCGCTGCCGCTTCGAACGCCTCCGTGACCGTGGTGGCTCGTGTGATGCCGGCAGCCCGACACTCGCCGTCGAAGATCTTGTCGTTCGCAGCGAGGGCACCGGTGTGGCTCGCTGCAGCCTGAGCGCCGCCTTCGGTTGCGCCACCCTTCACCAGCACCAGCGGCTTGCGGGCGGCGGCCCCGGCGAGACGGTCCATCAGGGCCCGTCCGTCGACGATGCCCTCGACGTAGGCCAGGCCGACTGCGGTGGCCGCGTCGTCCGCATACCAGTCGAGGTAGTCGGCGACGGTCACCGCTGCGGCGTTGCCTGCCGACACGGCGCGGCTGATCCCGACGCCACTCGCGCGCGACATGTTCATGAAGCTCGAGACGAAGTTGCCGCTCTGGCTGGCGACGCCGATCCCCCCGGCGGGCGGATACGGCGCGACGATCTGGGCACAGAGGTTCGCCGGGGTGCTGACGACGCCCTGGCCGTTCGGTCCGGCGAGCAGGATGCCGAGTTCGTCCGCGAGCGCGACCAGTTCGTCCTCGGCCTGCTGGCCCTCGTCGCCCGCTTCGCCATAGCCCGCCGACGTGAGGAACGCAGCGCGGATGCCCTTCGAGGCGCAGGCACGCAGGAGATCCGGATTCGCGGCCGCCGGCGTGCACACGAACACGAGGTCGATGGCGTCGTCGGGGAGTTCCGCGATGTCGGCGACGGTCGAGATCCCGAGCACCTCCTCCCCTTTCAGATTCGTGCCGTACACGCCACCGGCGTACCCGCTGACCAGCAGGTTGTGCAGCGACACGAAGCCGAACTTTCCGGGATGGGACGATGCGCCGGTGACCAGTACCCCCCTCGGATCGAAGAGCGCCAGAAACTGTTCGTCGCTCGGCCGCTCACGGGCCGGTGGGCGGGCACCTTCGACGTCCGTCCCGAGCTCGACGAGGCCGTCGACCGCGATCATCGAACCGTCGGGTTGCACGATCAGCGGATTGATGTCGACACTCGCGACGTCGTTGCGTTCGGCGGCGAGCCGGCCGAGTCCGACGATGACCTCGACGAGCCCTGCCCGGTCGACGGCATGTTCGCCGCGGAACTCGCCCAACAGTTTCTGGGTACGCAGGTCGTCGATCATCTCGCGGGCGGTGACGTGGTCGACGGGGGCGGGGCGGAACACCACATCGGCAACCGCTTCGGCGAGGATGCCGCCGACACCGAGCATCACCGTCGGCCCGAACTGGGGGTCGCGGACCACTCCGGCGATGAGCTCGCGGTGACCCGAGACCATCGGTGCGACCAGCACGGAGACGTCGCCGTCGTCGGCGGTGGCGGCGTCGAGGAGCTGCTGTGCCGCGACTTCGACGGCGGCGCGATCCCCGAGACGGAGCTTGACCAACCCGCGTTCGGTCTTGTGGGCAATGGCGTCACCGTTCAGCTTCGCGACGACCGGATAGCCGAGTTCGTCGGCAGCTGCGCCCGCTGCGGTTGCGTCGGCGACGAGCCGCTCGGGCGCGATCGGGACACCGTAGGAACCAAGCAGGGCCTTGGAGTCGCGCTCGGACAGGGTGCTGTTTGGGGTCGCCATGCGGCCACCACGGTACTCGTGCGGGCCGTCCGGACAGCGGTCACCCTGCCGTGTGACGTTCGGTGTCCGACACCCAGCCTCACGCCGGGCGGTGTGGTCAGGAACCCGGCGACACGTTGTAGGTCAGGACGCTCTTGGCGATCGTTCGTCCACTCGTCGCGCCGACCGCTTCGCTCTCGCAGAAGACGACGCGACGGCCTCGTTTGGTCACCCATCCTTCGGCGACGACGTCTTCGTCCTTCACCGCCCCGATGTACTGCACGTGGAGATCGACGGTCGAGAACCGGTCGTCGGGTCCGAGCACCGATCCGACCGCCGGGACCAACACCGCATCCATCAACGACGCGATCGCCCCGCCGTGGACGATGCCACCCGGATGCAGCAGCTCCGCCTTGAACGGCAGACGCATCCGGCAGTAGTCGACGCGTGTCTCCTCCACCTCCAGCCCGAGCAACATCGGGTAGAAGACGGTCTCGGAGCGGCCGAATTTCGCCCACCGCGCAGCGGCGTCGGCGGGGAGCGGTTCGTACTGGTCGGCTCGATGCATCATCCGATCATGTCGGCATCAGCGCGGCCCGGAAGAACCCGATGACGTGTTCGCTGCGCCGGTCGAGGGCGGCCGGCGCCAGCGGATCCTCGTCGAGCAGGCCTTCCAGAAAGGGCGCATCGGAGAAATAGCTGAGCAGCGCGCCGTACCCGGTGAGCAGGAGTTGCTCGGGATTGTGTTGACGGAACACGCCGGCGTCCATCTCACGCCGGAAGTAGTCCGCTGCCTGGTCGAACATCGGCCGTAGCACGGCGGCCAGGTCGATGCCCAGGTGCGAGCCGCCGTCGATCGCCTCTCGGCGCATCAACGTGACGTAGCTCGGGTTGTCGGCGAAGTAGCCGAACCCGGCGCGCAGGACCTGTTCGACCTTCGGCCAGCCCTTGGCCGTGGACTCGATTGCTTCGACCAACCGAGCGAACCAGTCGGACAGGAGACGCTCGAACACCTCGCCGTACAGCGCATCCTTGGACGCGAAGTGGTGGAGCAGGCTCGGTCGTCGGATGCCGACCTCGGCAGCGATGTCGTTGAGCGACGTCCCGCTGTAGCCGGCGTGAGCAAAACAAGAAAGCGCCGCGTCGAGGATCTGATCACGTGTGGACCGGCCCTCGACGGGCGCTTCGTTGCCGAGTTCGTTGAGTTCGAGTGCAGCGCCCGGATCGGACATGGTGACGGCGAACGCTACAGCCGTCTCAGGTGGTCATGAGCAGTTGCGGCTCAGGCCGGCGGGTACACGCCCATCTGCTTCGCCTTGTCGGTCTGCCAGAAGATGTCGGCGATCTCGTCGATGTACGACACGAGCTGTTCGCCGACGGCGGGGTCCATCGACTTCTTGGCCTCTCCGGCCTGATGGGTCGCCTTCCAGAACAGTTCGTGGAGCTGCGGGAACGCTTCGAAGTGGTCCGGGGCGAAGAAGTCGGCCCACAGCACCATCAGGTGGTGCTTGGTCTCCTCGGCACGCTCCTCCTTGATGATGATGCAACGGTTGCGGAACACCTCGTCGTCGGACTCCGCGTACTTCTTGGCGGTCTTGACGACGGACAGCGCCTCGATCTTTGCCTGCGCCGGGTCGTACACCCCGCAGTAGAGGTCGCAGTGGGCGTGGGCGACGGTGGCCGAGGCGAACAACTTGGCGAACATGATGGGGGCTCCTCAATGATTGGGTGTGCTTTGCGGGCGGTTCCCGAAGGCCGCCTGTCGGAAACATACACTCCACCGCGATGGCCATGCCCATACCACGTCGGTTCCTCGTGTCCGATCGTTCGATGGAGCCGACGTTGGTGGACGGGCAGGGCCTCGTGGCGGTTCCGACCCGCAGGGCAAGGGTGGGCGAACTCCGGTGTGTCGAGCACCCGCAACGGCCCGGGTTCTGGCTCGTGAAGCGGGTGTCGGCGGTGCATGCCGACGGGACGATGTCCGTGCTGTCCGACAACCACGCAGCGACCGTGGTCGACTCGCGCTCGTTCGGCCCGGTTGCGATCGCCGGCTCGTACCGGGTCGTGGTGCGTGTGCCACGTCGCCTGACGTGACCGACGACCTCGGCGACGCCCCGCTCGTCGGTCGCCGCTGAGGTCGAGGCGATCGGCTCCTAACCTGGTCCGGATGCAGATCGTCTCCGCACTCTTCGTCGAGAACTTCGAGATGCGCCAGGCGCCGGGGCCGTCGACACGCATCGACCTCAGCGGGGTGATGTTCTCCCAAGCCGCACCCGAGCCGGCGCCGCTCACGATCACGCCGCACCTGATCGGCCTCATCTTCTGTCCGGAGGGCGAGGAGGGCTCCGGCGTGTTCGAGGTGGTGTTCCGGCGCGGTCTCGCCGAAGACAGCGAGCAGGTGGCGCGCAACGTCAGCCCGTTCACCGTCGAGCCCGGCAAGTTCACCTACCGGCTGGTTCGCGGCGAGCTGGAGTTCCCCGACTACGGCCAGGTGTTCGCCCACTGCCGCATCGACCACGGCGCCTGGCACATCGTGCCGTTCACCCTGCTCCCACCCGTCTGATCACGCCAGGGGTCAGACCCCAGGCGTGATCGACGTCGTCTGGGCGATGGTTGGGTTCGCGTCCGGCGTGGTCGGGTACCCTCGCCCGCGTGTCGTTGACCACAGAACAGGACCAGCTCGCCGTCTCGCTCATCCGGGGGATGGCGATGGACGGCCCCCTCGCCGCCAAGAGCGGCCATCAGGGCACTGCAATGGCGCTCGCCCCGCTCGGCCATGTCCTCTACAGCCGGGTGATGCAGCACGACCCCGCCGATCCTGCGTGGCCCGACCGCGACCGGTTCGTGCTGTCCAACGGGCACGCCTCGATCCTGCAGTATTCGCTGCTGTACCTGTGCGGCTACGGCCTCGAACTCGACGATCTCCGCAGTTTCCGCCAGTGGGAATCGTCGACCCCCGGCCATCCCGAGGCAGGCCACACCGCCGGCGTCGAGGTCACCACCGGCCCGTTGGGTCAGGGCTTCGCGAACGCCGTCGGCATGGCGATCGCCGAGGAGAACCTGCGCGCCCGATTCGGCACCGGCGCCCAGGACCACTTCACGTTCGTGATCGCCGGCGACGGCTGTCTGATGGAGGGCATCAGCCACGAGGCGGCGTCGCTCGCCGGCCACCTCGGGCTCGGCAAACTGATCTGCATCTTCGACGACAACCGGATCACGATCGACGGCCCCACGAACATGTCGACCGGCGACGATGCTGCCATGCGGTTCCGTGCCTACGGCTGGGACGTGGTCGACCTCGGCGAGATGGCCGACGACCTCGACGGGCTCGAGTCGGCACTGAACGCTGCCAAGGAGCAGACCGCCAAGCCGTCGCTGCTGATCCTGCGCTCGCACATCGGTGAGCCGTCGCCGGACCACACCGACACCGCCGGCGCCCACGGCAATCCCTTCAGTGCCGACGACGTGACCCGCACCAAGGAGATCATGGGGATCCCCGATGAGCCGTTCTGGGCACCCGGCGATCTGGTCGCCGCCTACCGGAGCCACGTCGGCGACCGCGGCGCCGCAGCGCATCGTTCGTGGTCCGACGCCAGCGCCACCGTCACCGGGTCGGCCGAGTGGGCCGCAGCGTGGGCCGGTACCGGCACCGACGGCTGGGACGCGGACCTTCCGTCCTACGATCTCGGCGAGTCAGACGCCACTCGCAAGGCGATCCAGAAGGCGCTCGACGCCACCTACGACGGACTTCCCGGTCTGATCTCGGGCTCGGCCGACCTCACCGGCAGCAATGGCACCGGTCTCGCACGCACCACGGCATTCACCGCCGACGACCGCGGTGGCCGCTACGTGCACTACGGCGTCCGCGAGCATGCGATGGGCGCAGCGCTCGTCGGAATGGCACAACACGGTGGCACGTTGCCGATCAGCGGCACGTTCTTCGTGTTCTCCGACTACATGCG
>CAZJUC010000002.1:0-36047 GCA_964549065.1 uncultured Ilumatobacteraceae bacterium
AGCCGGGCGACCACAGGGTCATCTGAGCGCCGAGGCCCATCACCAGCAGGATCGGCGGCGCGTCGTCGTCGCCGAAGCTCTCGAAACAGATGTCGATGTCGTTCGCAGCAATGGTTGGCATCGCCGACGAGTCTGGCCGATCGCAGGTGCCGACCGTCAATCCCTCGCACGTCGACGATGTCAAGGCGTAGTCAAGACCAAGCCAAATCCGTCACTGACGGCGCGCAGCCTGCCACAATCTCGGGATGACCGACTCCGATCCCAAGCTTCCCGGCCCGACAGGCGCGGGCTCGACGCCTCCGCCTGCCCCGGAGACCGCAGCGGTGCCGCCTGCCGCCGGGATGGAGCCGACCACGCAGATGCCGGCCACCGGCATGCCGCCGGGTGAGCCCGGTGGCGGGGTTCCGCCCGTCGGACCCGACGACACCGCGCTCGCCGGCGACGACGAGACCCCCTGGTTCAAGAAGCCTGCGGGCATCGCCGCGATCGCGATCCTGGTGCTCGCGATCATCGGCTTGATCGTCTGGTTGATCTGGGGAGGTGGCAGTGACGCCGACGACGAGGCAACTCCGACTTCCAGTCGGCTCATCATCGAGACGACCAACGCCTCCGGCGGTGTGATCGACGTCGGCTTCGCGCTTGCGATCGAGGGCCCGGCCGGCGCCGAGCAAGCCTTTGTCTGGCTGCGTCCCGACGGGGTCGCCCCCGGCGACATCGCTGGTGACAACACCGGCGACGACGGTCGTGTCGACTTCGAGTGGGAGGCCGACTCGACGGTCGCCGACCCGGCCGCTTGGACGTCGACGGCAACTGTCATCGCCCAGGTTCCCGCGGGATGGATCCCGCCCGGTCCGACGGTGAACTGCGTGCTTCGTCCGATCGACGGGCCGGAGGCCGCAGTCGTGATGAACATCGCGCTCGACTCCGACGACCCGACCATCGACCGCGTGGGCACAGCGACGTTCCCGAACTACACGTTCTCACCGGGCGACTCGGTCACCTGCCGCCTTGCGGCCGCTGAGCCGCCTCCCACCACGAGCACACCGGACACGACGACCCCCGAGACGACCACCCCGGAGACCACGACACCCGAGACGACCACACCGGAGACGACCACACCCGAGACGACCACCCCGGAGACGACCACCCCGGAGACCACCACACCCGACAGCACGGTGCCCCCGACCGAGCCTCCGGTGATCGACCCGCCGGAGGCGGATGAGACCGTCTGGGATGTCATCGAGGGCAACGACGACCTTGCGGGCCTCGCGGCCCTGGTGGAACTCGCGGATCCCGCTGTGCGCGAACTCCTCGAAGACCCGACGGAAGCGATCACGTTGTTCGCTCCGAGCAACGATGCCATCGTGGCCGCCGACCTCGACCCGGACGACGAGACCGCCGTGACCGCACTGCTGCTCGCTCACGTACACGGCGCCGACGCCTTGACGGCGGCCGACGTGTTCGACGGCCGAGACGACGTCGAGGTGCTCGAGGGTGGTCCGCAGCCCGTCGATGTCGCGGCGTCCACCATCGGCGGCGCCTCGGTGCTGGTTGCCGATGTTGTGACGCTCAACGGGGTGCTCCACGTGATCGACACGGTGCTCTCGATCCAGCCCTGACCCGTCACCGGTCTCTCGCCGGACCCCCAGCCTCGTAGGATGCCCAGCCGTGGATCGGCCCATCGGGATGTTCGACTCGGGGTTCGGCGGGCTCACCGTCGCCCGCGCCACGATCGACCTCCTCCCCACCGAAGACCTGGTCTACATCGGTGACACCGGGCGGTATCCGTACGGCTCGAAGCCACTCGACGACGTCCGTCGGTACGCACACGAGCTGGCCTGGAGCCTGGTCGAGGACTACGACGCCAAGGCGATCGTGGTGGCCTGCAACACCGCCACGGCGGCCGGTCTCGACGAGCTTCGCCTCGAGCTGCCGGTGCCGATCATCGACGTCGTCGAGCCCGGAGCGCGAGCGCTGGTCACCACGACGACGACCGGCAACGTCGGCGTGATCGGCACCGTCGGCACCATGGCGTCGGGCGCCTACGTCCGAGCGGTGGTCGAGACCGGAGCACCTGTGACCTTGACCAGCGCAGCATGCCCCGGGTTCGTCGAATTCGTCGAGCGCGGGCAGACCACCGGTGACGAGGTGACCGTTCTCGCCGAACGGCTCCTGGCGCCGATCCGCGACGCCGGCGTCGATGCGTTGCTGCTCGGGTGTACCCATTATCCGTTCCTGGCTCGCACCATCAGCGAGGTGATGGGGCCGGACGTCACGTTGGTGAGTTCTGCGGACGAGACCGCCTTCGCCGTGATGCGCCAGCTCGGCGAGATGGGTCTGCTGCGCGACTCCGAGCGGTCCGGACGACATCGCTTCGTCTCCAGCGGCGACGTCGAGCTGTTCCGCGAGCTCGGCGCCCAACTGCTCGGCCCCGAACTCGACCACACCGAACGTTGGGACCCGTCCGGTTCCTGACGCCGTGTGGCACCCTGTGCCACGAACCCCCACCGACACCTGACAGATCCTCGACGAACGGAGACCCCATGGCTCGCCCCGACGGCCGCACCGACGACCAACTTCGCCCGATCACCTTCGAGCGTGACTTCACCGAGATGGCCGACGGCTCGTGCCTGGTCTCGTTCGGCAAGACCCGGGTGCTGTGCACCGCATCGATCGACGACGACGTCCCACGATGGATGCGCAACTCGGGCAAGGGCTGGGTGACGGCCGAGTACTCGATGCTGCCGGGCGCCTCACCCGAGCGGATCGGTCGGGAGGCGGCGCGCGGCAAGCAGAGCGGACGCACCGTCGAGATCCAACGCCTGATCGGCCGGTCGCTGCGAGCGGCGTGCGACATGGAAGCGCTCGGTGAGCGCCAGGTGGTCGTCGACTGCGACGTGTTGCAGGCCGACGGCGGAACCCGCACCGCCAGCATCTGCGGCGGCTTCGTGGCGCTTCACGACGCCTTGCAGCGGGTGGTCGATCGCGGTGACCTGGCCGCCAATCCGCTGCATTCGTTCTGTACGGCGATCAGCGTCGGAATCGTGGGAGGGACCCCGCTGCTCGACCTTCCGTACGTCGAGGACAGTACAGCCGAGGTCGACATGAACGTGGTGATGCTGCGTCCGATCGACGGTGGTGATGCCCGCTTCGTCGAGGTGCAGGGCACCGCCGAGGGGATGGCCTTCACGCGTCCCGAACTCGACGCGCTGTTGCAGCTCGCCGAGGGAGGCCTGGGCACGATCGCCGACCTGCAGGCCGAGCTGATCGCCACCGCTCCCAGCGCCCGCCCGGCGCGCTGAGGCCGCCGGTGATCCAGCTCGTCTGTGCCTCGGCGAACCCGGACAAGGTGGTCGAGATCCAACGGCTCCTCGGCGGTGTCGTCGACCTGCTCGCGCGGCCTGCGTACGTCCCCGACGTGGTCGAGGACGCCGACACGCTGCTCGGAAATGCCCGACTCAAGGCCACCGCCCTGTGTACAGCCACCGGCATGCCGGCGGTCGCCGACGACACCGGACTCGAGGTGGCCGCGCTCGGAGGCGCTCCCGGTGTCCACGCAGCTCGATATGCCGGTGAAGGATGCTCCTACGCCGACAACCGGGCGAAGTTGCTGTCGGAACTCGCCGACGCCGCCGATCGCCGGGCGGCGTTCAAGACGGTGGCGATCGTGGTGTGGCCAGACGGCGCAGAGCTGGCCGTCGAGGGGGTGTGCCCGGGGGTGATCACCACCTCCGAGCGCGGCGACGTCGGTTTCGGGTACGACTCGGTCTTCGAACCCGACGAAGCTGATGGAGCGACGTTCGCCGAGATGGGGGTCGAGGCGAAGAACGCGATCTCGCACCGAGGACGAGCATTCCGGGCGCTGCTCAGCGAGCTGGCGCAACGGTGACGAGCACGCCACGGTGATCGCTGCCGGGCACGTCGAGGTCGTCGACGTCGGTCGCGACCAACCCGCCGGTGGTGAGTGCATGGTCGAGGCGGACGAACGGGGGGATCCACCAGTCGGTCGGCCATGACGTCGAGAACCCCGAGCCGGTTGCGGCATTGGCGTCGACGAAGCCGGCATCGAGGAGGCGGCGGAAGTCCGGGTGCCAGTACGACGAGTTGAGGTCGCCGATCAGCAGCGTCGGGGCGTTCGTGGTGCGACCGATGCGTGCTGCAGTGGCCAGGTCGTCTCGCCACGCGCGGAAGTCGCTGATCGGAGTCGGCATGTGCATCGCCACGATGCGCACGTCACCATCTGGCGCAGCGACGGCGAGGTCGATGCTGCTGTTGAAGGTCGAGAGGTTCGTGCGCTCGTCGATCGGGAATCGGCTCCAGACCCCGATACCGGCTGCCCCGCGTCTGGTCCGTCCCGATCGGTGTGCGAACTCCTCGACGAGCGGGCTCGCCTCCAGCGCGATCTGGTGGTCGATCGTGAACTCGCTGAACACGATCACGTCGACGTCGAGCCCCGCGAGCATGTCGGCAACGGCGTCGATCTCCGAGTTCCGGTACCAGAGATTGATCGAGGCCACGTCGAGGCCGACGCTGTCGGATTCGGCCGGCGGCTGCTCGTCGGGGAACGCCAGTGGCGCGGCGAGCACCCCGATGCCGAACCCGACGGCCGACGCGACGGTCGCGACCAGCAGCTGTCGCCGCCAGAACGCGATCAGGATGACGGGCACGAGCACCACCGCGAAGTACGGGGTCAGCGACTGCGCGACGGCGATGATCCTGGTGCCCGACCACTCGAACGCCTGGGTGAGCGTCACGAGCCCGACGAACGCGACGACGAGCCACGAGACGAGATCGACGAGGGTCGCCGTGGTTCCGCCGGACCGCACCACAGCAGGCTACGAGCCGAACGTCGCCCCCGCCCCTGCCAACCCACGTTTGCGTTGCATTCCCGGTGGCCCGGGCCACCGGGAATGCAACGCAAACGTGGGGTCAGGTAGGTTCGAGCCGTCGCCGACGTAGCCCAATTGGCAGAGGCACGGCGTTTAGGTCGCCGTCAGTGAGAGTTCGAGTCTCTCCGTCGGCACGAGTCAGGCAACGGGTACCCAGGCGAGGACCAGCTGGGTGACGTTCACGTCGGTGCGCTCGAGCCCGACTTCCATCGGGGTGATCGCAGCTGCGGCCGACTCCCACTTGTCGGTGATGTCGGTGATGTCTCCCTCGAGCTCGGTTTCGAGTTCGTCGTACTGTTCGACGAGACGTTGCACCTTGTTCTCCGCGGCGTCGGCCCGACGATCGGACGCACTGGTCGAACCGCGTCGACGAGCGGCAGTGCCGGCGTCACCGAGCAGGTCGCCCATCATCTTGGTCTTCGACTTCTTGCCGCCGAGGAGGCCGCCGAGCAACGATCCCGCCGTCGAGAAGAACTCCGAGGACTTCTTGCCCTTCGCTTCCTCGGCGGCAACGGCGGCGCGGTCCTCCGCGGCGTCGATCTGATCGCGCAGTCTGGTGGCCTTGGTCTCGTACTTGTCGCGCAGCTTGGCGATCTCGGCGTCGGCCCGCTCGTCGGCGTCCGCCTCGCAACGAGCAGCGAAGTCGATGTCGCTCTCGCCCGGGCGACCGAACAGCTTCAGCTCGGAGTTCGACGGAATCTCGAGCGACAGCTCACGGGTGAGGTGGTCGCGCAGGCTGCGCTCGGTCTCGTTGAAGAAGGTCTTGGTGGAGATGCGGGCGTCGGGCAGCCGGTACGTGGCGGGGTCGGGGGCATCGACGCGCAGGTCGCGGTCGTCGTAGTCGACCTTGGCGAGCGTGGCCACGTCGACCGGGTCGGCGAGCGGGAACAACACCGCCTCGAACTCCTCGTCGTGCACCAGATCGGCTCTGGTCTCGTCGTAGCGGATCGCGACGCGGGCGACCACCGCTGCCTCGAACGCCGTGCCGCGTGAGTCGCCACCCACGTCGCCGAGCCACGGCGCAGCGACGTCGACGTACCGCACGGCGATCCCGTCGGCCACCTCGGGTGCGACGGCGCTCTCGTCGCTCGCCAACACGGGTTCCCCCGAGGTGGGGGGGGGGGCAGTCGTCGGAGGGGTGGTGGGGGCCGTGACGGCAGGCCCGGTCTGGTCGCTCGGGGTGATCAGTGCGATCTGGTCGCGGGTCATGGGGCCGCGCAGGTACGACATCGCCCAGCGTGTGGTGAACACCTCGGGCTCGTCCTTGCCCGCCCGGCGCAACACGAACTCGCGCTTGGCGAGCCCGGAGATGGTGGCGTCGATGGCGGCGACGTCGACCGAGCCGGCTGCGCTCGACATCCCGTCGAGCAGGCGGGCCTTGTCGCGGTCGGTCTGCAGCCTGCCGATCATCCAGGTGCCCGCGTTCGACATCGCCTTGTAGTCGAGGTCGACCGGGTTCTGCGTCGACAGCACGACACCCACTCCGAACGCCCGTGCCTGCTTCATCAGCGTCATGATCGGCTTCTTGGTCGGTGGCATCGCCGTCGGCGGCAGGTACCCGGCGACCTCGTCCATGTACAACATCGCCCGCAGGTCGGTGGTGCCGCTCTGTCGACGCATCCAGGTGACGAGCTTGGCGAGGATCAGCGACGTGACGAACTGACGTTCCTCGTCGGAGAGGTGCGCTGTGGTGACGATCGCGCAGCGACCCTTCCCGTCGGCGCCGTGGAGCATCGAGGCAATGTCGAGCGGCGGCCCCTTCGACCATGCCGCGAACGACGGTGATGCGAGCAACCCGTTGAGCTTCATCGCCAGCTTCATCCGGTCGTCGGCTGGGAAGAACTGGTCGAGTTCGAACACGCCGAGCTTGCGGATCGGCGGCGACGGGATCATCCCCACCAGCGTCATGAGGTCGAGCTCGCGGCCCTCACCCCACGAATGGTGGATCAAATTCGACAGCAAGATGTGCTCGCGGCTCGACAACGGGTCCGCGGCGATGTCGACCAGTGCGAGCAGGCCGGTGACGTACCCCTCGATCTCGTCGGCGACCGCTTCGGCGTCGGTCATGTCGGCCGGCACCTGCAGCGACCCGACGATGTTCAGGGCCGTCCCCGCTTCGGAGCCCGGGGTGTAGATCGTGAAGTCGGTGCGGTCGCGCAGTGCGCCGATGTCGGCGCCGGTCAACTCCCACGTGCCGAGGCCGTTGCTCCACAGGTCGGCCTGGCCGGCAGCGAAGTCGTCGGGGGTCTGGTCGGCGTTCCTCGCCTGAGCTTCGTCGATCCACGGGCGGAAGTCGGCGGGCGAGAGGTCCGGAAACGTGAGGCACAGGTTGGTGAGGTCGCCCTTGGGGTCGATCGCCAGTACCGGGAGCCCGGCCCGGAGCGCTTCTTCGATCATGATCACCCCGAGCCCGGTCTTGCCGGAGCCGGTCATTCCGACGATCACGCCGTGCGTGGTGAGTTCGTCGGTTGCGAGGGTGAGGTTGCCGTCGTCGCCGGTGCTCGTTCGTTCGTGCGAAGAGGGGTCGACGGTGCCGCCGAGGAACAGGTCTGCCACGCCCGCGAACCTACGTGATGGACCGATGGCCCTCCGAGCCGATGTCACGGTCCTGCCGTGGCGTCCCCGGTCCTGACCACGCCCGGATCGGTGTGCGGGTACCGTCGGTGGACATGGCGTTCAGTGGCTTCCCGATCGAGGGCGTCGAGTTCTACGAGCAGCTCGCCGCCGACAACTCGCGTGCGTTCTGGCAGGCGAACAAGGGGCGCTACGACCAGTTCGTGAAGCAGCCGATGATCGAGCTGACCGAGGCCCTCGACGAGTACGGACCGTTCCACATGTTCCGGCCCTACAACGACGTCCGCTTCTCGAAGAACAAGCCGCCGTACAAAACACACCAGGGTGCCTACAGCGAGTCCGAGGGTGGAACCGGCCACTACGTGCAGTTCTCCGCCGACGGGCTGATGGTCGGCGCCGGCTACTACGCCATGGCCAAGGACCAACTCGAGCGGTTCCGTGGCGCGATCGACAGTGGCGCCGTCGGCTCGGAACTCGTCGAGTTGGTCGCCGACGCCGAGCGTCGCAAGTACGCGATCGGTGCACTCGACACGCTCAAGACCGCACCGCGCGGGTATCCGAAGGACCACCCACGGATCGAACTGTTGCGCCGCAAGGGCTTGATCGCCATGCGGGAGTTCGGCACGCCGAAGTGGCTCCACACCGCCGGCGCCGCCAAGCGCGTCCGCGATTCGTGGACCGGCGTCGCCGACCTGTGTGCGTGGCTCGACGCCCACGTCGGCCCGAGCACCCTTCCCCCCGACGACCGCCCGTTCTGACCGCGGCAAGCGGCTGACTTCCGGCCCAGAGTTTTGTCATCCGGGACCGTGTGGGCTCCGTAGAGGTGGTGTCATCCACCACTTCATCGAGGAGCAACACCATGCGCAAGAAAATTTCCATTGCACTCACCGCCGGCGTCGCCGCCGCCACGATGGGGCTCGGAGCCACCGGCACCGCCAGCGCCGCCCCGCAGGGAGCGGGACAGGGAGGCAAGCCCGTCGGCATCAGTTGCATGCAGTACGGCCACTCAGTGCTCCGCTCGTTCGGTTCCCCGGCCAAGGCATCGCAGGAGATCCTCGAGCTGCCGCTGAACCAAGTCCTCGCGCTGCATCGGAACTCTCCGGCGATCGCTGCCGGCATCCTCATCGGACTCGAGCTGCCCGAGGCCGAGGTCATCGCCGCTTGCGGTGAGCCTCTTCCCGCCTGATCCCTGACCTCCTGGAGGACGCCGCCCGCCCTACTCCCCGGGGGCGGGCGGCGTCGCGTCGGGGCGTCGATCACGCCTGGGGTCTGACCCCAGGCGTGATCGAACGAGCACTTCGCCGGACCCTTTGACAGAATGTCAAACGTGACTGCTTCCCCCGTCGTCGACGACGCCACCACGAACGCCCTCGAGAACCAGTTCGGATTGGCTGACCGCATCGTCGACGGTGCGGCACTCGCCAACAGCGTGAAACGGTTCCGCGAGCGGGGCATCACGCTGCCGACGTTCGCGCAACTCGAGGATCCCTCCACCTTCGACCACGCCTCCAAGGTCGGCGACGCCGACCCGCAGGGGCCCGACCCCCGCAACCTGTGGCGGGTCCACTGGTACAACGACCTTGCCGGCAACCGCGTCGACGTGCCCGACCACGTCGTGCTGCCGTCGAGCCTCACCGGAATCGAAAGCCCGGTCATCGTCGTGTTCGGCGACCGCTTCCCGATGATCACGGCTCACAAGGTGCTCGCCGCCTACGCCTGCCTCGCACCTCGCGTCGTCACCGGCCAGTTCGACCCGACGCACCACCGCGCCATCTGGCCGTCGACCGGCAACTACGCCCGTGGCGGCATCGCCATCAGTCGCATCATGGCCAGTCGCGGCGTGGCGATCCTGCCCGAAGGCATGAGCCAGGAACGCTTCGACTGGCTCGACGAATGGTGCGCCGACCCCGCTGAGGACGTCATCCGCACCCATGGCACCGAGTCGAACGTGAAGGAGATCTACGACGCCTGCAACGAGCTGCGACTCGATCCGACGAACTTCGTGCTCAACCAGTTCTCCGAGTTCGGCAACCACCTGAGCCACTACCGCGTCACCGGTCGGGCGTTCGGGCACGTCTTCGACACGGTGCGCGAGCAGTTCGCACGGGACGGTCGCGACCTGAGCCTCGCGGCGTTCACGTCCGCCACCGGGTCGGCCGGCACCATCGCCGCCGGCGACCGGCTCAAGGAGGAGTACGGCACCAAGATCGTCGCCGTCGAGGCGCTGGAGTGCCCGACGATGCTCGAGAACGGCTTCGGCGAGCACAACATCCAGGGCATCGGCGACAAGCACATCCCGCTGATCCACAACGTCACCAACACCGACGTGATCGCGGCGATCTCCGACAAGGCGACCGACGAACTCGACGTGCTGTTCAACACCGACGCCGGACGGCAGTACCTGGCGCAGTCGAAGGGCGTGCCCGCCGACGTGGTCGCCACGCTCGAGCACTTCGGGTTCTCGGCGATCTGCAACGTGCTCGCTGCGATCAAGACCGCCAAGCTCCTCGACCTCGGACCCGATCAGGCGATCCTCACCGTGGCGACCGACGGCGCGGCGCTGTACCCGAGCGAACGAGCCAAGACCCTCGCCACGCGCTACGGCAACGAGTTCACCACCACCGACGCCGCCGAGGTGTTCGGCGAACACCTCGGTTCGGTCGACACCGACAACATGATCGACTGCACCGAGTCCGACCGCCGCCGCATCTTCAACCTCGGCTACTACACCTGGGTCGAACAGCAGGGCACGCCGTTCGAACTGTTCGAGGCTCGCCGCGACCAGACGTTCTGGAAGGGTCTGCGCCGCTACGTCGGCGTGTGGGACGACATGATCGACGACTTCAACGCCCGCGTGGCGGGCTGACGACGCCGATGCGGGTCACCGGCTGGCGCTGTGCCGTCTGTGCGGCGACCGTCGACATCGCCACGCCGTTCCCGTGGCGCTGCCCCAACTCGACGAAGCACGATCGCCGCCACGTCCTGCAGATCGTCGAGGGCGACGGCGGGCACGGAGATGTCGGCTTCGAGCCGGGTTCGCGACTGGTGGCCGAGCCCGAGCCCGATGCCAACCCGTACATCCGCTACGACCACGACCTCGCCTGGGCCGCCTACGCCGACGTCAACGGCCTCGACGACACCGCCCGCCGCCGTCTCGTCCGCGACCTCGACACCGCGGTCGGCGCCGTCGCCGGCACCGGATTCGTCCCGACGCCGTTCGGGCGGTCCGCAGCGCTGTCCGACGCCCTCGGCTTCACGGATGGTGGCGGCGTCTGGGTGAAGGACGAGACCGGGGGAGTCGGTGGCAGCCAGAAGGCCCGCCACCTCTTCACGATCCTCCTGCACCTGCGCGCTGCCGAGGAACTCGGCCACCTCACGACACGGCCACCGCTCGCGATCGCGTCGTGCGGCAACGCTGCACTCGCTGCAGCGACCCTCGCCCGAGCAGCCGACTGGCCGATCGACGTGTTCGTGCCCACGTGGATGACCGCCGGGTTCGGCGACGAACTCGACCGGCTCGGCGCCCGCACACACCGCTGCGAGCGTCGCTCCTCCGACCCACCGGGCGACCCGGCGATGTTCCGCTTCCGCCAGGCCGTTGCTGCCGGCGCCATCCCGTTCACCGTGCAGGGCCCGGAGAACGCCCTCGCCCTCGACGGCGGCCGCACCATCGGCTGGGAGATCCGCGACCAACTCGTCGGCGCCGGGATCGACCACCTCGACCGCATCTTCGTGCAGGTCGGCGGCGGCGCCTTCGCCGCTTGTCTCGGTGCGACCGCCCCGGCCCGACGGTTCCACGCCGTGCAGACCGAGGGATGCGCCCCGCTCGCCCGTGCCTGGGGGCGGGCTCTCGAGGCCGGTACCGACGGTCGGCCCGAACTCGCCGCACCGCTGTGGGCCGAGCTGATGGTGCCGTGGAGGGATCCGCACTCCGTTGCTGACGGCATCCTCGACGACGAGACCTACGACTGGATCGGTGTGTTCGAGGCGATCGGGGCGCGGGGCGACGTCCCGATCGTCGCCACCGAGGCCGACGTCGTCGCCGCGCACCGTCTTGCGCAGGCGGCAGGCTTCGACGTGAGCCCGACCGGCAGCGCGGGTCTGGCCGGCTTGTTGGCCACGATCGAGACCATCCAGCCGACCGAACAGGTCGCCGTCGTGATGAGCGGCGTCGCCCGCTGACCGGCGCCGTTGCCGCGTCACGGCGCCGAGGGATACCTTGGGCGCCACGCCAGTGCTCTCCACGTCGAGCCGGGGCCACAGGCTGGCTCTCGGAGCTACCGCCGTCGTCGTCGTCGGTCTGGTCAGCGCGTATGCATCAGCCATCGGCGCGCAGAGCCAGAGTGATCCGATCGTGGCGGAGGTCGTCTCCGTCGACGGCGACGGAACCGAGCAGACAGCGGCTGGCGCACTGACGATGGCGGAGACAGGTGGCGTCGTCGCGTACGAGATCATGACGCCGGCGCCCGATCCCGCCGGCGACGGATCTGCTTCCGACGCCGACCTGGTGGCCGACGTCGACCCCGCACACGTCGTCGACCGGCGGGTCTGGGTGCGTGATCGGGTGGGCGGCACCAGCCGAGCGGTGGCCGAGGCCGACACGTCGTCTCCCGGCCTGAGCGGCGACGGGTGTGTGCTCGCGTATTCGGTGCTCGGCGCCGACGAGGTCCGGCTGACCGTGGTCGACCGCTGCAACTCGCCGATCGAGTTCCCGCTGCCCATCGGCACGCTCGTCGACACCGTGACCGCGGTGCCGAACGCTCTCGAGACCGAGTCCGTGAGTACTGGTTCAACCGACATCGGGGCCGCCGACGCCGAGCCTGTGGCCCCCTCGCCGCTGCGCACCTCGGCACCGGTGCTCTCGTTCGACGGTGCCACGATCGTCTGGTCGACCGGCAACGAGGTCCGGCGCTACGTCCGTCCGCCCGCCGGAGGCCCGCACGCACTCGTCGACACCTTCGACGTCGTCGATGGCGGCTCGCCCGACGTCGTGACCGGACCGACCGTCGACGTGTCCACCGACGGGCTCGCCGTGGTCTTCGAGGCCGGCCCTGGTGCGGCTCCCTACGAGCCTTCCCCGTCGAACGTGTACGTCTGGACGTCGTCGACCACCCCGTCCGGCTCGGAGCCTGCTCCCGACTCGGACACCGACCCTGTTTCCGATCCCGAGCTGCTCTCTGTCACCGTTGCCGGTGACGGCGGTGCAGCCGATTCTGCATCGCCGGCGATCTCCGGTGATGGCGCGTACGTGGTCTTCGAATCGGCCAGTGTCGACCTGGGCGTCGTCGGTGGGTCGGACCTGATCGCACCGTTCGTCGTCGGTGTCGACCTCACCGCCCGCACCTCGCAGGTCCTCGTCGACCGGGCCGCCCGTCCCGCGTTGTCCGCCGACGGCCACCACGTGGTCTATCAACGCGGCGCCGCACTGCGGGTGCTGTCGGCCGACCCGAGCACCAGCGTCGACGTCGACATCGACGAACTCGCCGCCGTCGACCCGGCGACGAAGGCGTCGATCTCGCAATTCGGTCGGTGGATCGTGTTCGTCAGCGCCGCCGGCCTGTCGACGGCCGCGAATGCCGCGGAACCCTCCACCGCAGCGACACCGACTCCGCTGGTGTGGGCGATCGACCGTCGTTCGTCCGACGACGCCGTGGTCGACACGACGACAACGACGACTCCCTCGAGGGGGACGACCACCACCACGACCACCACCACCGCTTCGACCACCGGCACCACGACCGCCGGCGGCACGTCCACCACGGCGACCAGCACGTCGGCCCCCGAGTCGACGGTGCCCGGGTCGGCCCGACCCGAGGTGGCCGATTCGCCGACGGTCCCGACGACCACGCTGTCTCCCACCGTGACCGTGCCGGGACGTCCGTCCGCGAGTGGGCGACTTCCCAGGGTCGATCTCCCCAGGTTCGTGCCTCGCCGACCGACCCCACCGGCGTCCCACGGTCGCTCCGCGCAGACGGCCGATCCCCGATCCACCACGAGCTCCGGCGACGTGGTCGACATCGTTGCCTCGCCGTCGGTGTTGGTGTTCGAGCAGGCGGTGATCGATGTCGGCCGGCGACGCCAGACCGTCACCGTGTCGAACACCGGTACCGAAGCGGTACAGGTCGTCGGTGCGACCATCGACCTGCCCGAGCAGTTCACGATCGCTGCCGACTCGTGCAGCGGGATGGCGGTCGCTCCCGGCGCCACGTGTGCGGTCGAGGTGCAGTTCGCGCCGACTTCGGTGGGCCGGGCCACGGGTGCCATCAGCGTGCGCACGACCGACGGTTCCGTCGTCACCACCACGCTCGAGGGCGACGGTGTTCCCGAACCCACGCTCGACCTCGTGCCCGCCGTTGCGGGCGCAGGCCAGACCGTCACCGTCTTCGGTGCGGGTTTCCCACCAGGCTCGACGATCGAGCTCTCACGCCGCGGCGCCGCCGCGCCCGAGCCGATCGCCGTCGACGCCGCGGGCACCTTCGCTCACGTGGTGGTGGTGCTGCCGAACACACCTGGCGGACCGTCCACACTCGCGGTCGCTGGTCAACCCGACTCCTTCGGCGACGTCGGCGTCGAGCTGCTGGTCTCCACGCGAGGCGCCACTGCGGGTGACGCTGCTCTTCGTGGTGGCGTCGGTGGGCCGATCGGTCGCTGAGCGGCGCCGGTCGGCACTCAGTCGGCTTCGTCGACGAAGCCGACCAGCGACACTCCGACCGGGCAGGTGCTCGCTCCTGCGCCGGGTGTCCGGCACTCGACGTCCAGCACGATCTCGGCGTTCTCGTCGAACTGGTAGGGCGCAACGAAGTGCAGGTCGAAGTCGCGGAAGTTCGCAAGTTCCGACCGCAGGATCACCTCGCTGTCGCGCAGCAACGAGACGGTTCCCACCGCTCCGTTCGGATTCTGGAACACGACGTCGGTGATCGACAGGATCGTGCCCGGCTCGACGGCCGTGGTGGCCTGTTCGGAGTTGCCGCCGGTCGGCTCGACGTCGAGGCGGATGTCGATCGGGGTTCCGAGGGGGAGTTCTTCGGCCTCGGCCGCAGCAGCCTCGAGGTCGGCGATTCGTTCTTGCAGCGCCTCACGATCGCGCTCGATCGCGTCGGCCGCGGCCTGGTCTGCCGTGTCCTGCGTCCACGGCCGCAACACGGTGAACCAGGCGACCGCACCGAGCAGGAGGGCTGCCAGGGCCCCCGCCGCCGCTGGGCCCAGCCAGTTCGGGACGCGTGGCCGCTGCTGGAACGTCCCCGTCAGCACATCGGTGCGTCCCTCGGTCGATGTGGACTGCACCGTGAAATCGTGCTCCCGGGTCGGACCGCTCCAGCGGGTGGTGACAGGCTCGACCCTCACCGCCGCTTCACCGGTCAGCCCAGGGGCGACGGTCATCGACCCGGAGCCGACCGACACGCTGAGACCGGCGTCGACGCTGCCACCACGCTGCGTTGCCCCGGCTGTCGGCTCGGACGTCGTCGTCGACCCTGGCGGGTCCTGTCCGACAGCCAGGTCGAGCGTGACCACCACGTTGCCGGTGTTGGTGGCGCGGACGACGTGGCGGCCTCGGCGGGCACCTCGCGACTGCAGAGGGTGCAGGGCGACCGTGTAGTCCGCGTGGGGTTGGACCTCGACGGTCGCAGTCGCCGGAGCCGGCTCGGCCCCGTCCGACCGCTCGGAGTCGGTGTCGCCGCCGACCTGCACGTCGGCGCGGATCGCGTACGTGCCGGCCTCGAGCGTCGAAGGGGCGAACACGGTTGCGAGAACGTCGACGATCTGATTCGTCTCGACGGTCACCGCCGACGAGTCGAGCCGGACGTGGTCGCTCAGGTCTCCGGACACCGCGATCGAGACCTCGCGGGCGACGTCGTCGTCGTTGTACAGCCGGAGCGTCAACGTCGACGGCGCATTGGACGCGAGCCCGATCCGTTCGGGAACGAACTTCGCGGTGACGGCCATGCCGTGACGGTAGTGCGAACGAGCGGCTCGCGATTCGCCCGGCGACATCACCGATAGCCTGACGCCCATGTCGGAACTCATGTCACCAGCAGCACTCGAGGGCGGATTCGATCCGCGCTCCGCCGTCTTCGACCGCCTCCTGAAGAACCGGGTGGTCATGCTGGGTTCCGATGTCAACGACGACATCGCCAACCAGATCTGCGCGCAGCTGCTCTACCTCGAAGGTGAAGATCCCGGCCAGGACATCTGGCTCTACATCAACAGCCCCGGCGGTTCGGTCACCGCGGGCATGGCGATCTACGACACGATGCAGTTCGTCGGCTGCGACGTCGCCACCGTGTGCCTCGGTCTCGCCGCCTCCATGGGCCAGTTCCTCCTCACCGCGGGCGCCGACGGCAAGCGCTTCACGCTGCCGAATGCCCGCATCATGATGCATCAGCCGCTCGCCGGCCTGCGTGGGCAGGCCTCCGACATCGCGATCCAGGCCGAGCAGCTCCGCTACACCAAGCTGCGCATGGCCACCCTGATCGCCGAGCACTCCGGCAAGACGCTCGAGCAGATCCAGGCCGACTCCGAGCGCGACCGCTGGTTCACTGCCGAGGAAGCCCAGGACTACGGCCTGGTCGACAAGGTGATCCTGCGACGCGGCGACATCTCCTGACCCGGCCGATCACGGGCTCGACGGGGTCGGCTCGGAGCCATCAGACGGCGCGCCGGTGGCGGGAGCGGTCGTGGCTGTCGCCGGTGACTGCGCCACGATCGTGAACACCGGGCCGATGTCGACGGCGCAGTTGGCCATCAGCCACGCCTCGACCTGGGCGGCCGACTGCTCGCTCGAATAGATCGCGGTCAGCGCCTGCTGCTCGGACTCCTGGTCGCCGATCACCACGGTGCTCGCGGTCTCGTAGGCCGTCACGATCTGGTTCCAGTCGTCCTCCACTCCGAGTGGGGCGAGTGCGCCGATGTCGCGGTACAGGTCCAACAAGGCGTCGACGTCGTCGGTGTAGACCAACTGCGGGTCGGTCAGCGCGTCCCGGTTGGCTGCCACTTCGCCGCAGAAGCGCTCGGCGCTCGGATCCTCGTTGCCGCAACCGACCAGTGCAGCGGCGAGGGTCAACGCAGCCAGCGTCGCCGACCGGCGCGAGAGAACGGAGCGAGTGAACACCACGGGGGAGCATTGTCGCACGGTGGCTCCGCGATCCAGTGGCGCCTCGCGGTGGAGCGTGACACCCCGTCGGTACAGTGGCGGACACCACCGAGTACGTACTCGGCCCGGGTCGTGGGACCCCAGCGTCCCTCCTCGATGTCCCCGCGGTTCGCCGCGTCGTCCCGAGGAGGTGTGCGGTGTTCGCATCCGTTCCGTCAGCGGTGCTCTTCTGTGCAGAAGGTCACCTGATCCACGTCGAGGTCCAGGTGTCCGCCGGGCTGCCCGGTTTCAGTCTCGTCGGTCTGCCCGACCTCTCGATCCGCGAGTCGCGAGACCGCGCCCGCGCGGCCGTGCTCAGCAGCGGCCTGCCCTGGCCGAAACACAAGATCACCGTCAACCTGGCACCGTCCGGTGACCGCAAGGCGGGGTCGGGACTCGACCTGGCCATCGCGATCGGTGTCCTCGCGGCGAGCGACGTGATCCCGAGCGGATCGATCGAAGCCACGGCGTTCATCGGCGAACTGGGCCTCGACGGATCGCTGCGCCCGGTGAACGGGGTCGCGCCGATGGTCGGGGCGGTCGGCGAACGCGATGTGGTGGTCCCGATCGCCAGCGCGATCGAGGCGCACGTCGTGGCGCTGGGTCGGGTACGTGTCGTCGCGAACCTCGCCGAACTGGTCGATGTGCTGTGCGGTGAGGCGCCGTGGCCTGATCACGACACCGCCGAGCGACCCGAGACGGGCCGCCGCCCGTCGCCCGATCTCGCCGACGTGCAGGGACAGCCGATCGCTCGCCACGCGCTCGAGATCTCGGCCGCCGGTGGCCACCACACGCTGTTCGTCGGGCCGCCCGGAGCCGGCAAGACCATGTTGGCGTCGCGGTTGCCGGGGCTGCTCCCATCGCTCGACCGCGACCGCGCCCTCGAGGTCACGATGGTGCACTCGGCGTCGGGGATCCCGCTGCCGCCGGGCGGGCTCGTCCGCGAACCTCCGTTCCGCGCGCCACACCACACCACGTCGCAGATCGCCCTCGTCGGCGGCGGGTCGCAGAACATCCGCCCCGGCGAGGTGTCGATCGCCCACGGCGGTGTGCTGTTCATGGACGAGTTGGCCGAGTTCGCGCCGTCGGTGCTCGACGGGCTCCGCCAGCCCCTGGAGTCGCGCCTGGTGCACGTCTACCGCACCGGCATCCGCGCGGTACTGCCCGCCGACTTCCTGCTGGTGGCGGCGATGAATCCGTGTCCGTGCGGGGGCGGTGCGCCAGGCGCCTGTCTGTGCGGCGATGCGGTCCTGCACCGGTACGCCCGACGGGTGTCGGGCCCGTTGCTCGACCGGTTCGACCTGCGCGTGCCGGTACACCGCCCGGCCGTCGACGATCTGCTCGTCAACGAGCCCGGTGAGGCGTCAGCGATCGTCGCGGTTCGCGTCCGGGACGCTCGACGGCTGGCGACGGAGCGGCAGGGTTGCCTCAACAGCGCGCTCGGCGTCGATCGTCTCGACCACGTCGCCGGCCTCGACACGGGGTCGACCGCACTCCTGCGCCACGAGCTCGAACACGATCGGCTCAGTGGACGCGGTTACCACCGCATCCGGCGCGTCGCTCGAACGATCGCCGATCTGCGCGGGCACGTCGAACCGACCGTCGACGAGTGTGACGTGGCCATGGCACTGCGGTTCCGTGCGACGTTCGCCCGTTCCGAGCCGACCGGGAGGGTGGCATGATCGCGCCGGCCGCCTTCGTGGCATCGCTTGCGGGCTTCGATCGGATGACCACCAACCGGTTGTCGGGCCTGCTGGCCCATCGCTCGCCCGAGCAGGCGTTCGCCGTCGCCGCCGGCGCGTGCCCGGCGCCCGAGCCGTTCGCCACGCTGTTCGCACGAGAGCGCGAGCTCGCCGCCGACTGGAAGCGTTCGGCCGCCCGCCGTCCGCCCGACGAGGTGTGGCGACAGTGCCTCGACGCCGGCGTCGAGGTCGTGGTGGCCGGCGACCCGTCCTATCCCGTTGCGCTCCTCGACGATCCGCGTCGCCCGCCGGCGCTGTTCGTCCGCGGCGACCTGGGGGTGCTCGACGGCCGCCGCGTGGGCATCGTCGGCACCCGCAACGCCACCCAACGTGGGCGCGAAACCGCCGCCCGGTTCGGCTACGAGTTGGCCCAGGAAGGTGTGGTCGTCGTCTCGGGTCTGGCCAAGGGCATCGACGGCGCCGCGCATCGGGGAGCGCTCGCCGTCGACGAGGCTCGTCCGGTGGCGGTGGTCGGCACCGGACCCGACCGGCCGTACCCGGCGCAGCACGCGCAACTCTGGGAGCGGGTGGCGACCCGAGGGGCGGTGGTCTCGGAGTGGCCGCCGGGCACCGCCCCGGACGCCTTCCGGTTCCCGCTGCGCAACCGCATCCTCGCCGCACTGGTCGAGGTGCTCGTGGTGGTCGAGAGTCGCGAGCGCGGCGGCAGCCTGATCACCGCTCGCGAAGCTGCCGAGCGCGGCGTCGAGGTCTTCGCGGTGCCTGGTGCGCTCCAGAGCCGGGCGGCGCTCGGCACCAACAAGCTGCTGTGCGACGGTGCGGCCCCGGCCACCGAGACCGCCGACATCCTGATGGCACTGGGCCTCGACCGCCGGCGAGCTGGTCGCCGCCGGCATGATCCGCGTGCGCTCCCCGGCGCCGACGATCGCCGGTTGATCGACGCCTGCCGATCCGAACCGCGAACGCTCGAGGCGCTGGCGTTGCACAGCGGAGGCTCGCTCGTCGACACCGCGATGGCCGTGGCGCGTCTCGAACACGGCGGATGGCTCCGGGAGACCACCGGCTGGTTCGAGGCCGTCGACGACTGGGCCGACCTCGCATGAAGTGGTCCGGCGACGGCATTGCACGACGGTCGCGGGGGATGCCGGGCGCATCGAACGGTGACCCATCCACGCCGGGCGTCCCCCGCACGCAATACCATCACCCCGGTGGACCCTTGGCGTATCGACGAATTCGCGCACGCATTGACGTCGCTGTCCGCGAACACGGTTGCCGCGTACACCTCCGATGTGCGGTCGTTCGCCGACTGGTGCGCCCGCAGCGACATCATCGAACCCGCCTCGGTCAAGCGGGCCACCATGCGTCGGTACCTCGCTCACCTCACCACCCGCCAGTTCGCCAGGCGGTCGATCGCCCGCAAGACCGCGGCCATCCGCCGCTACTACCGGTGGCTCGTGGCGAGCGGTGCCGTCGACGTCGACCCCACCAACGGGGTCTCGGTTCCGGGTGGCGATGGTCGGTTGCCTCGGGTGCTCGACCAACGCGAGCTGGGCGGGCTGCTCGACTCGCCGGTCGACGAACACGAACCCGACTGGCGCCGTCGCCGAGACGACGCGGTGCTCGAGCTGCTGTACGGATCCGGGCTACGAGTCGGCGAACTCTGCGGCTTGCAGGTGTCGTCGGTCTCGGTCGCCACGGCAGCTGCACACGTCTGGGGCAAGGGTGCCAAGGAGCGTCGGGTTCCCATCAGCGAACCAGCGGTCCACGCCCTTCGTCGCTGGCTGGCGATTCGCCACGACGTGGTTCCCCCCGAGGCGGGCGACGTACTGTTCGGCAACGAGCGGGGACATCCGCTCACGCCGCGCGACGTGCGCCGCATCGTCGATCGTCGTGCTCCGAGCCCCACCCATCCCCACGCCCTCCGGCACACGTTCGCCACGCACCTCCTCGATGGAGGCGCCGATCTGCGAGCCGTCCAAGAACTGCTTGGCCACACCGACGTGGCCACCACCCAGCGTTACACCCACGTCAGCCGCGAACGTCTGTCGGCTGCCTATCGCGAGGCCCACCCCAGAGCATGAGCATCGTTCCCGAAGACGCCGACCTCCAGATGCAGTGGACGCGGTGGTTGAACCGCCGCAACCTGGCCGCCCGAGACCACCTGATCGTCCACTATTCGCCGCTGGTGAAATTCGTCGCCGGTCGTGTCGGCGCCGGCCTGCCGTCGAGTGTCGATCCGGGCGACCTGGTGAGCTCCGGCGTGTTCGGCCTGATCGACGCGATCGAGCGGTTCGATCCCGAGCGAGGCGTCAAGTTCGAGACGTTCGCCGTGCCGCGTATCCGTGGGGCGGTCTACGACGGGCTGCGCAAGCTCGACTGGGTGCCCCGGTCGATCCGGAGCCGGGCGCGCAGCGTCGAGAAGGCCATTTCCGAGCTCGAGCACAAGGAGGGGCGGGCGCCGACCGACGAGGAACTGGCCACCCACCTGCACATCTCCACCGACGAACTGACCCGCTGGCTGGCGGCGATCGCCAGCACCACCGTGGGTCCACTCGACCGGGCCATCGCTGCGGGTGCCGAGCCGGCAGCACTCGACGGGCCGGGCTCGGGTTCGCCCGCAGCGGTCGTCGAGGATCACGAACTCGGCCAGATCATGCGGGGCGAGATCAAGAAGCTGCCGGACCGCGAGAAGCTCGTCCTCTCGCTCTACTACGACGAGGGTCTCACCCTCGCCGAGATCGGACAGGTGCTCGGCGTCACCGAGAGCCGGGTGTCCCAGATCCACACCAAGTCGGTGCTGCACCTGCGTTCACGCCTTGCAGCTGCCGGCGTCGGGTGACCCACTCGTCACCCTGATCGGCGCCGAGGCGCCCGCGAGGTCCGGTCCCTGCGGGGACGATCCGAAGGGCGCCCATGTCATCATCTCTGAGTCACGTTGGTTGTCTGCTGGTCGCCGTGTCGACCTTGTTGTTCGTCGGTGGCGTCGACCCATCGGCGGCGTCGGCGGCACCCTGTTGGTTCCCGCCCGTCGTCGGTGCGGTCGTCGACCCGTTCCGCGAGCCGCCGTGTCCGTGGTGCGCCGGCAACCGTGGGCTCGACTTCCGGGTCGGGAGCGGTGTCGCCGTCAGCGCGGCGGCGACCGGGCGGGTCGAGTTCGCCGGCACGGTGGTCGATGTTCGCTACGTCGTCGTTCGGCTGGCGAACGGGTGGCGTCACACCTACGGCCAGCTCACGTCCACCTCACTGGAGCCGGGCGACGCGGTCGTGGCCGGCAGCAGGATCGGGCGAGCGTCCGGTGCGTTCTTCTTCGGCCTCCGCCTGGGCGACGACTACGCCGACCCGGCGAGATTCATCGGCGAACTCCGTGGCCGACCGCGACTGGTGCCACTCGATGGCACCCCGCCTCGCCCCGCACCGCCGGCACGCCTGCGATGCCGGCCGGTCGCTCCGTCGACAGCGGTCCGCGGTGCCGTCTGACCTCGACGGCGACCACGAGATTGCCGTCGTGATCGAGCGCTTCGAGGTGGTGTGTCGGGAGCCGGGAACGGCCCGGTAGCATCGCAGGGGTCGATTCACCGGATCGGCCGCTGCTCGCAGCGTCATCTCACTGTCTCGCCGGTCACATGCGGTCGCCCTCGCCGAGGGCGCCGATCGGAGGGAACAACCGCACCAAGGAGAATCATCATGGCCGTCATCACCATGCGGCAAATGCTCGAAGCCGGGGCCCACTTCGGTCACCAGACCCGGCGGTGGAACCCGAAGATGAAGCGTTTCATCTTCGGTGAGCGCAACGGCATCTACATCATCGACCTCGAGCAGACGCTCGGTCGAGTGGAGACCGCCTACGGCTTCGTCCGCGACCTCGTCGCCGGCGGCGGCACGGTGCTGTTCGTCGGTACCAAGAAGCAGGCGCAGGATCCCGTGAAGAGCTACGCGGACAAGTGCGGCATGCCCTACGTGAACGAGCGCTGGCTCGGCGGCATGCTCACCAACTTCGAGACGATCTCCAAGCGGGTCAACAAGATGCTCGAGTACGAGCGCATGCAGGCATCCGGCGAGTTCGACGCCATGATCAAGAAAGAGGCCCTCCTGCTCGACCGCGAGCTCACCAAGTTGCAGCGCAACCTCGGTGGTCTGCGCGGCATGAAGAAGGCGCCCGATGCGATCTTCGTGCTCGACACCAAGAAAGAGCACATCGCCGTCACCGAGGCAAACAAGCTCGGCATCCCCGTGGTCGCCGTGGTCGACACCAACGTCGACCCCGAAGTGATCCAGTACCCGATTCCGGGCAACGACGACGCCATCCGCTCGAACAGCCTGTTCGCCCGTGTGATCGCCGACGCCGTCGAGGAGGGACGCTTCATCGCCAACAAGCGCAATCCTGCCCCGGCGCCCGTCGCCGAGCGGAGCCCTGAGGAAGAAGCCGAGTTCGCCGCCGCCCAGGCTGCCGCACGCGACGCCGCCGCCCAGGCCCAGGCCGACCGCGACGCCCGCCTCTCGGCTGCCAAGTCCGCACCGGCCCCTGCTGCAGACGACCAGTCGTCGGCCACCGCGGACTCGAAGTCCGAACCGGTCCCGGCCTCGGTCCCCGAGGAGACCACAGGTCCGGTCGCCAACACCGAGCAGCCGGCCCCGCCCGCCGAGGCCGTGGCCCCGATCCCCGCCGGCGCCGACGCTCAGGACGACACCGCGGAGACCACCGTCCCCGAGGCGTCGGAGGACACCGCCGCCAAGCCCGGTCAGAGCACCGACGAGACCCCCACAACCACGGAGAGCTGAAGCCATGTCATTCACCGCACAAGACGTCAAGGCGCTGCGCGAGTCGTCCGGCGCCGGGATGATGGACTGCAAGAAGGCGTTGCAGGAGAACGACGGCGACCTCGAAGCCGCCAAGACCTGGCTGCGTGAGAAGGGCCTTGCGGCCAGCGCGAAGCGCGAGGACCGCGAGGCGTCACAGGGCGTGGTCAGTCTCCTGATCGAGGGCGACGTCGGCGCGATCGTCGAGCTGAAGAGCGAGACCGATTTCGTTGCCGGCTCCGATCAGTTCAAGGCCGAAGCCGACGCCCTGGCTGCACTCGTGGTCGCGAAGGGCGTCGACGCCGTCAGCGACCGCGCCACCGAGCTCGAAGAGCTGAAGGTGACGCTGAAGGAGAACATCGGCCTCGGCGAGGTCAAGCGCATCGAGGCCGCCGAGGGCAACGTCATCGGCAGTTACCAGCACGTACAGGGCGGCCGTGGCGTCAACGGCGTCCTCGTCGAGGTCGCCGGGGGCAGCCCCGAGCTGGCGCACGACATCGCCGTGCACATCGCCTTCGCCCGTCCGCAGTACCTCAGCCGCGACGACGTCCCCGAAGATGTCGTCGCCGCCGAACGGGCCACGCTCGAGACGATCAGTCGCAACGAGGGCAAGCCCGAGGCGGCCCTGCCCAAGATCGTCGAAGGTCGCATGAACGGTTTCTTCAAGGACGTTGCGCTGCTCGACCAGCCGTACGCGAAGGACGACAAGCAGTCGGTGAGCCAGTTCATCGGAAGCGCGTCGATCGTCAGCTTCGCCCAAGTCGAAATCGGCTGACACCTCGTCCCACGATCCGAAGCCCCACAATCCGAAATGGCGCGTCGGCGTTGCGCTCAGCGCAACGCTGACGTCATTTTTCGGGGAGGTGCGGGCATTTCCCGGGGTGAACGACGCCGCGGTACTGTCGGACCCCGATGAGCGACGAGCCGATCCATCCCCGCGGGGGTCCACGACCGAGTTGGAAACGGATCGTCTTCAAGCCATCCGGTGAGGCACTGGCGGGGGAGTCCGGCAAGGGGCTCGACGGCGCCACGCTCGAAGCAACCGCTCGTGACATCGTCGACCTGCGCCAGAACCTCGGCATCGACGTGACCGTCGTCGTCGGTGGCGGGAACTTCTGGCGGGGGCGGACCGGCTCGCTGAGCGGGATGGACGCCACGCAGTCCGACCACATCGGCATGCTCGGCACCGTGATGAATGCCCTGGCGCTGCAGGACGCGCTCGAACGTCTCGGTCAGGACACCCGCGTCCAGTCGGCGATCGAGATGCCCCGGATCGCCGAGGCGTACATCCGACGCCGAGCTGTCCGCCACCTCGAGAAGGGTCGGGTGGTGATCTTCGCCGCCGGCACCGGCAACCCGTTCTTCACCACCGACACCGCCGCCGCACTGCGCGCCGCCGAGATCGAGGCCGACGTGGTCATCAAGGGCACCCACTCGGGTGTCGACGGCGTGTACTCGGCCGATCCCCGCTCCGACGCGTCGGCGATCAAGTACGACGAGGTCGGCTACCTCGAGGTGATGACCAAGAACCTCAAGGTGATGGACGCCACTGCGATCGCGTTCTGCCGCGACAACGGCATACCGATCGTCGTGTTCGACATGTCGAAGCCCGGTTCGCTGCGCCGCATCGTGCAGGGCGGCCACGAGGGAACGCTCGTCCACGAGGTCTGATCGACGGCGCAGGCAGTGCCTCGGTCGGGCGTCCGACGAGGGCTCGTCGGCATCGAAGGTCTGATCGGCGGGGTCGGTCTGGGTACGCTGGCTGGCGTGATCGACGAGACCATGCTGGAAGCGATGGAGAAGATGGACAAGGCAGTGGAGCATGCCCAGTCGCAATTCTCCACGGTGCGCACCGGGCGGGCGACACCATCGCTCGTCGACCGCATCACCATCGAGTACTACGGAGCGGCCGTCCCGCTGCAACAGCTGGCGTCGATCTCGGTGCCCGAGGCTCGCCAGTTGCTGATCAAGCCGCACGACCGGGGCACGCTCGAATCGATCGAGAAGGCGATTCGAGACAGCGACCTGGGCGTGTCACCGAACAACGACGGCATCTCGATCCGGCTCTCCCTGCCGCAGCTCACCGAGGAGCGGCGACGCGAGTACGTCAAGGTCGTCAAGCACATGGCCGAGGACGGCCGCATCGCGATCCGAGGTGCCCGACGTGACGCCCGCAAGGCCATGGAGAACGCCGAGAAGGAGGGCGAGATCTCTGCTGACGAACTCGAACGGGCCGAGAAGGAACTCGAGAAGGTGACCCACGATCATGTCGAGCACATCGATGCGGCGCTGGGTCGCAAAGAGCAGGAGCTGCTCGCGGTATGAGCGGATCAGCTGCTCAGCCTGGATCTCTGGGGGAAGGACACTGTCATGAGTGAGTGGGACGACGACGACAAGGTGACGCCACGCCGCAAACCGGGTCCGTTCGAGAGCGAGATGGACTCCTTCGACGACGACGAGTTCGGAGGCCCGTTGTTCGGTGCCACCACCGAGCAGCCGGCGGTGTCGCTCGACGACGAACCCGAGGGCGACCGCTTGCGTCTCGGAGGCGACGATTCGGGAGCACTGCCGCACTGGACCGATCCGCCGACCGGGGAGGTTCCTCGCATCGATGCGGCCCGAGCAGAGGCCGATCCCGTCGATCCGACCGACGACGTCGACGTGTGGTCGTCGTTCGCCGGCTCGTCGACCGATTCGGTCGCCGAGGCGCCCAAGGACCCGACGGGTGAACTCAGCTGGCACGACGACCCCACGGTCGACGACTCGCCGGTCGCCGAGTCGTCCCGCACGTCGGGTGCCGTACCGGTCACGGAGGCTCCGGAGCCCGCCCGGCGCGAGCCGGCTCGCATCACGATCGGCACCGATCCCTCCGGGATGCCGCGGCGACCCGACCCGAAGCGTCGTGGCGCCGCCCCGCAGCGTCCTCCCCGTACCGGAGCGAGCGCCCCCGGCGCCGACGGGCGGAATCTGCCCGTCGCTGTCGCGTCGGGCCTGGCGCTCGCAGCGGTCTTCCTGGCGCTCACGATGTGGCGCCCGGCCGGCGCGGTGGCCTTCGTGACTCTGGTCCTCGGCCTCGCCGCGGTCGAGTACTTCGCCCGGGTGACCGACAAGGGCTACCGACCGTTGATCGCCATCGGTGTGGCAGCCTGCATCGCGGCGCCGCTCGCCGCCTACTGGGTCGGCGAGCCGGCGATTCCGCTCGTACTGGCCTTTGCGTTCTTCGCCGGCGCGATCAGCTTCATCGCTGCCGATTCGGTCGAATCGGGTCCGATGCCGAACATGGCGATCACGATGCTCGGCATCGTGTGGATCGGCGTGCTCGGCTCGTACGCGGCATTGATCCTCGCCTGGTCGAACTTCGGCCAGGGAACGCCGTGGGGGACCGACACGCTGGTGTTGATCGCCATCGGGGTCGTGGCCAACGATGTCGGCGCCTACTTCGTGGGCACTGCGTTCGGTCGCACCCCGCTGCGGCCGTGGATCAGCCCCGGCAAGTCGCTCGAGGGGCTGCTCGGCGGCACGATCCTGACACTGCTGGTGATGCTGATCATCGGCATGCAGGATCTCAGCGACACGTGGTCGAGCACCAGCCATCTGCTGATGCTCGGCATCGTGATCTCGGCGATGGCCCCCCTCGGTGATCTGGCCGAGAGCATGTTCAAGCGCAATCTGGACGTCAAGGACTTCGGCGCGATCATCCGGGGCCACGGCGGGGTACTCGACCGTTTCGACGGGGTCCTGTTCACGCTGCCGGCGGTGTACTACCTGATGCTGGTCGTCGAGCCGTGGACTGCGCTCTGAGCAGCTGATGGCACCGACTCGGGTGGCGATCGCCGGGTCGACCGGTTCGATCGGGACCCAGACCCTCGAGGTGATCGAGGCCGAGAACCAGAGGGTTCCCGGTTCCTACGAGGTCGTGGCGCTCGCCGCCGGGAGGTCGGCTGCCGCGGTGATCGACCAGGCGCGGCGCTGCACACCGCGGGTGGTGGCGGTCGCCGACGACACAGCGCGCCGAGAGGTCGCCAACGCACTCCCGGCCGTCGAGGTCGTTGCCGAACTGGCAGCGGTCGTCGACCCGGCCGATGTCGTCGTGAACGGGGTCGTCGGCTTCGCCGGATTGGCGGTCACGGTCGAGACGTTGCGGGCCGGCAAGCGGCTGGCATTGGCCAACAAGGAGAGCCTCATCGCCGCGGGTCCCGTGGTGCAGCCGTTGCGTTCGGTGCCCGGAGCCGAGCTGGTACCGGTCGACAGCGAACACTGTGCGTTGCACCAATGCCTGCGGTCGTCGGTGGCCGCCGACCGTGAGGTTGCCCGCCTGCTGCTCACGGCCAGCGGTGGACCGTTTCGGGGGCGTACCGCCGACGAGTTGGCCGCCGTCACGGTCGAGGCGGCGCTGGCGCACCCCACGTGGAGCATGGGTCCGAAGATCACGGTCGACTCGAGCACCTTGATGAACAAGGGCCTCGAGGTGATCGAGGCACACGAGCTGTACGGGACCCCGTACGACGACATCGACGTGGTCGTGCACCCACAATCGATCGTGCACTCGATGGTCGAGTTCGCCGACGGCTCGACCATCGCCCAGCTCAGCCTGCCCGACATGCGCCTGCCGATCGGCTACGCGCTCGGCTTCCCAGACCGGATCGGGACGCCCTTCGGGCGGATCGACTGGACGACGCTGTCGCAGCTCGACTTCGAGGCGCCGGACCGCACGACGTTCCGCTGTCTCGACATCGCCTACCAGGCTGGCCGCCTCGGTGGGACGGGTCCGGCCTGGCTCAGCGCAGCGAACGAAGAGGCCGTTGACACGTTCTTGGCAGGGAACTTGCGATGGAATGAGATCCCTGACGTCTGTGTTGATGTACTTGCGATGCATGATGGTGCAACACCCCACACTGTCGACGACGTGATCGAGGCCGATGCCGAGGCCCGGCGGATCGCTCGTCGACTCCTCTCGAAGCGAACGGTATGACTGACCAACTCACTCCCCGACACGAACGGCACGACGAGCCCATCGGCGATCCGCTCCCACCGCCGAGCCTCACTCGTTCCGACCGCATGAAGAGCGAGCTGATGGCGGGCGGCGCCGTGAGCGAGCACGGCGACGACGAAGTTGCCGGCGGCTGGAAGGGCCTGGCGTCGATGGCGGCGATCCTCGCGCTGTTCGTGTGGCTGGCGTTCGTCAACATCTGGATCTTCGTGTTCGTGGTGGGCGTCGTGATCTCGATCTTCCTGCACGAACTCGGGCACTACCTCACCGCCCGGTGGACCGGCATGAAGGTCACCCAGTTCTTCTTGTTCTTCGGGCCCCGTCTGTGGAGCTTCCGTCGGGGTGAGACCGAGTACGGAGTGCGGGCACTGCCGCTCGGTGCGTTCGTGCGCATCATCGGCATGAACCGGATGGACGAGGTCGAACCCGGCGACGAGGCCCGCAGCTACCGCCAGCAGAGCTTCCCCAAGCGGCTGCTCGTGATCTCGGCGGGCTCGATCATGCACATCCTGATCGCGATCGTGCTGCTGTTCGGTGTGTACTCGACCCAGGGCGAGATCACCGCGCAGGACGAGCCCCGGGTGATCGTCGGTGCCGCAGCGCAAGAGCTGCCTGCATGGGGCGCCGGCATTCGCGACGACGACGAGATCGTGTCGGTCGGCGGCACCACCGTCACCTCATCGGTCGAGCTCGGCGAAACCGTTCGCAGCTTCGAACCGGGTGACGTGGTCGACCTCGTCGTGATCCGAGACGGTGACACGCTGACGATCCCCGTTGGGCTGGGCGCCAACACCTCGGTTCCCGAGGACGATCCGCTGTTCGGTTCGGCGCTGCTCGGCGTCCGTTCGTTCAGCCCGCCGTTGTACCAGGATCACGGCATCGCCGGCTCGGCTGTCAACGCTGTCACCGACATCTTCCCCGTGACGTGGGAGTCGACGAAGGGCATCGTGAAGGTGCTCAACCCGGTGAACCTGGTCGACCAGCTCACCGACACCGAGAACGCCGACCCGACCGCTCGGCCCACCACGATCTACGGCGTGGCCACCGTGTCGGACGACGTCGGTGACGCCGGCGGGCTCGCCGGCGTGCTGTACCTGTTGGCGATCCTCAACATCTTCGTCGGGGTCTTCAACATGGCGCCGCTACTCCCGCTCGACGGGGGACACGCCGCGATCGCGGTGTACGAACGCATCCAGGAGAGGCGCAAGCACACCGCCGGCCGCTACTTCGCCGACGTCGAGCGCCTGATGCCGTTCGCGATGGGGGTGATCGTGGTGCTGATGATGCTCATGTTCACCGGGCTGTATCTCGACATCACCGATCCGATCGGATAGCACTTCACTCGTGGACGTCTCCAGCTCGCTCGTCGCTCGTCGACCGACCCGCCAGATCTCCGTCGGCAACGTCAAGGTCGGTGGCGACGCACCGGTCACGGTGCAGTCGATGACGATCACCAAGACCGCCGACGTCGAGGGCACGCTGCAGCAGATCTACGCCCTCGCCGCTGCCGGCGCCGACATCGTCCGATGCACGTGCAACGAGTCGGAGGCCGCCGAAGGGTTGGCCCAGATCGTGCCGCGATCGCCGGTGCCGATCATCGCCGACATCCACCACCAGTACAAGATGGCGCTGGCGGCGATGGAAGCCGGCGTGCACGGGCTCCGCTTGAATCCGGGCAACATCCGCAAGCCCGAGCACATCAAGGCGGTTGCTTCCGAGGCGCGTGACCGGGGCCTCCCGATCCGTATCGGCGTCAACGCCGGCTCGCTCGATCCGTCGCTCTACGAGAAGTACGGCAGTGCGACACCCGAAGCCATGGTCGAATCGGCGCTGCGGGAGATCGCCTACTTCGACGAGGTCGGCTTCGAGGCGATCAAGATCTCGGTCAAGGCGTCGAGTGTGCCACTGATGGTCGAGGCGTACCGTCAGCTGTCGGAGGTCACCGATCATCCGCTGCACCTCGGGGTCACCGAGGCCGGCCCGCCCCCCGCCGGTCTGGTCAAGGCAACCGCCGGTATCGCCACGCTGTTGATGGAGGGGATCGGCGACACCATCCGCTACTCGCTCACTGCCGACCCGGTCGAAGAGGCACGCGCCGGGCGCCAGCTGCTCGAGGCGCTCGGCCTGCGCGAGCGCAAGAACGTCGACCTGATCGCGTGTCCTTCGTGTGGGCGCGCCGAGGTCGACGTGATCGAGGTCGCCAACCGGGCGATGGAAGCCTTCGCCGAGAAGGAGTTGCCACTCCAGATCGCTGTGATGGGGTGCGTCGTCAACGGTCCGGGCGAGGCTCGTGACGCCGACCTCGGCATTGCGGCAGGGAACAAGCGCGGCCATTTATTCGTGAAGGGTCAGAACGTCGCCGTCGTGCCCGAGGACGAGATGGTCGATCAGCTGGTCGAGTGGGCGGAGTTCATCAACGAGCACGGCATCGACGCGGCGCTCGAGCGGGTCGACCTGGTCAAGGCCGCCCGCGAGGCCGAGAAGGACCGTGCCCGCCTGCTGGCCGAACAGGGCGACGACGCGAACCACGCCGGCGAGAAGATCGTCGAGATCCGCAAGACCACCCGCTCCTGACACCACGCTCGAGGGCCCACGCGATGAGCGAATCCCCCGGATGCCGGGGTTTGGCTCATCGGTGTGGTGCTCGCCGCCCGATCGAGCCCAGGCGATGAGCGAGTCCTCCGGATGCTGGGGTCTGGCTCACCGCTTCAGGGGGTGGTGACGACGAAGGTGGGCGCCGACGGTGTGACGACCGTGCCGGGGGCGAGGTAGCGCGTCTCGCCGGCGAGGCTGACGGCGAGTTCGTGACCGGTCGAGGTGTGCGAACGGCCCGGCTCGACCCGCACGAGCGTGCATCCGGCCTCGGGCAGCCGATAGCGCCCGTCGGCGACCGAAATGACGGGCTGGACGAGCGGTGTCGGATCGAGAATTCGCAGGAGTTCGTCGACGTCGACGTGCTTGTCGGTCATCCCGCCACGCACCACGTTGTCGCTCGCACCCATCAGCTCGACACCGGCACCCGAGAGATAGGCGTGGAGGTTGCCGGCGGTCAGGTGGAGGGCTTGGCCAGGCCGCAGCGTCACCCGATTCAACAGCAGCGTGACCACCACGCTCGGATCGTTCGGATACTGCTGTGCGAGTCGCTGGACGAGTGTCGCTTCGAGACGATCGCTCCGACCGCAGGCGACGACCGTCGGCGCGGGGTCGATCCGTCCGCGGTAGAGGCCATCGATCGTGGCGGCGATCCCGTCGTTGCGGACCGTGGTGGCGAGCGAGTCGGCGCCGAGCGCTCCGAGGATGGTGAGTGTCTGGGTGATCGGGCGGATGCCACAGAGTGCATCGAACGGCGTCAGGGCGCAGAGCAGTTCGGGCTTGGCGCGGTCATCCGGGTAGATCCCGCGGGCGAATCCGCTGCGAGCCTGTTCGGGATTCGGATGCACTTGCAGCGAGAGTGGCTGGGCGGCAGCCAGCACCTTGAGGAGATACGGCAACTGGCCGGTGAGTTCTCGCAACGGCGTGCCGTCGTCACAGACGGTCGGGCCGTTCGGGTGGGTCCCGAGCCAGAGCTCGGCCCACGGCCGGCCGTCGGCGGTGACCTGCAGCAACTCGGGGATGAACGTCGTGTCACCCCACGGGTAGTGCTGGACGATGCCGGTGACCGGTCGTGCCGTCACGTCCGATCAGAGTCCGAGTTCGGTGGCGCGAGCAAGCACGCCGCTGCGCTCGTCGCCGATCGTGGTCGAGTCGCCGTGGCCGGTGTGCACGATCGTGTGGTCGGGCAGGGCGAGCAGGGTGTCGCGGATCGAACGCAGGATGGTCGGCTCGTCGCTGAAGCTCCGTCCGGTGGCTCCCGGACCACCGCAGAAGAGCGTGTCGCCGCTGAACACGGCGTCGGCGCCGGCGTCGTGGAAGCTGCAGCAGCCGGGGGAGTGACCAGGCGTGTGCAGGATCGTGATCTCGTGGCCGCCGACGGTGAGGTTCGACCCGGGTTCGAGCGTCCGATCGGGTGATTCGCCGGGCCACACCACGTCCCACAGCATCCGGTCGGCGTCGTGGAGCAGGATCGGTGCGTCGACGGCGTCACGAAGCGGTACGGCGGCGTTGATGTGGTCGTTGTGGCCGTGGGTGAGCACGATGCCCGCCACATGCCGTCCGTTGATCGCCTCGACGATCGGTTGATGGTCGTGGGCGGCGTCGAACACGAGCACCTCGCGGTCGTCGCCGACGATCCAGATGTTGTTGGTGACCTCCCACTCGCCGCCGTCGAGCGCGAAGATCCCGTCGGTGGTGACCAGTTCGATGGACATGGTCAGAACACCACCACGCTGCGGAGGACCTCGCCGCGCTCCATCTTGTGGAACGCCTCCTCGACGCCGTCGAGGCCGATCGTCTCCGACACGAAACCGTCGAGATCGAGGCGACCCTGGAGGTACAGGTCGATCAGCACCGGGAAGTCGCGTGACGGCAGGCAGTCGCCGTACCACGACGACTTGAGGGAACCGCCGCGCCCGAACACGTCGATGAACGGCAACTCGAGGGTCATCTCAGGGTTGGGGACGCCGACGAGCACCACCGTGCCGGCCAGGTCGCGGGCCTCGAAGGCCTGCTTGTACACCTCGGGGTGGCCGATCGCCTCGATGCACACGTCGGCGCCGAAGCCATCGGTGACCGAGCGGATGAACTCGACCGGGTCGGTCTGCTTCGAGTTGCACACATGGGTCGCCCCGAAGCCCGTGGCCCAGTCGAGCTTGCGGTCATCGATGTCGACACCGATGATCGTCGAGGCGCCGGCGAGCCGGGCTCCGGCGATCGCTGCATCGCCGACACCACCGCAGCCGAACACGGCGACCGACTGACCGCGGGTGACACCCGCGGTGTTGAGCGTGGCGCCGATTCCGGCCATCACGCCACAGCCGAGCAGGCCGGCCGCGGCGGGGGAGGCCGCCGGGTCGACCTTGGTGCACTGGCCGGCGGCGACCAGCGTCTTGTCGCAGAACGCCCCGATGCCGAGCGCCGGTGACAGCTCGGTGCCGTCGGTGAGGGTCATCTTCTGGGTGGCGTTGTGCGTGTCGAAGCAGTACTGCGGCTGCCCTCGCCGGCACGCCCGGCAGTTGCCGCACACCGCACGCCAGTTGAGGATCACGTAGTCGCCGGGAGCGACGTCGGTGACGCCCTCGCCGACCGACTCGACGATGCCGGCGGCCTCGTGGCCGAGCAGGAACGGGAAGTCGTCGTTGATCCCGCCCTCGCGGTAGTGCAGGTCGGTGTGGCACACCCCGCATGCCTGGATCACCACCACCGCCTCACCCGGACCGGGGTCGGGGACCACGATCGTCTCCATCGTCACGGGTTCGCCCTTTGCGCGGGCGATGATGCCTCGAACTTCTCGACTCATGCCCGCGAACGTAGCGCTGTGACGTTTGGTGTCTGACACCAAACGTCACATGGGTGGAACCGCAGCGGGCCGGGAAGCGTCGAAACACCATGGACAAGCGCATCATTCCTGTTCTGCTCACCGCCGTTCTCGGTCTCGCCGCCTGCGGCAGCGATTCGGATTCGCCGGCGGCCGACGACTCGCTGCCCCCGGTGGCCGACGGCTACCAGCACCCGACCGGCGAGGACGACGTCGTCATCGAGTACGCCGAGGTCGGCGGGTTCATGCCACGAGAGTTCGTCTTCAACCAGACCCCGAACGTCCTGATCTCGGGCGATGGTCGCAGCTTCTCGCCCGGCGCCCAGATCGCCATCTACCCGGCCCCGTTGCTCCCCGCGGTGCAGGTGTGGACGATCGGCGAGGACGGTATCCAGGAGGCGCTGGCGGCCGCCGACCAGGCGGGTCTCTTCCAGGAGATCGACTACGACGAGCCGACCAACGTCGCCGATGCCTCGACGGCGCGCGTCACCATCAACGTCAACGGCGAGACCTACGTCCACGAGGCGTATGCGCTCGGGATCGGCGGCGGCCCCGGTGATGACGGCGCTGACGCGACGACACCCCAGCGTCAGGCGCTGCTCGATTTCATCGACGAGCTGCAGGAGATCACGTCGCCCGGGCCGAACGGCGACCCGGGCATCTTCGAGCCGTCGGAGTACGGCATCGAGGCGCTCGTGGTCGATGACCTGTCGGCCTACGGCTCCGACGGCATCGAGCCCACGGTGGTCGACTGGCCGACAGATGCGAGCGTGCGCCTCGCCGACGCGTCGAGCTGCACCGTCGTGCAAGCCGCCGAGGTCGGCGACGCGTTGGCAGCCGCCGACCAGCTCACCTTCTTCCAGGACGGCGACGACACGATCTACCAGGTGCTCGCCAAGCCGATCCTGCCCGGGACCGACTGCAGCTGACATGTGACGATCGGTGTCCGACCCCGATCGTCACGATTCCAGCGGGTTCAGAAGAGGCGGAGGTCGGTGGGCCTCATGCCGCGCAGCGTGTCGTAGTCGACCTCGACCCAGCGAAAGCCGCGGGCCTCGGCGAGCACCTTGGCCTGCGGTTTGATCGATTGGGCGACGAACACGCCACGAACGTCGCCGAGCGTCGAGTCGAGGTGCAACCGTTCGATGTACCGGCCGAGTTGCTCGACGCCGTCGATGTCGCCACGGCGCTTGACCTCGACAGCCACCACCGTGTTCGAGGTGTCGCGGCAGACCAGGTCGATCGGGCCGATCGCCGTCGGGTACTCGCGTCGAACCAGCGTGAGGCCGTCCTCGATCGCCTGCGGGCTCGCCGCCAGCAGCTCCTGCAGGTGGGCCTCGACGCCGTCCTTCTGGAGGCCCGGATCCTCGCCCAGTTCGGCCGAGACATCACTCTGCACTTCGTGCAGGGTGATCGTGAGCGTCTCCTGCTTGGGGTTGGTGACCACCCAGTGGTCACCGTTGTCGACCAGTGTGTTCGGAGCGTTCATCCAGTTCAGCGGTTTGTAGGCGCCGCCGTCGGCGTGGATCGCCACGCAGCCGTCGGCCTTCACCATGATCAGCCGGTTGGCTTCGGGGAGATGGGCGTCGAGTCGGCCGGAGTAGTCGACGGAACAGCGGGCGATCACCAGGCGCACGGGCGGCGACGCTAGCGGCTGAGGCGCGGGCGGTCGGATTCGACGTGCTCGCGCATGCGCTTTTGGATGAGCTCGCGTCGCTCTTGCAGTTGGCGGTAGGTGAGCGAGTTCACCGACGAGTCGAGGCCGATGCTGGCACGTACGCCGCCCATGTCGAACTCGACGGCGTTCGGGTCGACGCCCAGCTCACGTCCGAGGCGTTCGCCGTGCTTCTGGGCGAACATCAACGAGATGTTGCCGACTTCAGCGAGCAGATCGAGATCCGGGGCCAGGCGCGCGATCGCGCCGTCGAGGAACACCATGTTCTTGACGTAGAGCATCAGCTCCTTGGGGAGCTTCGCGCCGTAGCCGAGCAGCGCCTTGACGACGCGCTGGACCTCCTGGACCATCTCCTCGCCGGTCAGCGTGGTCGGGTCGATGACCTCGTCTTCGAGGCGCAGATCCTTGATGACGGCTTCGAGGTCGGTGTCGACCGGCAGGGCGCCGAGGTCGCGCAGTGCCGCCATCTGCGTGCGGACGTCGTTGGTGGTGGCGCCGAGCATCAGGCGGAGGAACGCGTTGCGGCGGGGGCCGCTGAGCCGCCCCACGATGCCGTAGTCGAGCAGCGCAGTGCGTCCGTCGGCGAGCACGAACAGGTTTCCGCCGTGGAGGTCCCCGTGGAACACCCCTTCGACGATCGCTCCTTCCATGAAGGCCACCATGGCCGTCCGCACGACCTCTTCGGTGTCGATGCCGGCGTCCTGCATGCCGACGACGTCGTCGAAGTTGAAGCCGTACACACGCTCCATCACGAGCACCCGCTTCGTGACCAGGCGGGGGTGCGGGCGGGGCACGAGGTACTGGGTCTGGTCGAGGTCGTGCAACATCGCGGCGATGTCGAGCATGTTGGCCGCTTCCATCCGGAAGTCGAGTTCCTCG
>CAZJUC010000003.1:0-35951 GCA_964549065.1 uncultured Ilumatobacteraceae bacterium
CGGAAAAGCATGCATTCAGCCTAGGAGCGGTTCCGTGACAGCCCTGTGCGGAGCCCGTAACCATTCCGCGCGCTGGTCCCCCGCGCCCGGGTCTGCGGGAACCACGATTCAGCGCAGGAGGAGGCCCTCGATGCGGCGTGAGGTGATGCCGAGGCCCACGAGGGCCAGGGCGCCCAGCACGCCAAGGTGGGCGAACATCGTCCACTCGAACTGGCCGAGGTTGAGCCCTCGCACCACCGCCACACCGTGGTACAGCGGGCTCAGCTGCACCAGCCAGCCCCAGTCGCCGTAGCTCGACAGCGGATAGAACGTCGCCGAGAACAGCAGCAGCGGCAGCGTGACCGCGTTGACGTACTCGAGGTCGGACCAGGAGCGCATGTAGGTGGTGTACGCCATTCCGACCGCCGCGAAGGCGAAGCCGATCAGTGCACACACCGGGATCGCCAACAGGATCCATGCCGATCCGACCAGGCCGAGCACCCACATCGTCACCACGAACGCACCGGAGTAGATCACCGCTCGACCGACCGCGGAGAGGATCTCGCCGACCGCCACGTCACCGGCTGTCATCGGGGTGGCGAGCACCGTGTCGTACAGCTTGGAGTGTCTGAGCTTCGCGAACACGTTGCCCGTGGCGTCGAAGATGGCACCGTTCATCGCGGACGCCGCCAACAACGCCGGGGCGACGAACCGGGCGTAGTCGTACGACACGCCGTCGACCACGATGTCGCCGACCAGCGCAGCGAAGCCGACCTGCACCGACACCAGGTACAGCAGCGGCTCGAAGAAGCCCGAGACGAACAGCATCCAGGCGTGGCGGTAGAACATCACGCTGCGTTCGATCATGCGATGCGGACGGCGAGTGCGGGTCAGCACCTCGATCGGCACGATGCGGGCGACGATCGTCATGGCGCCAACCGCCTGGCGAACGCGATGCGGCACGCCACCCATCCGACGGCTACGTAGGCGACCAGTACCAGCACGTGGACCGCCACGTTGCCGGGACTCACCGAGTCGATCACGGCGCCTCGACACAGCTCGATGCCGTGCCACAGCGGCGTCACGTGGGCGACGGGCTGCAACCAGACGGGGAGTTCGTCGATCGGGAAGAACGCGCCGCCGAACAGGAACATCGGCAGCAGTCCGAAACGGATCACCGTGGGGAACGAGCCGTCGCCGTGACGCGTCGACGACCACGCCGTGATCGGCAACGCGAAGGCGAGCCCGGTGAGTACGGCGACCGGCACCGCCACCAGCAGCCCCCACGATCGGGTGTCGTCGAAAAGCACCAGCACTGCAGCCACTCCCGAGACGCCGATGGCCGTGCGGGTCGCATGCCACATCGCCAGGCCGGTGGCGATGTCGCCTGGGGTGAGGGGCGTGGCGGCCATCGCCCGGTACCGGTTCCCCCAGAAGAAGCCGTCGAGCACCTGCCACAGCGACGCCTGGCCGGCGCTCATCATCGCCGTGGTGGCGAGCAGTGCCGGTGCGAGGAACGCGAAGTACGAGATCCCGCCGAGCGTCGACGTCGAGTCGGCGTTGACGTCGATCAGCGCACCGACCCCGAGTCCCATCCCGAGCAGGTAGAGCAGGGGTTGCACGAACGCCAGCAGCACGTGCGACTTCCAGACCTTGCGGTACACCGCGTACTCGCTCTCCCAGACGCGGATCGTGGTGGGTGTGGTCATCGTGGAATCCGAGGTCAGTCGATCAGGGTGCGGCCGGTGAGGCGCAGGAACACGTCTTCGAGCGAGCTCCGTCGCACCAGACTGCCGACGGGCTCGATGCCGCGACGGTGCACCTCGGCGAGGGCGGCCTCGCCGTCGTGTGCGTAGATCAGGATCCGGTCCGGCAGCACTTCCTGGCGGTCGCCGATGCCGTCGATCGCAGTGAGCGCCGACTCGTCCTCGGCGGCCGTGGCGCCGTCTGCGACACCGATCACTTCGGCGCGATGGAGCCGCAGCTCCAACACCTCCCGAGTGGCGTGCTCGTCGATGAGACCCCGCGGCGAGCCCTCGGCGACGATACGGCCGCCGTCCATCACCACCAGCCGGTCGCACAGTTGCTCGGCTTCGTCCATGTAGTGAGTGGTGAGCACGAGCGTGACACCGCGTTGCTTGAGGCGGTACAGGCGATCCCAGAGGATGTGGCGGGCCTGCGGGTCGAGACCGGTGGTCGGCTCGTCGAGCAGCAGCAGGTCGGGCTCGCTCATCAGCGACCGCGCGATCGTGAGGCGTCGCTTCATGCCACCCGAGAGCGGATCGACGCGTTCGTTCGCCCGCTCGGCGAGTTGCACGAAGTCGAGCAGCTCAGCGGCGCGCCGCCTGCATTCGGCGCGCGGGATGTCGAAGTAGCGGCCGTAGATCACCAGGTTCTCGACCACGGTCAGTTCGGAGTCGAGCTGGTCGGCCTGCGGGACCACCCCCATGCGGGCGCGGATCGCAGCCCCGTCGGTGGACGGATCGAGACCGAAGGTGCGCAAGGTCCCTGCCGTGATCGGCGAGACACAACCGATCATGCGCATCGTGGACGTCTTGCCGGCACCGTTCGGTCCGAGGAACCCGAACGATTCGCCGGGTGCGACGTCGAAGTCGATGCCGTCGACCGCAACGAAATCCCCGAACTCCTTGCGGAGCGCTCGAGCGCAGATCACCGACGACGACACGGGTGCGAACCGTAACGGAGCACGGGCGACACCGCCCGTGCCGGTTACCGTCGCTGTCGTGTCGACCGCCGTGATCCGCCCGATCGAGCCGAGCGACCTCGATCGGATCCTCGAGATCAACCAGGCCAACGTGCCCGAGGTCGGCTCGGTCGACGCCGACCGGATGGCGTTCCTCGTCGGCGAGAGCCCGATCGCGCTGGCGGTGGAACTCGACGGTGCGGTCGTCGGGTTCTGTCTCGTGATGCCGTCGACCGCGCCGTACGACTCGGTCAACTTCCGGTGGTTCACCGAGCGCTTCGACGACTTCATGTACCTCGATCGGGTGGCGCTCGATGCCGGCGCGCAGGGTCGTGGGCTCGGCACGCAGTTGTATGCCGAGGTCGACCGGGCCATGGTCGACCTGGGAGCGAACCGGCTCGCACTCGAGGTGAACGTCGACCCGCCGAACGAACCGTCGCTCGTGTTCCACACCAGGCGCGGCTTCACCGAGGTCGGCCGGCAGGACACGCCCTATGGCATCCGCGTCTCGATGCAGATGCGCGATGTCGACCGGATGCGACGAGCCGACCCGGTGTAACGATTGGTGTCTGACACCAATCGTTACATGCGGCGGTCCTGGAGGAAGCGGAAGTGGTTGCGGGTGGAGGCGACGTGGGCAGGGTCGAGGTCGGCGAGCAGCACCGTCTGGCCGCCGGCGCCGGTGGCCAGGATCTCGCCGAGCGGGTCGATGATCGCACTGTCGCCCGAGTAGTCGAGGCCGCCGCCCGAGCCGACCCGGTTGACGCCCACGACGTAGGCCTGGTTCTCGATCGCCCGTGCCCGCAGCAACGCCGACCAGTGCAGCCGCCGCTTGGCCGGCCAGTTCGCCACGATCAGGTAGGCGTCGACATCGGTGGCCAGCGCCCAGAACTCGTCGGCGAAGCGCAGGTCGTAGCAGACGAACAGCGCACAGCGCAGGCCGTCGATGTCGACGGTGACGAACTCGGTGCCGGCACGCACGTACCGTTCCTCGTCGGCGTGCGAGAACGGGTGGATCTTGCGGTAGCGGGTCGTGGCGCCGTCCGGAGCAGCCAGCACGAACACGTTCGAAGGGCGCTGGTCGTCCACCGGTGCTTCCGGTGCGATCTCGGGACACGACCCGCCGACCCACACGCCGTGCGTGCCGGCCATCTCGACGAGGAACTGCGACGACGGTCCACCCTCGGGCTCGGCGATGTCCGGCGAGTCGAACGAGAACCCGGTGGAGAACGTCTCGGTGACCAGCACGACACGCGCACCGCTGGCTGCAGCACCCGAGATCATCGGCGCGAGTCGCTCGAAGTTCGCTGCACGATCGTGCCAGGCAATGTCGTGCTGGATCGCTGCGACGCGCACGATGCTCACGAGCCGACACTCACGAACGGACCAGCCTCATCGGGAGAATCCCTGCGCGAGGCGATCGACCGCCTCGTCGATCACGTCCAGGCGTTTGCAGCAGGCGAACCGCACGAGATGCCGACCGTGCTCGGGTCGGGCGTAGAACACCTCGTTGGGCACTGCGACCACGCCACACCGCTCGGGCAGGGCTCGGCAGAACGCCATCCCGTCGCCGCTCGGGTCCACGGGCCGGATGTCGACGGTGGTGAAGTACGTCGCTTCGGGCTCGAACGTCACGAATCCGGCGGAACGCAGGCCTGCCACCAGGTGATCGCGTGCGGTCTGCAACGTGGCGGCGAGCTCCTCGAAGTAGGCGTCGTGCAGACGCAGTCCGATGGCCATCGCCGGCTGGAACGGCGCGCCGTTCACGTAGGTGAGGAACTGCTTCGCGGTCTTCGCAGCGGTGACCAGCGGCTCGGGCCCGGACATCCATCCGATCTTCCAGCCCGTGGTGTGGAACGTCTTGCCGCCCGAGGAGATCGTCAGCGTGCGCTCGCGCATGTCGGGCAACGTCGCCATCGGTACGTGCCGGTGTCCGTCGAACAGCAGGTGTTCGTACACCTCGTCGGTGACCACGATCAGGTCGTTGTCGATCGCCACCCGCGCAATCGCCTGCAGCTCGTCGCGTGTGAACACCTTGCCGGTCGGATTGTGCGGCGTGTTGAGCAGGATCAACTTGGTGCGCTCGGACACGGCGGCCGTCAGCTCGGAAGGGTCGAACGTGTAGCGCCCGTCGTCACCGGGGGCGAGCAGCACCGGCACCGCCCGGGCATCCGCGAGCGCGATGCCGGCCTGGTAGCTGTCGTACATGGGCTCGAACACCACGACCTCGTCGCCGGCGTCGAGCATGCCGAGCAGCGCGCCGGCAAGGGCCTCGGTCGCCCCCGCGGTGACCACCACCTCGCTGTCGGGATCGAGGTCGATGCCGTACCAGTGTCGCTGGTGGTCGGCAACGGCCCGACGGAGTTCGGGCAGACCCGGGCCCGGCGGGTACTGGTTGATGCCCGAACGGATCGCGGCAACTGCGGCATCGAGCACCTCGGCCGGCCCGTCGGTGTCGGGGAAGCCCTGCCCGAGATTGACCGCTGCGGTCTCGACGGCGAGTGCCGACATCTCGGCGAAGATCGTCGTGCCGAACCCAGCCAGCTTGTGCGTGAGCGGATCGGTCAGGGCCACCACGCCACTGTAGGCAGTGTGCAGCGAGCCACCCAGCAGGCCGTGCCCTCATCCATCCGCTGACATCCCCACTGCAGCGCCTGGGACTCGTCAGTCGCGTCCGACGGCTCCGGCGTCGCTGGGGCTGTCGGCGCCGCTGTCGTTCCTGCCGGGATGCCGACGCCGGTCCGGGCCCTGGTACCCCGACGTCGTGCGCAACTCCTCGGCCGCGAGTTCGACGCCGTGGGCGTCGGCGAGCCGATGCGTCACACCGGTCGTCTTCGCGCTGTACATCGCCACGTCGGCTGCACTGATCAGGTCGTCGAGTTCACGCCCGTGCCGGGGGAACAGCGCAGCGCCGATCGCAGCGTTCACCGTGACGTCACCGGCGATCGGTGAGGCAGCGAGGGTGTGACCGATCCGCTCCGCGCTCGCGCGGACACCGGCACCGTCTTCCACACCGGGCAGCAGGATCACGAACTCATCGCCACCCCACCGTCCGACCACGTCGCTGTCACGCACCGCCGACTGCAGTCGCTCGGCCGCTGCTTCGAGCACGACATCGCCGAACTGGTGGCCGAGCGTGTCGTTGATCTGTTTGAACCCGTTCAGGTCGATCAGCATCAGGCACGCCCCGGTGTTGAATCGTTCGGCGGCGAGCAGCGATTCCTCGCTGATGCGCTCGAACTCGCGTCGGTTGACGAGCCCGGTCAGTTCGTCGGTGGTGGCGCGCCGCTCGAGCGTGCGCCGGTCGAGCAGGAACGTCCAGGCGGCCAGTGCCATCAGCACGGTGCCCAAGCCGAGCAGGATCAGGTATCCGGCGCCACCCTCCCCGATGAGGCTGACCTCGTCGGGGATCGAGGCCGAGACCGTGACGACGCCCCCGTCGTCCGGCAGTGCGAGCGTGTCGGTGACGATGCGTCGCCCGTCGCCGGTCAGCGGACCGATCCGCTCGAAACCGTCAGCGTTTGCCGAAGCGAGCCCGATGCCGACCGCTGCGCCGTAGCCGTCGATGGTGGCCGACGCCCGCGGATCGAGCAGCGCCGAGATCGGCAGCTGCAGTGCACTGGTGGCTGCGCCGCGCGAGACGACCAACAGCGAATCGGTCGACGTTTCCACGACCACGGCCGGTCGATCCTGCTGTGCGGAGATCGTCGCTGCCGAGGCAAATCCGGCGAGCGCGAACACGTCGACGTCGCTGCAGCGCGGCTCCTCCCGGGACGAGACGCATGCCGAGACGCCGGCCCCGAACGACGCGACGAGGTCGTTGGGGTCGGTCGACTCCGTGGCCGCGGCGACGAGCGCAGCAGCCCGGGCGAGCGTGCTCTCCACCGACTGGTCGGCGGCGAGGACCGCCGCGGTCACGCGTGCGTCCTGCTCGCCGCGCAACTCCGATCGCTCGGCAACCATCGAGACCGTCGTGGCCACCAGCAGCACGACGCTGCCGACCAGCGCGACGAGGCGGATCAGTCTCATGAGCGATCATCGGCACACCGACGCGCCGCCTTGAGGAGTTGTTGACGATCCACAGCGTTCGATGATTCCCTCGATGATGCAGGGCCAATCCGGGGGACAACTGCGCCGCAGAACGGTACGAGGGGCGGGCCTGACGGCTCCGCCCCTCGTACTGCAGCGCGCTCGGAGAGAGTCGAACTCCCAACCGCTTGATCCGTAGTCAAGTGCTCTATCCATTGAGCTACGAGCGCAATTGCGACGGCCGACAGTGTAGACGCAACTCGTCGAGATGCCGACGACGAACTTGCTCAGCCGCCCCAGGGGCCCCAACCGCCTGCTCGCTGGTAGAGCATGTATGCGGCTTGGGTGTTCAGCTGCGGGTCGAAGAGATCCTTCGCCGAGTCGACCCCGATCGTGGACAGCCAGCTGCGGTGAACGTCGAAGTAGATCTGGAACAGCCCATAACAACAGAAGTTGTTGACGTTCGACTGATGGTTGCTCTCTCGCCAGGCGATCTGCAGGGCGCGTTCCTCGAGCTCGTCGGGCCACACCGCACGGATGATGGCGGTGGCTTGCGACTCGGGCACCGCGGCTGGCCGAGCCGGTGCGGTGGTGGTCGGCGCCGTCGTGGCGGGCGGTGCGGTCGCCGGCGCGGCGGGTGTGGTGCCGGCCGCACTCTGCCGGCTCGGGGGAGTCGTGGTCGCCGGCGCGGCGGTGGTCGGAGGTGAGGGCGTGGACGCACCCACCGGAAGGCAGACGGAGCGGCCGGGAACGAGAACGGTGTCGACCGAGGCGTCGTTCACGGCGAGCAGATCGGTCAGCGACACGTCTGCTGCGTCGGCGATGCGGATCCAGTAGTCGCCGGCGGCGAGCTCGTACCGGTTGCCGCACGACGGCGCAGCGGCGTCGGTCGCCGAAACGTCGGCGATCGTGGTCGGCTGGGCAGCGAGCTGCAGCGGGGCCGTGTCGGCCGAGACGACGGCATCGCCACCGCCGGCGGCCGTGTCGGCCGTGTCGGCCTTGTCGTTCGTGCCGTCGGTGTCGGCCCTGTCGTCGGCATCGGTCGACGCGTCCGAGACGGCGGTCGACGCAGCGCTGACCGCCGCTGGTGCCGGTGCCGTGGCGGGCGCGGAGTCGGCCACCGCTGCCGGGGCCGAGGTGGGCGGCACGATCGTCGGCGCCGCACTCTCGATGACCGCCGGGGTCGAGCCGTCGCTGGCCGAATCGTTGTCCGACGCGGTGAACCCGACGATCAGCGGCGCGGCGAGCGTGACGATCACCGCGAGCCCACCGAGGCGAGCGATGAGCGGGTCGACGCCCGGACGCGTGCTGGGCGTCGGCTCGGGCTCGACGCTCCACGCCCACTCGTCGTCCTCACCGGTGACCGCGGCATCGTCGTCGGACCATTCATCGACGGTGACGTCGGCGTCGGCGTCGGACCATTCATCGACGGTGGCGTCGGCGTCGGCGTCGGACCATTCATCGTCGGACCATTCATCACGGTGACCGGCGGCCGGGGGGCGTCGGACCGAACCGCCGTGCGTGCGACCGGCAGCGACGCCGCCACCGAGGACTGCGTTCCACCACGCCGCGATCGCCGCACCGGCACCGCGACGGCGTGCAACCGGTGGTCCCTGCGCGACCCACTCGGTGCGCTCACCCCAGAACTCGTCGGTGAGTTCGGGGGCAGCCTCGGGGTCGTGGTGGTCGTTCGTCATGGGAGCGGCCACCGGTCTACTCGATTCGTCACGAAACCGCAACATCGTCGTCACACGAATGACATGGATGTCATTCGCGGGGCCCCTCGATCGGTCACCTCCCCACCGTCACACCGCCTGAGCCGGTCGGTTCGCGACCCGGCACGCGAAAACGACCGACCGGCGCGCCGCGAGGGGCACGCCGGTCGAGTGGCGGAGAGGGTGGGATTTGAACCCACGGATCGTGTTACCACGATCAACGCCTTAGCAGGGCGCCCCATTCGGCCGCTCTGGCACCTCTCCGGGGAGCCCGGAGTGTAGCGGCGGTAACCTCGTTCCCGGAACGGTGGCAGAGTGGACGAATGCAGCCGCCTTGAAAGCGGCCGACCTTCACGGGTCCGGGGGTTCGAATCCCTCCCGTTCCGCCCAACGGCGCGCGACAGCGGCGTCGATGCCGATCACCGTGGACTGCGCGATGCCGTCCGAGTGATGCCGTCCGAGTGATGCCGCCCGAGTGAAGCCGTCCGGCCCCCGGGGCCGCTCGAGACGTCGTCACCCGATCGGGTGAACGTGCTCGCTCGCGGGATTCGGCGCCCACCCGATCGATACCGTCGTCGACATGGTTGCCGAGACGGCCGACGACAACACCCCCCTCCGCGTGGTTCGCACCGAGACCAGCTTCGTCTTCACCGGCGAGATCGACGCCCACACCAGCGCCCTCGTCAGCGACGTCCTCCTGCCCCTGCCGGCAGCGGGCGACGTGGTCGTGGAGTTGTCCGGGGTGAGTTTCGTCGACTCGAGTGGACTCCGCCTGCTGCTCGATGTGCATCGGGTGCTGGAACGAGACGGCCGTCGGCTGATCGTGCTCGCTCCGTCGCGACCCGTTCGTCGTCTCATCGAGATCGCCGGACTGGTGTCCCACCTCCACGTCGAACCCCCGCTCGACCCACCATCCTGAGGTCCTCCGCCGAACCCGCCGGAACGGGCGCTGTTCAGGTGCGGTGCGCGATGAGTCCGTGCTCCTTCGCGGCGAGAGCTGCCTGTGTGCGGTTGACGACACCGAGTTTGGCGAACAACTTGCGGACGTGCGTCTTGATCGTGTCGACGGAGAGATACAGCTCGTCGGCGATCGCCCGGTTCGACAGCCCGCAGCCGAGCAGCGCCAGCACCTCCCGTTCGCGCTCGGTGAGTGTCGGCACACCTCGCAGCATGTCGTTCTCGCCGGGTTCGACCCGCTCCCCGCGTTGGACGCGCTCGAGTGCGTCGACCAACTGCTCGCCGCTCGTGCTCTTGAGGATCACCGCATCGATGGCTCGCTCGCCGATGTCGTTCGCGAACGCGTCGGGGACGTCCCAGGTGTAGAGCACGACCTTGCCGAGCGATTGATCCTGGGCCATTGCATCGACCCGCGACAGCGCCGACCGACGGCCACCGAAGGTGTCGAACAACGAGATGTCGGCAGGGCCGACCGGATGCCCGCCGGCTCGCGTATCGACGATCTCGACCCGTTCGTGGAACGGGGCCAGCATGGCCGCCAGGCCGCGCACGATGAGTTCGTAGTCGTTGACGATCGCGACGCGCAGGGGCTTCATCGCCCCGGACGCCCGCCGTCCACCGTGTCGGCGGCCCCGGCGCTCACGATCAGCACCGGGATCTCTGCCCGGTCGACGAGTTCCTCACCGACCGCCGGAGCGAAGAGCTTCGACCACCAGCTGCGGTCGTGGTCACCGACCACGACGACGTCGATGGAGCGTTCGCGCGCTGCCTCCAGGATCGCCCCGGGCGGATCGCCGACCTCCGCGACCTTCGTGGCCTCGGCCACTCCGGCGTCGTCGAGCGCCTCCTCCACGGTGGCGTCGGCCCGCTCCACGGCCCCTTGGACCGCGTCGGTCCCCTCTTCGCGCACGTCGTAGGGATTCGGAGCGAGATACGGATAGGAGGAACCGAACCCGACGAGTGACCCTCCGTACATCGCAGGAAATGTCGCCGATGCCGTGGCGAGCGACTCCGTGCCGAACGCCTGGACGTTGACCGCCCAGTAGTCGGCATCGTTTCCGAAGAGCCGATGGGCGGTGGCGGCCAGGGGCGCGTCGAGTTCGGAACCGTCGACGGCGATCATCACGCGGGTCATGGCGGGGGTCTACCCCGCGACACCGCTCACGAATCGTTGGCCACGAGTCGGCAGTCGCCGAAGTGGCCAACCGGTCGGGCTGCCTCCCGGGCCGTCTCGATGGTCCGGCCCCACAGGCGGCTCGCTTCCACGGCGACGACGACCACCACCACCACGACGAGCCCACCGAGCCCGCCGAGCGCGCGGCGCGCGGTGCACACTCATGGCCGGGTGATCGGCAGGTTGGACACGGTCGGCGGGTTCCTGGTGCGCGTGTCCGTCGCCGGCGTCTGGACCTCGGTGTCGTCGACCGTGACGTCCGGGACCAGCTCGTCGCTCGAGCAGCCGATCACGGTCGCCGCAACCACGAGGGACATCAGCGCTGCTCGACGGGGCCGGGAATGAAGGGGCGAAGCCATGCGCCACCGTTCCCCACCGTCCCGGCTGCTACACCGCCGGCGCCATGATCAGGACGAGCGAGCTGCGAGCTGTGTCACGAGGTGCGACGCCGCTTCTCGACACTGCTGTTCGATCGTGACCACCGCCGACTCGAACGCCCGGTGAAGCGAGCCCGTGGGGTCGGCCACCTCGGGAACCGGCTCACGGAGATAGGCCACGGCGGTGCGCTGTTCGGTCAGCGACTGGACCCACGAGCGGATGTCGGCCTCGTGGTCGTGGCCAGTTCCCGCAGCGGCGGCGAGGAACTCGGGCAGGGTCATCGCCCGCCGGAACGCCTCGGTCGACAGCGCTGCAACCTTGACGACATGGTCGCGCTCAGCGGTGAGGATGAGGTCGGCACCATCCACGAGCGACACGGTGGTGGGCGAACTCCGGTGCGCCGAGATGTCGAGGCCGCGTCGCTCCATGGCGTCGACGGCGTCGTCGATCGGCGGCAGACCTGCCGGGCCGAAGCCGGACGAACGCAGCTGCACCGCGCCCTCGTCGAGCCGCTCGGTGAGCAACGACTCGAGCAGTGCCGCCATCATCACCGACCGGGTCCGGTTGTGGCTGCACACGGCGAGGATGCGCACGGCACGGTCGCCGGTCAACGAAGATCCAGCCCGAACACACCGTGGAACGCCTCGTAGTACTCCTCGTCCTCTTCGATCGCGCCCATCGCGATCCAATCGCTGTGGTCGATCCGATCGTGGAGTTCCGCGAGTTCTGCACCACCCCAGCTGACGGGATAGCGCAGCCGGTGCTCGTCGGTGGTGATCGCCTGGTGGATCACCTCGGCCACCTCGAACGGGTCGGTCGCGTTGGCCATGCCGGTCATGTAGAACTGGAACATGCGGCGGTAGTGGGCGTCGTACACGCCCGTCGAGTTGGGTGCATCGACGTTCTTGGCGAAGATCGCCGACTTGGTCACACCCGGCTCGATGATCGCCACACGGATCCCGAACGGTGCCAGCTCCTGCGCCAGCCCTTCGCTGAGCCCCTCGAACGCCCACTTCGATGCGACGTACGGCGACTGGGCGAGCGCCGCGATGCGTCCGGCGACCGAGCTGATGTTGACGATGGTGCCGCTGCCGCGTTCGCGCATCTGCGGCAACACGGCCTGGATGCAGCGCACCGCTCCGCAGAGGTTGACGTTCATCACCGACAGGTAGAACTCGGGTGGGCACTCCTCGGCCACGGCGTTGCCGCCGACACCGGCATTGTTGACGAGGTGATCGATACGGCCCGCAGCCTCGAGGATCCGTTCGAATCCGGCACGCACCGACTCGTCGTCGGCGACGTCGAGTTCGAACAGCTCGACCGACACGTCGGCTTCGGCGGCCATCGTGCGGAGCTTCTCGGCCTTCTCGATCGACCGGACCGTGCCGATGACCCGATGACCGTGCCCAGCCAGATGAATCGCCGTCGCCCGCCCGATCCCGGAGTTCGCACCGGTCACGACGCTCACCGGTCGGCCGTCGGTTCTGGACTGGTCGTTCGACATGGCGCCGAGCGTAGGCGCGCACGTCATCGGTCGGCGGGCACGAAACCGAGCGGACGGGCGGCGTTCAGCCCGCCGGATTCACCTCCTGATCGAACGTCGGATGTCGAGCACCCAGTCGTCCGCGTCGCGCCAGCGGGCGTCGGCGCTCTCGCTCGTCGGCGCAGACTGGTCGTCCGCCGCCGGGTACGAACCGAGGAACTTGACACCGCCCTGCTTCGAGTGGAGCGCGCGCATCGTGTCGGCCAGCAGCTCGTCGGCCACGTGCGACTCGGCGTAGACGATGAAGCAGTAGTCGCCGAGTCCGCCCGCCTTGGTGGGTCGGCTGGTGAGGTTCGACAGGTTGATCCGGCGAGCGGTGAACTCCTGCAGGATCGACACGAGGCTGCCGGGCTCGTCGGCACGTTGGTAGATCACGAGCGCCGTCTTGTCGTTGCCGGTCGGAGCCGGCACGCCCTCGCGGGCGACCACGACGAACCGGGTCTGGTTACCGTCGTGATCGGCGATGTCGGCGGCGAGCACGTCGAGGCCGTAGACGTCGGCGGCGACCCGCGGCCCGAGGGCCGCAGCACCGGCCGCATCACCCTCGCTGACGAGACGGGCAGCATCAGCGGTGCTGTAGGCGGCCCGAATCTCGGCGTCGGGCAGTTGCTCGCGCAGGTAGCGGTGGCACTGGGCAGTGGCCACGGGGATCGAGTAGATCTCGGTGACGTCGGCGAGCGCGATACCCGGCTTGGCGAGCAGACAGTGTTCGATGTCGATCACGATCTCGCGCTGGATCAACAGGTCGTGGTCGAACGCCAACGCATCCTGGGTGAAGTTGACCATCCCCTCGATCGAGTTCTCGATCGGCACCACACCCACGTCGACGTCGCCCTGCTCGACCGCATCGAGCACGTCGGGAACCGTGCGGTAGGCGACGTGTTCGGTGCCGGCGAGATCGGGCTGCGACAGGAGTGCCTGCTGGGTGAAGGTGCCGAACGGCCCGAAGAAGCCGACCCGTTTCGCTGTGCTCGGTGACATCGGGGCCAACACTACGGCGACGGGTGCCGAGCGGGGCCGTTCCGATGCCGACGTGGCACGATGACGGGGTGGACGAACTCGGCCTGCGAGCCCTTCTCGACGACGTGCAGTCCGGTGCGATGTCGCCCGACGACGCGGTCACCCGGCTGCGACGCCTGCCATTCGCCGACGTCGAGGGTGCCACCGTCGACCATCACCGCCACCTGCGATCGGGGCTGCCGGAGGCGATCTACGGACCCGGCAAATCGCCGGCGCAGTGCGTCACCATCGTCGGTGAACTCCTCGCTCACGGCGCCGGTCCCGTCCTCCTGACCCGCACCGACGAGGCGCAGCGGCGTGCTTGTCTCGACGCACACGGTCCTGCCGTCGAAGCCAGTCGCAGCCTGCTCTGGCGGCTTCCCGATGCCGGCTCACCGGCCCGGGTGGTCGTCGTCACCGCCGGCACCAGCGACATCCCGGTCGCCGACGAAGCGGTGCTGGCGTTGCGCGCCTACGGCTTCGACCCGTCGCTGGTCACCGATGTCGGTGTCGCAGGACTGCACCGCCTGCTCGCCCGTCTCGACGACCTCACCGACGCCGACGCCCTCGTCGTCGTCGCCGGCATGGAGGGAGCGCTCGCCAGCGTGCTCGGAGGTCTCAGCGGCGCCCCCGTGGTCGCCGTGCCGACCAGTGTCGGCTACGGGGCGGGCCTCGACGGCGTCACGGCGCTGCTGGCGATGCACGCATCGTGCGCGAGTGGCGTCACCGTGGTCGGCATCGACAACGGTTTCGGCGCCGCCAGCGCGATCGCCCGCATGTTCACCTGGCCGAATCGATGAGCGACCCCGCGGACGCGTCCACCGCGACGTCGGACTCCGCCACGCTCCGACCCGGCGACCGCCGGATCGCGTGGTTCAACTGCCAGGCGGGGGTCGCCGGCGACATGACGATGGCCGCACTGGTCGATGCGGGCGCCGACCCCGACGTGGTCGCCTCGACGATCGGTGGCCTCGGCATCGACGGCTACGCCCTGCTGTTCGAACGTGTCCAGCGATGCGGCGTCGGCGCGACGTGGGCCAACGTCGTCGTCGACCAGCACGGCGATCACGGCAATCACGGCGATCACAACCACCACGATGACGGCGAGGGCGATCATGCTCGTGCTCACGAGGGACCGCACCGCCCGCTGCGCGAGGTCGTGGCATTGCTCGACGACGCCGATCTCCCCGAGCGGGTCCATCGGCGGGCGCGCGCCGTGTTCGAACGGCTCGGAGCGGTCGAGGGGGCGATCCACGGGGTCGACCCGGCCGACGTCGAACTCCACGAAGTCGGGGCGGTCGACTCGATCATCGATGTCGTCGGTGTCTGCGCGGCACTGGAGTCGCTCGGGATCGACGACGTGTGGTGCAGCCCGATCGCCGTCGGGCACGGGTCGATCCGCAGCGCCCATGGGGTGATCCCCAACCCGGCGCCCGCCACGATGGCGTTGCTCACCGGGGTGCAGGCTCCCACGGTCGGAATCGACACCACGCTCGAGATCTCCACGCCCACCGGCGTGGCACTGATGACCACGCTCGCGGCCGGTTTCGGCTCGATGCCACCGATCTCCGCCGACCACGTCGGCTACGGCGCCGGGACCGCCGACACGCCAGAACGAGCCAACGTCGTCCAGGTGGTGGTCGGCCGTGTCGGCACCGACTCCCGCACGGAGGACGGCACGCCCGTGGTCCTGCTCGAAGCGAACGTCGACGACGTCACCGGCGAAGTCCTGGCCCACGCGATCACCGCGCTGCTCGACGCCGGCGCCCACGATGCCTGGATCACGCCGATCGTGATGAAGAAGGGGCGCCCGGCGCACACCATCGGTGTGCTGTGCGATCCAGCGACGACCGGTGCACTGCGCGACGTGCTCGTGCGCGAGACCGGCACCCTGGGGGTACGCATGTCCGCGATGCGCCGCTGGCCGCAGCGTCGCGCCGAGACCACCGTCGACGTCGACGGCCAGACCGTTCGCGTCAAGATCGGCGAGCACCGCGTCAAGGTCGAGTTCGACGACGCCGCGGCTGCGGCCGCCGAACTCGGGGTACCTGTCCGAGTCGTCCTCGACCGCGCGACCTTCCTCGCCGCGGAAACCCGGACGGGTCCGGCGCCGGCGACTCCGTAAGCTCCACCGGTCGTGGGATCGGTCGCGGTCAGCCATCTCGCCTGGCAGCTCCCAGGCGGTGACGAGTTGTTCCGCGACGTCGCCTTCCGCGTCGGCGACGGCGACCGCGTGGCGATCGTCGGCGCGAACGGCGTGGGCAAGTCGACGTTGCTGAAGCTGATCACCGGCGACCTCGCCGCCAGCGACGGAACCATCAGCGTCGACGGTCGGCTCGGGGTGATGCACCAGCTCGTCGGCACCGCAGACCAGGCCGCCACCACCGTGCACGAGTTGCTGGTGTCGATCGCACCCGAACGGGTGCGGGTGGCTGCCGGCCGTCTCGCAGCGGCGGAGCCGCGTCTGGCCGCCGAACCGATGGAGTATGCCGAGGCCCTCGCGGCCTGGGGCGACGCCGGTGGCTACGACCTCGAGGTCACGTGGAACGAGTGTGTGACCAGGGCGTTCGGCGAGTCGCTCGAAGATGTCCGCGACCGGCCGCTGCGCACGCTGAGTGGTGGAGAACAGAAACGGCTGGCGCTCGAGACGCTGCTGCGCAGCGAGTTCGACATCCTGGTGCTCGACGAGCCCGACAACTTCCTCGACGTGCCGGCCAAGCGCTGGCTCGAACAACAGCTCAACGCCACCCGCAAGACCGTGCTGTTCATCAGCCACGACCGCGAACTCCTGGCCGCCACCGCCACCAAGATCGTCACCGTGGAGGCGTGGGGAGCCTGGACCCACGGCGGCTCGTTCGCCGACTATGCGGAGGCGAAGGAACGCGAGCACGGCAAACGAGACCGTGACCGGTCCCTCTACGACGACGAACGCCGGCGCCTCGAGGACTACGTGAAGCTGATGCGCGAGCGAGCGAAGATCAGCGAGGCGTTCGCCCCGAAACTGAAGGCGGCCGAGACGAAGCTGCGCCACTTCGTGGAACGCAACGACCGCCCACCCGAGGTTCGCGACCAGCAGATCGACGTACGCCTCCGCGGTGCGCGCACCGGCAAGCGAGCGGTGATCTGCGAGGCATTGGAGATCGAGGGACTCACCGATCCGTTCGACCTCGAACTCTGGTACGGGGAACGGGTTGCCGTGCTCGGCGGCAACGGTGTCGGCAAGAGCCACTTCCTGCGGCTGCTCGACCAGGTGAATCGCGCCGACGTCGTCACCGGCGACCACACCGGCAACCACACCGGCAATCACACGGGTCGGGTGGAGCACGCCGGCGTCTGCCGCCTCGGCGCCGGGGTGGTTCCCGGACTGTTCCACCAGACGCACGAGCATCCCGAGTGGCAGGGCCGCGGGCTGATCGACATCTTGTACGGCCACGACGTGGTGCTGGGTCCGGCAATGGGCATGCTGCGGCGCTACGAACTCCACGGTTGTGCGCAACAGAGTTTCGACACACTGTCAGGTGGCCAACAGGCGCGATTTCAGGTGCTGCTGTTGGAGTTGTCGGGCGCCACGCTGCTGCTGCTCGACGAGCCGACGGACAACCTCGACCTGATGTCGGCCGAGGCCCTCGAACACGGCCTCGCCCAGTTCGACGGGACCGTGGTGGCGGTGACCCACGACCGGTGGTTCCTGCGCGGCTTCGACCGTTTCGTGGTGTTCGGCGACGACTGCGCCGTCACCGACCACACCGCGCTGCCCGCCGGCTGGGAGTGACCGATCACGCCTGGGGTCTGACCCCTGGCGTGATCGTCAGGCGCTGGTGGCGAGTGCTGTCTGGAGCCAGGATGCGAGTTCTTCGGCCGACTTCGTTCCGCTGTCGCGGGCGAGCACGTTGCCGTCGGCGTCGGCGAACAGCAGGTACGGGAATCCGCCACCGCCGTTGACGACGAAACTGGTCGACTCCGCACTGTCGGCCAACACCGGCCACTGCACCGGCCAGTCACGGTTGACCAGCCAGTCCGACGGCGGATAGTTCGGAGCACTGCTGTCGACTCCGGTGCTGACCGCGACCACGGTCGTCCCCTCGGGCAGGCCGTCGCGGTTCCTGAGTTCGATCAGCTCGGGGATCTCGTCGTTGCAGTGGGGGCACCAGTGGGCGAGGAACACGTACAACGTCGGGCCGTCGGTCGGGCCGCCGACCGTGACCGGACGCCCGTCGAAACCGGCACCCTCGACGACCGGCATCGCCATGCCGATTGCCGGGTCGGCGTCCACGACGGTGTCGAGGCCGGGCAGGGGATCACCTGTCACGTCGACCGGGCGGTTCTGTTCGAGATCGTCGCCGAACGTCTCCCGAGGGGTCTCGCCGGGTGCGAGCACGCCACTGCTGTCGTCGTCGCCGCCGGTCAACAGCACCGCTGCGCCGGCGAGGCCCAGCACGAGCACGATGACTCCGACGACGATGATCACGGTGCGGTTCTTCACGAGGAGGGCTCCATTTCGGGCTCGGACGCCGACGTGTCGGTCGTTTCGCCCATTCTGGCCGGAAAACGCACCAGCAACAGTATGAGGATGGTGAGAAAGCCGACGAGCGCCATGTTGGCGAGGCTCAGCCCGAACTCGCGGAACCAGATGAACGTGCACGACGGGCCCTGGAACTCGCACTGGCCGCTGTCGAGCGACGGGCGCCACTCGATCAGGCTGTGCCAGCCCGAGATCGCCACCCCGATGATGGCGAGCGGTGCGGCATACCACCGCACGTTGGTGTCCTTGCGGAGCGCTCCGACGAGGAGGACCACCGCCAGCGGGTACATCGCGATGCGCTGGAACCAGCAGAAGCGGCACGGGTTGAAGTTGGCGACCTCGGAGAAGTAGAGGCTGCCGACGGTGGCACCGACCGCCACCAGCCAGGCGAGCCAGACGCCGGCGTCGCTGATCGAGGCCCCCAGGCGTGCAGCGTCGTCGTTTCCCGCTGCGACGAGCGCTCGCAGCACCAGCCAGGCGACCGCACCCGCACCAGCGGCAAGCGTCAGCAGCCCGACGAACAGTTGTGCGGTTTCGGTGTCCACCGCACAAGTATGCAACGACGGCAGTACGTTCTTTCGGCGATGTCGTCCGACGCGATCGTGGAGCCCGTGGTGGTACCCGACCAGCAGGCCACGAAGGCGACCCTCTTCGAACTGCGCACGACCCGTCAGCGGCGTCGCCTCGGCGACACCGACTGGTACGACATCGCCTATCGCGTCTACCTCTTCGCCCTTGTCGGACTGACCGTCGTGGTCCTGGTCTCCGATGCGATCGACGGCGCGATCGGCGACGGCATCGACACTGCCGACCTGCTGACACGCGGCCCGTCGATCATCGGAGTGCTCGTCGTCGCGGCGTTCGCACTCGGCCTCCGCAGCGGCGCCGACGGTGGACCGGTGGCGATCGAGATCGCCGACATCCGCCACGTCCTGCTGTCACCGATCTCGCGTCGCACCGTGATGCTGCGACCGGTCGCCCAGCGTCTCCGGGCCGCCGCGTTCGCGCTCGGTCTCGGCGGCGCCGTGCTCGGCCAGCTGATCGCCACCGAAGTCGAGGGTTCGCGGGCAGCGTGGGCAGCGGCGAGCGGCGCCTTCGGAGCGATCGTCGGCATCACCTTCGTGGCGACGGCGGTGATCGCCCACACACTGCGCGTGCCCCGCTGGCTGGCGACGCTGCTCGCTGCGGTCGCTCTCGCCTGGCAGGGTGCGGTGGCGTGGGGCATCTGGAACGACACGACCACCGGGCTCGCACGCATCGCCCCCGGAAACCTCGCCGGACGGCTGTCGCTGTGGGGCATCAGCCAGCGACCGCTCGACGTGATCGCCATCGTGGTCGCCGTGGCGATCGCCGCCGCGGCGCTGTTGCTCGGTGGTCGGCTCCGCGTCGAGGCGCTCGCCCGACGCGGTGAACTGGTCTCACAGCTGCGCTTCGCCGCCACGGTGCAGGACCTGCGCACCGTGGTGCAGCTCCGGCGCCAGCTGCGCTCGGAGGTGTTGCGCACGCGCCCCTGGGGCCAGCGTCACCGTCCTCGCCGGCCCGCACCGACGAGCCCCTCGACCGGTGCCTCCCCACCCACGGCGACCACCGCCTCGACCACCGCCTCGACAACCGGCCCGGCCGGACCGGTGCGTGTCCGTGCGACCCCGGCGACCCCGTCGCCGCCACGTCCGGCCGCGATCGTGTGGCGACGCGACAGCCGCTCACTGCGCCGACTGCCCGCCTCGCGGTTCGTTCGCATCACCCTGCTGGCAGCGATCGGCGGCAGCGGCGCGGCGTTGACGATCTCGTCGTCGCCGCTGTTCGGTCTGCTCGTCCTCGGCGCGTTGTTCTTCGTCGGACTCGAGTCGCTCGAGCCGCTCTCGCAGGAGATCGACCGTCCCGACCTCACCGATGGCATCCCGATCGAGCGCGGCTGGCTCTACGCCCATCACCTCGTGGCGTCGGCAATTCTGCTCACGGCGGTGGCGATGGTCGGCGCAGCGGTCGCCGTCGTCGCCGACCCCGACCTCGGCGCACTCGCCTTCGTCGTGGCCGTGCCGATGGTGTGGGCCGGGGCGATGGGCCCCGTCGTCGTCACCGTGCTCGACGCGCCGACCGCTCCGTCGCCGACCACCCTGCTCGGCGCTCCCCGCGACAGCGAGACGACGCTGGTACCGCCCGAGTTCGCAGGCTTCAGCACGGCGTTGCGCACCGCGCTGCCCGTCGTGATCAGCGCGGTGGGCACACTTCCAGTGTTCGTCGCCCGCTTCGCCGACGACGCCGCGAGCGTCGGGCGATCGGCGCTCGGACTGCTGCTGTTCACGGCGATCGTGGTGGTCTGGGTGCGTCGCCGCGATCCGTGGACCGAGCGGATCCGCACATTCTTCGAAGAAGGACGGGCCGCAACCGCATGAGCAACTCCCGGGCAAACCGACCACAGTCGCAGCGCACCCGCGCACGAGGGTCGTCCACCACCTCGGGGCGCACCGCGCCGCACCACAGCGGTGACCAGCCAACCGATGACCAGCCAACCGAGGCAACCGAGGCAACCGGGTCACCTGCGGTCGCCGGCCGCATCGAGAGGCCCGCCGGCCCGCCACCCGCCATCGAGACCCAGGGCCTCGCGAAACAGTACGGCGATGCGCCAGCGCTGCGGCCGCTCGACCTGCGCATCGGCGGCGGCGAGCGGATCTCGCTGATCGGGCACAACGGCAGCGGCAAGACCACCCTGATGCGCATGTTGGTCGGCATGCTCGAACCGTCCGAGGGCACCGCCACCATCGCCGGACATCCGATCGGATCGATCGAGGCGCGCGCTGCGGTGTCATATCTCGCCGATCAGCCCGTGTTCTACGACGACCTCACCGTGTGGGAGCACCTCGAGTACATCGCACGCCTGCACGGAACCGAGGACTGGGAGCAGCAGGCCGTCGATCTCGTCGACATGGTCGGGCTGATGAACCGCGTCGACGACCTGCCGATGACGTTCAGCCGGGGTCTGAAACAGAAGGCCGCGCTCACCATGGCGTTCGTGCGTCCCTTCGACGTCATGCTGATCGACGAGCCCTTCGTCGGTCTCGACCGGCTCGGCAAGGAGGCGCTGCTGGAGTTGCTGACACTCGCCCACGGTGACGGCGCCTCGCTGGTCGTGGCCACCCATGAACTGTCGAGCGTGAGGGAGAGCAGCCGGCTGATCGCGTTGAGCAACGGCGAGGTGGTCTACGACGGAGACCCCGCCACGGCCGATCTCGCAGCGCTCACCGAGGGCGCCCGGCCCGACCGCGACTGACCGTCAAGAGTTCATTCAAGAGCCCGTCCAGCAGGCGAATCGTCGTCTAGCATCGCGGGCATGCAGGAGTTCTCTTCGGTCACCGCTTCGTCCTACGACGCCGAGTCACTGGCGCCACTTCTCAACGAGAAGGCCGCCGACGGTTGGGCGGTCGTGTCGATCGTGGCGGCCGGCACCAACATCGTCGCGTACCTCCAGCGTGAGGCCGACGAGCACGCGGTCGCCACCGGGGCAGCCGACGAGGACGGCGCTGGCGACGAGGGTCCGGCCGACGAGCAGGGCACCGCTGACCACGACACTTCCGCCCACGACACTTCCGCCCACGACACTTCCGCCGACGACACTTCCGCCGACGAACACAGCGACCAGGCTGCCGACGACGATGTACCCACCGTCGACACCCCGTTCGTGCCGGCAACCGGGGCCGCCGCCACCTCGGTGGTCGACGACACCGCCTCACCGGTCGACGAGCCGGCCGGCTGGGCAACCGCCCCGGAGGAGACCCCCGAGTCGCCCTCCGCCGCTCCGGCCGAGCAGTCGATCGCCGACCTCGCCGCCGAGGTGAGCGAGCCCGAGCCCGAGCCCGCCGCAGCACCCGCCAGCGAACCCGCAGCAGCAGCACCCGCCAGCGAACCCGCCGCCGAAGCTGCGCCTGCCGCCGAATCGGCGGTTCCGGCCGGTTGGTACGCCGACCCGTCAGGACGTTTCGAGCTGCGCTACTGGGACGGGAGCGCCTGGACCGAGCACGTGTCACGCGCCGGTCAGCAGTTCACCGATCCGCCGGTCGCCTGATCACCGGTACCTGGGGCGGATGACCCGTCGGGTCCCGTTCCGATCCCCAGTCGCCGCACGTACCCTGGCCCCATGCGCGCCACCTCCATCGGTCATGCCGGCATGCTCATCGAGACCGACGCCGGCTCGATTGTGTGCGACCCGTGGTTCGTTCCGGCGTTCTTCGGTTCGTGGTTCGTCTTCCCCCGCAACGACCAGCTGAGCAACGACCTCCGAGAGCGCATCGAGCACGCCGACTTCCTCTACATCTCGCATCTCCACGGCGACCACCACGACGAGCCGTGGCTGCGCGAACACCTTCGTCGTGACATCCCGATCCTGCTGCCGGGCTTCCCCACTCGCGAGCAGCAACGCACGCTCCAGGCGCTCGGATTCACCGAGTTCATCCGCACCGTCGACACCGAGGAGCACGAGATCGCCCCCGGGCTCACGGTGGCGATCCACGTCGAGACCTCGATCACCGACGGGCCCGGTGGTGATTCGGCGCTGGTCGTGTCCGACGGCACGTCGATCCTCGTCAACCAGAACGACTGCCGCACCAACGATCTCGCGCAGTTGCGCGCGCACGGCCCGGTCGATCTGCACTGGCTGCAGTTCTCGGGGGCGATCTGGTACCCGATGGTGTACGAGATGCCCGACGACGACAAGCGCCGTCTGTGCGAGGCGAAGGTCGACGCCCAGTTCGCTCGAGCGATGCGGTACGTCGAGAACATCGACGCCCGCTACGTGGTACCGAGCGCCGGCCCGCCGGCGTTCCTCGACCCCGACCTGTTCGCGCTCAACATGATCGACGGCGACGAGCTGAGCATCTTTCCCGATCAGACCGCGTTCCTCCGCCGCCTCGCCGACAACGGGCGCCACGGGGTGATGAACGTGCCCGGCACCTCGATCGACATCGGGCCCGACTCGATCGAGGTGACGCATCCGATGCCGGCAGCCGACGTCGAGGCGATCTTCAGCGACAAGCGCGCCTACCTCGAGGCCTACCAGGCCGACTGGACACCGTGGCTCGACGACCTGAAGGCGTCGTGGAACCCGCCGAGCACCGACCTGCTCACCACCCTGCGCGAGTGGTGGCAGCCGCTGTTGGAGATGGCGCCCACGCTGCGTTCGCAGGTCGGCGCGAACGTCCTGATCAACGCCGGCGACCTGCCGATCCTCGTCGACTTCCCGAACGCCGAGGTGCGCCGCCACGACGGCGAGCCGTTCTCGTTCCGCTTCGACATCCCGCGCGAACTCGTCGAGACCGTCGCTGCCCAGCGAGCGGTCGACTGGAGCAACTCGTTGCTGCTGTCGTGCCGGTTCACCGCCTGGCGCGATGGCGACTTCAACGAGTACGTCTACAACTTCTTGAAGTCGCTGTCGCGCGAGCGGATGCGCCGCGCCGAGGCCGAAGTCGTCCGCAAACTGACTCCCGTCGACGTGCTCGAACAGCTCGACGAGGACGACATCCGCATCGGCGACTACGTCGTGCAGCGCCGCTGCCCGCACCGCAACGCCGATCTCGCCGCGTTCGGTGAGATCGACGGCTGCGACTTCGTGTGCACACTGCACGGCTGGCGCTTCGACCTCGAGACCGGCCGCAACAAGACCGCTTCCGATCAGCCCCTGCGCATCCGCCCCGCCACCGACTGAACCACCCGTTTGCGTCGCGTTTCCGGTGGGACGGGCCTCCGGAAACGCAACGCAAACGGCTGGGAGATAGGTTGGAAGGGTGCTGGATCTCGGGATCGACCTGAATCTCTGGCCATGGGTATGGCTCGGCGTCGCCGTGTTCTTCGCCCTGATCGAGCTCACGGTGCTCGCCGGTTCGTTCGTGCTGCTGCCCTTCGCCGTGTCGGCGCTCGGCGCCGCGCTGCTCGGGTTCTACGACGTCGCCATCGAGATCCAATGGCTGATGTTCCTCGGCGGTGGCGCTGTGCTCTGGGTCGGGTTGTACCGCTACGCGAAGAACTTTGCCGGCAACAACGAGCTCCAACCGGGCGTCGGCGCCGACCGGCTGGTCGGGCTCACCGGCATCGTCACCTCGGCGATCGACCCCGACGACACCGACCGTCGGGGCCGCATCACCGCGCACGGCGAGGTGTGGGGTGCGACGTCCGAGAACGGCCGACCGCTCCCCCAGGGCACCCACATCCGCATCGTCTCGGTCAGCGGCACCAAGGTCGTCGTGCAATCCACCGACGATGCGATGCCACCTTCCACGCCGCCGACGGCCCCGCCCGGGTCACCCCCCGGTTCGTCACCCCCGAACTCGTCTCCACCGCCACCGCCCACACCACCGCCATCATCCGCCTGAGACCGCCACCGAGCCAGGAGCTCCCATGAACCCCATCGCCATCGTCCTGATCGTCGTCGCACTCATCGGCATCGGCGTGCTGGTCAGCGCCGTCAAGATCGTGCGTCCGTATCAGCGCGGCCTCGTCGAGCGCCTCGGCAAGTACAAGACCACGCGAGATCCCGGTCTCAACCTGATCCTGCCGTTCATCGAGACGATGCAGCTGATCGACATGCGTGAGCAGGTGGTCGACGTGCCACCCCAGGAGGTCATCACCTCCGACAACGTGGTCGTGTCCGTCGACGCCGTCGTGTACTACGAGGCCACCGACCCCCAGCGCCTCGTGTACAACGTGGCCGACTTCTTCACCGCGATCACCAAGCTCGCCCAGACCAACCTCCGAAACCTGATCGGCGACCTCGAGCTCGACCGTGCGCTCACGTCGCGCGACACGATCAACACCCAGTTGCGGGACGTGCTCGACGACGCAACCGACAAGTGGGGTGTGCGGGTGGTCCGAGTCGAGATCCAGCGGATCGACCCACCGCCGGACATCGTGTCGGCGATGCACGCCCAGATGCGCGCCGAGCGCGACCGTCGTGCCACCGTCACCGAGGCCAAGGGCTATCAGGAGGCCGCGATCGCCCGCGCGGACGGCGAACAGCAGGCTGCAGTGCTGTCGGCGCAGGGCCGCAAGCAGGCAGCGGTGCTCGACGCCGAAGGCCAGGCCCAAGCGATCGAGTTGCGAGCCAGCGCCGAGAAGCTCCAGCTGGAGCTGATCGGTGAGGGTGAGGGCAACGCTGCAAAGGCTCGCCTGACGGGAATCAAGGAAGCCGGTGCCGACAAGAGCGTGCTGACGGTCGAGTACCTGCAGGCGCTCGAGCGGATCGGTGACGGTCGGGCGACCAAGCTGGTGATCCCAGCGGAGTTCTCCGGCCTGCTGGGTACGGTCGCTGCGCTCGCGTCCGCGACCGGCGACGACGACACCGACGACGAGGTCCGGCCGAAGGGTGGGTTGCCGATTCCCGACGACGACGATCGCGTCGACCTGCCCGAGCCACCTCGCTCGGAGACCCGCCGATAGTCATGCGCCGCGTCGACGCCCCGAACGCCGGCTGGTACCCGGATCCAGAGAGCCTGACCAATCTTCGGTACTGGGACGGCCTCGACTGGACCGATGCGAAGCGACCGCCCCCGAGTGCGGCCGAGCTGCTGTCCTACGAGCAGCGCGAAGCCTTCGAAGCGGCGCACCAGTACGTGGCACCGAGTTCGGCGGCAGCTGCCGCCACTGCGGCTGCGGCCGCCGGTCGCGCCGGTCGTCCCGACACGCAGCAGATCGTCGAGGACGTTCGACGAGCTGCGCGAACCGAAGTCGATCGAGCCGCCGATCTGTTCTCGCACCGGGCACGGGCCATGCAGCGCGAAATCGTGCCGTTGGTGTCCGACTACACGAATCGGATCGTCAAGTGGATCCGCGCCATCGCGATCCTCGCGGTGATCCTGCTGATCGCGTACTTCGTGTTCCAGCTGTTCGCACAAGCGAGTTTGTTCGAGTGGATCGGCGACCGCATCGACAACCTCACGGACGACCAACAGGGTGCCCCATCGCTCACGCCGTGGATGGCATCAGCAGTCACCCGCGCCGGCTGATCCGATACGTGAAGCGGTAGTCGCCTGCGCCCAGTCGGTACCGATCGAGCACGTCGGGCCCGCAGCTCGCGGTGCCCACTCCGCGATGGGCAACGTCGGCGTGTACGACCAGTGTCCGACGCGGGCGCAGGTCGGTCTCGTGGCCTGCGGCGTAGAGGTCCCCGGAGGTGAACCGGGTCGCCGAGACGTGCATCGAAACCGGATCGAGCACGTCGAGTCGGATGACGGTCCCGGTGGACGAGTCGACGAACTCGAACCAGCGGCAGTCGGTGCGCAACCCGAACTCCTGCGGCACGAGATACGGCGAGTCGTCGACGTCGGACTCCCACACACCGAGCACGGCGCCACGGTTGCGATCGGGGTAGTTCTCGAGCGGTCCCCGCCCGTACCACCGGAGTCGATCGAAGCCCGGCTGCAACTCGAACGTCACGCCGACCCGGGCGACATCGTCGAGACCGTCGGGAACCGCGACCTCGTGGGTGTGCACTTCGGAACCGTCGTCGAGCAACACCAACCCGTGTTCGTGATCGACGAGGTCGTCGGCGGGCTCGCGGTCGATGCCGGCGTCGACCCAGTGTCGGAGCCCGTCGCCGCCGACCCCGATCCGTCGACCGAGGTCCGCCAGCAGTTTGAATCCGTCGTTGTCGACCGGCGCCCGGAACAGTTGCAGCGTGGGACCCCCGCCCAGGCCGAAATGTCGCGCCACCGTTGCGCCTGGCGCAACGTCCCCGGACTTTTTCGGGTGTTGGCTCGGGTCCCGGCTCGGGTCCCGGCTGGGGGTTCTGCTCGGGTTGACACCGAGGGGTCGGTTCGCTGGGCGCAACGTGACCTGATCCCAGGCGACGAGGTGACCCTTGGGCGCCCACGGCGACGACCGGCGCTGGGCCCAGCGCACGGTGAGATGAACGTCATCGGCGTCGGGTACGACGCAGGGCAACGGCACCTCGATCGTCGAGCCGGGTGGAACGACGCGGCCCGGGTCGTCGTCTCGTTGATCCAGGTCGAGGTCGAGCGGACCCGAGGCGATCACCTCACCGGCCGCGAGCAGCTCCCAGGAGGCAGCGAGATCGGCGAGATCGGCGAAGCTGCGGCGGTTCGTGATCCGCAGCGACGAGTGGTCGCCGGCGAGTGCGGTGACCACTGGCCGGTACACCCACATCACCTCCTGCAGGCCCGGATGGGGTCGCAGGTCCGACGACATCAGTCCGTCGGCAACGAAGTTGCCGTCGTTGGGTTCGTCGCCGAATTGGCCGCCGTACGCGAAGCCGCGTCTGCCGTTCGGCAGTCGGGTGAGCAGGCCGTGATCCTTCCATTCCCAGATGAACCCGCCCTGCAGGCCGGGGGTGGCGGTGATCACGTCCCAGTAGTCGGCGAGCGACCCGTTCGAGTTGCCCATCGCGTGGCTGTACTCGCACATGATCAGCGGTCGGTCGCCGCGCCCGCTGCGCCCGTACTCGGCGATCGCATCGATCGTCGGGTACATCGGGCAGACCACATCGGTGGCGACGGTGCCACCGTCGACCCAGCCGTCGTGGAACACGGCACCCTCGTAGTGCAACGGCCGCGAGGGGTCGGTGCGACGGATCCAGCCCGCCAACGCATCGTGATTCGTTCCGTAGCCGGCCTCGTTGCCGAGTGACCACATGATCACACTCGGATGGTTGCGATCCCGCTCGACCATTCGCGCACCACGCGACAGCCAGGTCGAGCGATAGCGCGTGTCGTCGCAGAGGCTGGTGTTGTACGCGTGGCTCTCGAGGTTGGCCTCGTCGACGACGTACATCCCGATCTCGTCGCACAGATCGAGGAACGCCGGATCGTTCGGGTAGTGCGCGCACCGCACGGCGGTGATGTTGTGGCGGCGCATCGCGAGCAGATCGTCGCGCATGTCGTCGAGCGTCACCGCCTTCCCGCGTGTGGGATGGTGGTCGTGTCGATTCACCCCGAAGATCCAGACCGCCGCGCCGTTCACGAGGAGCTGACGATCGCGGACCTCGACGTGACGGAAGCCGATCAGCTGGGTGTGCGCCTCGACGACGGCGCCGTCGGGATCGAGCAACTCGGCGGTCGCCCGGTAACGCGTCGGCGACTCGGCCGACCACGGCTCGATGCCGGGGAACTCGAACGTCGTGGTGGCGGTGTGGCCACTGAACAGGTACGGCGTGGCGAACCGGTGCGGAACGTCGACGTCGTGCGCTCGTCCGAGCCGGCGGCCTCGCAACGTCTCGACGCCGAAGCGCACCCGCCAGCCCGGACCGGGCGGGCTGAGCCCGTCGATCGTCGCGCTCACGGTCAGCGTGCCCGAGACCACGGGCGTGCCGGCACCGCGCAGATCGGCGTCGCACACGAGGGAGCCGACATGCACCGGGTTGCGCGCCTCGACGAAGACCGACCGGTGGAGGCCGGCCATCCACCACTGATCCTGGTCTTCGACGTAACTGTGCGCGCTCCAGCGCATGACCACGATGGCGACGTCGTTGACGCCCGCGTGGACGAACGAGGTCACGTCGTACTCGCTGGCCAGGCGGCTGTCGGTGCCGTACCCGACGAAATCACCGTTGACGTACACGGCGTGGACGCTCTCGGCGCCGCCGACGTGCAGCACCAGGTGCCGGTCGAGCCAACCCGCCGGGATGCGCATCGTGCGGCGATACACGCCGGTGGGGTTGCGCTCGGGAAGACGGGGTGGCGGCCCGTGGAACGGCATCCGCACGTTCGTGTACTGAGGGAGATCACCGACGTCCTGGAGGGTCCAGTTGCCCGGCACGTTCACCGTCGACCATGCAGCTCCGTCCGCCGGCTTCGTGATCGCCGACGGCGGCACCTGATCGGGGTGATCGAAGAGGCGCAGCCGCCAGCGCCCGTCGAGCGAGCGCCGCCACGGGGTCCGAGCCGGGGCTGCGGCAAGGGACGAGGACGACGTCGTTCGGGCGTCGCCGAGGCTGGCAGCAGCCGTCGTCGGTGGGCGCATCGATCGGCGGTTGATCGACACGACGTGGGGATCGGCCCATGGTCGGACGGCACCGATGGCAGCGAGCATGGCGTCGAGTCTCCCAGACGCGGGTCACGGCCCCGTCAGCGGCTCAGGCGCCGTCGTGGACCCAGACCGGAGTGCGCATCGGCATGATGCCGCTGTCCCAGACCCAGTCCATCGCCGGGACGCTCACCCGCACGCAACCGTGCGACGCGGGGTAGTTCGGGATGCTGTTCGAGCCGTGCACCGCCACACCGCCGACGAAGTACTTCGGCCGGTAGATCTCGCCGAGGTCGCCTTCCCACCAGCCTTCCGGGCGCTCGCGGTCGACCTTGTGCAGCCCGCTCGGGGTGAGCGACACGCCGGAGATCATCTCGCCCGGTGTGTTCTGGTCGGGCTCGGTGTACTCCTCGCCGTTGCCGGTCGAGGTGTTGAGGATCCACTCGGTCTTGCCGTCGATCACGAAGAACAGCAGCTGCTTGGCCTTGTCGACCTCGACCAGCGTGCCGGAGTTGGCGCGTGCGATCGGTCGCAGCGTCATGGTCGTCAACGCCTCGGCAGTGCGCTCGTCGACCCGGCCGTCGGCATCGAATCCCATGTACTTCTCGAAGGCCATGACCGCCTGACTCGTGGTCAGGCCGTACTCGCCGTCCATCGCCGAGAGCCAGAAGCCGAGTTCGAGCAACCGCATCTGGATCCGTGCGGTTTCCTGCCCGCTGGCGGTGCCGACCGCTTGCATCGGCGGCTCGGACACGGCGACCGGGATGATGTTGGCCGGCACGGTGGTGGTGGGCGGCAACGTCGTCGGTGGCGACGTGGTGGTGGGCGCCTGCGTGGTGGTGGGCGCCTGCGTGGTGGTGGGCGCAGCGGTGGTCGTCGGCACCGCGGTCGTTGCGGTCACGGCCGCTCCGGGGCTGTCGTCGTTGTCGGTGTCGTCGACGTCGACGTCGTCCATGCTGACGGCGTTGACCGCAGCTGCCCGCTCGTCGCCACCAGACCCGGCGGCGCCGGAGCCGCTGGTGACCGCCGTGGAACAGCCAGTGATCGCAACGAGCCCGAGCACCATGAAGGTGCCGATCCGTGCTCGCCTGCGCGTCTGCTCCACCACGGTACGTGAGCCTAACGTCGATGTCGGTGGTGCGGTCGGCGCGTGCGCGAAGCTCGCTCGGCCCTCAGCTCCGTGTCGTCAACGGCGCCAGCGAGCAGGGCTCGCGTGGGATCGAACCGAGATCGAACCGGTCGACGAGGACACCCAGGGTGCTCGCCACCGGAGTGTCGAGACCGATCGACGCTGCGAGCCACGCTGTGATGTCGGCCAGGGTCACCCCGACGGCGGCGAGCTCGCCGATCGTCACCGGAACACCATGGCGTTTCGCCAGTCGCTCGCCGTGTTCGTCGACGACGAGCGGAACGTGGACATAGGTCGGCCGGGGATGGCCCAGCAACTCCTGGAGATGGATCTGTCGGGCCGTCGAGGCAAGCAGATCGTCACCGCGCACCACCTCCGTCACACCTTGGAGTGCATCGTCGACGACCACGGCGAGGTTGTAGGCGGGCACTCCGTCGTTGCGGCGCAGGACGACGTCGTCGACCACACCCGTCACCGCTCCGTGCACTGCGTCGTCGAAGTCGACCTCCTGGCCGTCAGCGCGCAGCCGCAGCGCGGGGCGTCGACCAGCCCGACGCCGCTCCGCTCGATCACGGTCGGTGAGCTCGCGACACAGCCCCGGGTACGAACCTGGTGGCCCGTGGGGCGCGTGCGCCGCGGACTCGATTTCGTTGCGGATCTCCCGTCGCGAACAGAAACACTCGTAGACGAGGCGACGGGCGGCGAGTTCGGCGATGGCCGCTTCGTAGCGGTCGAATCGTTCGCTCTGTCGCACCACTGGGCCGTCCCAGTCGATCCCGAGCGCCGCCAGGTCGCGCAGCTGTGACGCCTCGATGTCGACGCTCGACTGGTGCCGGTCGAGGTCCTCCATGCGAACGATGAAGCCGTCGCCACGCGACCTGGCCGACAACCATGCGATCGCAGCGGTGCGCAGGTTCCCGAGATGCAGGTCGCCGGTCGGGGAAGGAGCGAAACGTCCGGCCACATCGACAGTGTCGCCGACGAAGGCGTCGTTGTCACTCGCCGTCGAATCGGATCGACGCAACCGTCGAGCTCGGATCTCCTACAGTCGTGGCATGCGCTGTCCTCGCTGCGGGATCGAGGTCTCCGAGCTGCAGAAGTTCTGCCACGAGTGTGGAATGGGGCTGACCGTGCCCACCTCCGCTGCGCCGAGCGCTGCGGACCCACCCGTGGTCGGACCGACCGAGCCCACCGATCAGATGACCGAGCCAATGGATCAGGTGACCGAGCCGACAGAGCTCACCGAGGCCTCCGAGCCCACCGAGCCCACCGAGCCCACCGAGCCCACCGAGCCCACCGAGCCCACCGAGGAAGCGACGGGGTCGGAGGCGGCCACCGTCACCGTGCCGATCGAGGTCCTCCCGCCGCCGATGTTGCACGGCACCGACGAACCGGCTGCCGCCGGGGCGCCCGTCGTGACCCAGGAGATGCCGGCGTTCGAGGAGGTGCCGGCAGTGTTCGACGGGCATGCCGACCTCGCCGACTATCCGACCCCGCGCGAGCCGTTCCAGGTGCGGTTGATCTTCCTGCTGGCCGTGTTCGGCGCTGCGGCGATGCTGATGGCGATCGTCGCCGACGTGATCGACATTCGCACCACGCGGCCGGCACCCGGGATCGCCACCGGTTCACAGGCGCTCGACGAACTCGGCTCGAACCTCGGCCTCGCCGGATTCGTCGGGGCGTCGGTGATGGTGCTCGGAGGCCTCCTCGCCTGTTTCGGGCTGCGGTGGGGCGCTGGACTCGCCGGCGGCGCGGGCCTGGCACTGGCCGGTTGGGCAGGGCTGTCGATCGGGCTCGCCGAGTTGCCGATCGCCATCGCGGAGTCGATCACCCGGACCTCCTCGACCCAGTTCACGTTGCGGGTCACCCGCGATCTCGGGTGGTGGTTGATTCTCGGCGTCGGGGTGGTCGGCCTGGTCGTGTTCGTCGCGTCCCTGCGCTCGATCGGCACCGGGGGTCGGCGGGCGCTCAACCCCCTGATCGCGGCGATCACCGCGGTGGCCGTGGTCGTGCTCGCGTTCGGACCGCTCGTCCCGGTGGACGCTGCGTTCGCCGACAACTTCCGATCGGTCGACCCGACGCGCGACCTGCCCTCGGCGTTCTTTGCCGGACGGCTCGGGCAGGTCGGATTGATCGCCCTCGCCGGGGTGGTCGGCATGCTGATCGTACGCAGCTACGGGCTGGGGCTCGCCGTCGGTGGCGTCAGCGTGTCGGTGTGGTTGTGGGTGTCGTCGCTCGCCGAGATCGGCTCGAACCCGGTCGGGATCGCGTACCGCAACCCCGGCGCCGACAGCACCGTGCCCCACGCCGTCACCACCGTCGGCATGATCTCCACGTTGGTCCTGTTGATCGTGTCGGCCGGCCTCGCCACGTATCGACTGAACCGCGCGAGGTGACCAGGGTGACGCGCCACGCGCACCGCGGCGCCCGGCGTCGTGGTCCGCTGCCAGACTGACGCGATGTCATCAGGTGCGGTCAGCGCGCTGGGTCGGTCCACTCGCTGGGAGCTCACGGACTCGGCGGACGTTGCGGGCGACGTCGGACATCCGCAGGGCCTGACCCGCTGGGGCGACGGATGGCTGGCGTCGACGGTGCATCCCGGACCGGGACGTGGCGAGATACTCGAGATCGCCGGAGATGGCGAAGTGGTCCGCTGCGTCGACGTCACCGACGGCGAGCGCATCCATCCCGGAGGTCTGTGCGCCGACGCAGCGGGATGCTGGATCGCCGTCGCCGAGTACCGACCGCGGTCGACGACCACCGTGCTGCGCGTCGACCGTGAACTCGCCGTCGTGGAGTCGTTCGTGTTCGACGATCACCTGGGTGCCGTCTCGGCGCTCGACGACGGCACACTCTTCGCGGTGTCGTGGGCGTCTCGCCGTTGGTATCGGCTCGACACGACCGGGCGCATCCTCGATCAGCGGACCACTCCGACACGATGGGTCGACCTCCAGGACGTCGGCGCTGTCGACGCTCACCACGTGGTCGCCACCGGAGTCGGCAGCATCGGCGCCCCGAACGGGTCGGTCCAGTTCGGTGGCCTCGTCGTGATCGACGTCGACGCGCTGGTCGTGGCTCACGAGACGCCGGTCTCGGCGTGGATGCCGTCGGGGCGCGTCGCCACCTACAACGGTGCCCACATCGACATGACCGACGACGACCTCGCCGCGGTGATGCTGCACTGTCTCGTCGACGACACCACCGGAGCAATCGGGACCTGGTCGGTGCAGCCCCATCGAAACCCCACAGCGACTCACTCGCGGGTCGGGGGTGATCGAGCCGAACCTGGTCGTCCGGGCTGACGGTGCTCGGCCTCCGGGCAGCGCGGGCCACCCACTGCGGAACCGGAACCCTCACGGTGCTCATCCAGCGGTCCCACCCAGCGCCGGGCCGGCGCCGTCGAGTGACCGATCAACGTCACTCGACCGAGTTGTGCGCGAGGGGGGGACTTGAACTCGGGGGGTTACCCGTAGTTCGGTGGAGTCCAGGAAATACCGATCTAGCTGGTCGAATGCAAACCACAGTGCTGTAACGTGCTGAGGGCTTCTACCCGGTTTCTACCCGTCCGGTAGAAGAATCGGTAGAAGTTGACCGCTATCTCAGGGTCCCACCCGACATCCGGGCCGTGTGTAGCCGAGCGCGATCATCGCTCGGGTCGGAGTGCGTCCCTGCCGGCTATCGCGTGAGTTCTCCGTGCACGCTCGCTGGACGTTCTGCCTGTTCTGTACGTGTCGGCTTGATCCGATTCCGAGTCGGGAACGCGGTTCGAATTGCCCGCAACGAGCATCGGATCTCGACGCGAGGTTGCCGGTAGCCGAGGGAATCTGAGGCTGACAGACTGATGCGTATGGGTGCTGGATGCTGCGATGCCGACGACGACGCACTCGTTGCGTTGCGCGACCGCCAACGGACAGTGCTGTGGATGGTCCTCGGGATCAACGCCGTCCTCTTCGTCGTCGAGTTCGGCGTCGGCTGGTGGGCACGTTCGACGGCGCTGCTCGCCGATTCGCTCGACATGCTCGGCGACGCGTTCGTCTATGCGTTCAGTTTGTGGGTGCTGCATCGCGGGACCCGGTGGCGTGCGCGGGCGGCGCTGTCCAAGGGTGTCGTCCAGCTGGTGTTCGGTCTCGTCGTGTTGAGCCAAGCAGCGTGGCGTGCCGTCGATGGCACACCACCCGCCGCCGACGCGATGGCGCTCATGGGACTCGTCGCGCTCGCCGGCAACACGTGGGCGTTCGCGCTGCTGTGGCGGCACCGCTCCGACGACATCAACATGACCTCGACGTGGCTGTGCTCGCGCAACGACCTGATCGCAAACGCGGCAGTACTCGCAGCGGCGGCCGCGGTCTGGCGGCTCGACAGTGTCTGGCCGGACGTGATCGTCGGCGTCGCTATCGCAGTGCTCTTCCTTCGCACCGCCCGCGACGTGATCCGTGACGCCCGCGCCGAGTTGGCGCACGCCGATGAGGAGCCGACGCACGTCAGGGCGTGATCGGCCCGACGTGGAACTTCGAGTCGGATGGCCACCACGACGTCGACGACGGTGAGGGTGGCGCCGCGTCGCTCTCTTCGAGCGCGCCGCGTAGGTCGACATCGGGCTTCGACCTACGAATGCCCGCGCAGATGATGATGACCACCGACCGGTTCAGCGACGAGCGCCTGCCGGTCGGCGACGGCGACGTGGAGCCAGTGCGGGTGTCGTTTCGGAAGGCGTCCCGACGAGATCGATCGAGGTGCGGGCCGATAGTCGTCAGCTGGCGCTGCGGTACTTGAAGAGGGCCTTGCGGGCTGCCTTGGCGATGCGCTTGTCGGGGTGGTGACCGCCGACGGCGGCGAGCACTTCGCCGGTCGTGATGCCGCTGACGCGCCACGCCGAGTCCAGCATCACATCGATACCGGGATCGCCGGCCGCCGGGACCGCCCACGCTGCCGCTGCCGCGTCGGGCCCCCACAGTTCAATGACGGTGTGGAGCAAGCGGACCCATCCTTCGGGGTCGCCGGCGCGGTCCATCTCGTCGGGTGACGCAGCGAGCGTGTCGACGCGGAAGACGGTGACGAATTCGGCGAGGTCGGGATGCTTCGCCAATTCTTCGACGGACTGACCAGCGGGCGATCCGATTCGCAGGAGTGCCCGGAAGCCGAGACCGCGTCCGGTTTCGTCGGCACCCGGTAGTGCTGCGCACAGTTCGTCGGCAGCTGACGTGCCGTGGTGATCGACCCACGCGTCAATCTCCCCGCGCGCCACCTCGTCGGCAAGGTCGCCGGCCGCGCGGAGCAACTCGGCTGCTGACACATCACGGAGCGCTCCGACGACCGGCGCGTCCGTCAACTTCGACGCCATCCGTTGCATCGCCCACAGTCCGAGGGGAGCGAGCTGCACTGTCCCTTGGCTGCGCTCGACTCCTCCGTACTTGGTGGGCGTGAGGTTCTCGTCGGCGATCTCGACGATGCCGAGTTCGGCGAGCCGATCGAGGGCGTGCCGCAGTGCGTTCTCGACCAGGATTCGGTGGTGGGCGAGCTTGTCGGCGGGAACGTCCGACAGGTCGTACTCGTCCTGCAGGACGTTCCACATCGTCTCGGCCAGTTCATCGACCTCGCGTGGCTCGCGGTGTCGGTAGAACTCGAGCAGCAGCGGCGTCAACTGCGTATCGAGTTCCTCGGCGTACCAGCCCCAGCCGTAGTTGTCCTTCCGGTATCGGTGCTGGGTCGGACCGATGCGCTTCAACATCACGAGGAGCGCGCCGTACGCGACGTCGAGCGGCGTGTCGACCCAGTCCGCGTTCGCACCGGGAAGCAGCTTGGTTCCTTCGGTCTCGAGCATCAGGGTCTCGAGCGCGATTCGGTACGTCCAGTCGAC
>CAZJUC010000004.1:0-30436 GCA_964549065.1 uncultured Ilumatobacteraceae bacterium
TCAGGATCCGGGCGTGGGACACGTCGACGAAGTCGGGCGCCGGCGGAAGGATGCGCGGTACCTCGAGCCGTTCGTCGACGCCGGTGTAGAACTCGACGTTCATCGTGTACACGTTCTTGACCGAGAGCGCGTAACCGATGGCCCCACCGATCAGCAGCCCGCCGCGCGCGATGGCGAGCACCATGTCGGGCTCGTACCCGTCGTCGGCGACCATCTGGGCCAGCGACCGCGACGCCGTGCCGAAGATGTCCCAGGTCATGATCTCGCGCTCGTCAGACATGTACTCGGAACCTAGCCGCCGATGACGTGGCCCCGTTCAATCGCCCGGCCGAAAGACCCCCTGTAACGTTTGGTGTCTGACACCAAACGTTACAGCGGGCGCAATCACCGGCAGATGTCGCTGGGACGGACGGGAACACGATCGAGGGGTTTGCCGACCCCGTCGAACTGGCGCAGGGCGTCACGGATCGCCGCCACCACCGCCGGCGTCGACGAGATGCAGGGCGGCTCGCCGACACCCTTCGCTCCGAGCGGAGCGTGCGGGTCGGGCTCTTCGATCAGCGTCGCCACCACGTCGGGCATGTCGAGGAAGGTCGGCAGCAGGTAATCGGTGAAATTGCCGTTGCGGATCACTCCGTCGACCTGGATGATCTCCTCCATCACCGCCAGGCCGAGCCCCTGGGCGATGCCGCCCTCGATCTGACCGATCACCGACAGCGGGTTGAGCGCTCGCCCGACGTCCTGGGCCGTCGCGATCTGCACCACCTTGACCAGCCCCAGCTCCGGGTCGACGTCGACCACGGCGCGGTGGGCGACGAAGGCGAACGCGGTGTGGCAGTTGCCCTGGCCGTTCTCGTCGAGTTCCTCGGTGGCGGGGTGGCGGTACTCGACCGTTTCGTCGATGACCACGCCGGAGGTCGCATCGGCGACCGAGATCTTCCAACCAGACACGGTGTCGACCACGTCGGTGCCGTCGATCGCGAGACGCAACGAGTCGACGTCGTGAGTTCGGGCGACGTGCTCGAACAGCCGCTCGCGGACCGTCCGACACGCTGCGTCGACCGCTCCCCCGCTCATCCACGTCTGACGTGACGCCGACGTCGATCCGGCGGAGCCCACCTGGGTGTCGATCCGGTCGAGTTCGACGTGGTCGACCCCCAGGATCGTGCGTGCGATCTGCGGGGCGATCGTGACGAAACCCTGTCCCACCTCGGCGGTGGCGAACTTGAGTGTGGCGACGCCGTCCGCGAGACGGCATCGGGCCGTGGAGTAGTCGTCGAAGCCCTCGGAATACATCAGGTTCTTGATGGCGACACCCCAGCCGATGCCGCGCACGATGTCACTGCGGTCGGCGGTGCGGCCGGCGCCTCCGGGCAGACGCATCACGTCGAGCGCGCCATCGTCCATCGGTACCCCGCCGACAGGGGTGTCGGGCAGTGCGAGCGCCGCGGTGTCTCGGATGCACCGCTCGACCGGAGCCACGTTCAGCACCGCTTGACCGGTGATCAGCGTGTCGCCGGTGCGCATCGCGTTGCGCAGGCGCACCTCGACCGGGTCGAGGCCGCACGCGAGCGCGAGCTTGTCCATCTGCGATTCGTGGGCGAAGCAGGCCTGCACCACCCCGAACCCGCGCATCGCGCCGCACGGCAGGTGATTCGTGCGTACGGCGTAGCCGTCGACGACGGCGTTGGGGCACCGGTACGGCCCTTGGGTGTGCGTCACGGCATTGATCAGCACCGCGGAGGACGTGGAGGCGTAGGCACCGCCGTCGAACACCATCCGCGACTCGATCTTCACGATCTCGCCGTCACGATCGGCGTGGTGGCGCATCCAGATCGTGGCCGGATGACGGTGCACGTGGCCGAGGAAGCTCTCGGCCCGGCTGTAGGCGATGCGAACCGGACGTCCGAGGCGCAGCGCGAGCAGACAGGTGTGCACCTGCAGGCTGATGTCCTCGCGGGCGCCGAAGGCTCCACCGACGCCGCCGAGCACCAGCCGCACCGACTCGACCGGGAGGTCGAGGCATGCAGCGATCTGCGCACGGTCCTCGTGCAACCACTGCGTGGCGACGTGGAGCTCGACCCCCTTGCCGCCCGGGTCCGGGACCGCCAGCGCCGCCTCGAGACCGAGGAACGCCTGGTCCTGCATCCCGATCTCGTACGTTCCCTCCACGATCACGTCGCCGGTCGCCGATGCGTCACCGCGCACGATTCGTTGATGTCGGATCAGGTTGCCGTCCGGATGGATCGGCTCGTGGCCACCATCGATGGCCCGCTCGGGATCGAGCAGCGGTTCGAGCACCTCGTAGTGCACGACGATCGCATCGAGTGCTCGCCGGCAGGTCTCGGGATGGTCGGCAGCGACGGCGGCAACCGGTTCGCCGACGTAGCGGACCACCTCGGATGCGAACACCGGCTGGTCGTGGGCGATCAGCCCGTAGTCCATCGTGCCGGGAACGTCGTCGGCGGTGATGACGGTTTCGACGCCCTCGATCTGCCAGGCAGCGCTGACATCGATCGCCACGATCCGCGCGTAGGGGTGAGGCGAGCGCAAGGTGGCACCCCACAGGCAGCCATCGGCCGAGAGATCGGAGGAGAACTCGAAGTACCCCTGCACCTTCGCGACGCCGTCGGGACGGCCGGCGGAGGTGCCGATGGTGCCGGGCCGGGCCGACCGTGTCGGTGTCCCGACCTGCTCGATCACGCTCATGACGCACCATCGCTGCGACGCACGGCGACCTGTTGGACGGCGTCGATGATCCGGCCGTATCCGGTGCAGCGGCACACGTTGCCGGCCAGTTCCTCACGAATCTGGGTCTCGGTCGGCAACGGCACCCGTTCGAGCAGATCGTGTGCCGCCATGATCAGCCCGGGCGTGCAGAACCCGCACTGGACCGCTCCCGCATCGACGAAGGCCGCCTGGAGATCGGTGGGCGAGCCGGCCGGCGCGATCCCCTCGATGGTGACGATCGGCTGGCCGACGGCGGAGGACGCCATCACGAGACACGAACACACGAGCAGGTCGTCGACCATCACGCTGCACGACCCGCACTCCCCCTGCTCGCAGGCTCCCTTCGAACCGAGCAGGCCGAGCCGGTCGCGCAAGACGTCGAGCAGGCTCTCGCCCAGCCACGAGTCGGTGACCTCCCGATCGACGCCGTTGACGTGCAGGACGTAGTGATCGCTGTCGTGACTCATGCGGCGACTCCACCGGTGGCGGCCCGACCGGCCATGCGACGAGCGAGGACGCCGACGGCGTGACGCCGATAGTCGGCCGTGGAGCGGTGATCGGTGATCGGGCGGCTCGCCGCAGCGACGAGCTGCTCGAACCGTTCGAGGTCGGGAGGTGTCGCGTGGAACGTCCCCCAGTCGATCGCCGCTGCGAGATGGGCCTCGGCGTCGGGGCAGCGCAGGATCGTCGGACCGACCGAACCGAGGGCCACGGCGACCCGGCGATGCGCCCGGTCGATCACCAGGCAGCAGCTGGCCACCGCGATGACCATCGCATTGCGGACGCCGACCTTCGCGTACCCCTGCCATCCGTCGACGACCGGCAGGGTGACCGACACGATGCACTCGCCCGAGTGCAGGGCGGTTCGCTTGGGGCCGATCATGAAGTCGCCGACGGCGATGGAGTGACGCCCGGACGGCGATGCGACGTCGACCACGGCGTCGAGCGCGCTCAACACCGGCAGACCGTCGCCGGCCGGTGAGCAGGTACCCAGGTTGCCGCCGAGCGTGCCGACGTTGCGGATCTGGGGCGACCCGACCGTACGGGCGGCTTGGGCCAATGCCGGTACCAGACGGGCGAGTGGTCCGTCGAGCATCTCGGTGTAGCTGACCGCGGCACCGATCGTGACCGTACCGGCGACGGGATCGTGGCGCCACGAACGCAGCTCGGCGACTCGGTTCACCACCACCACCGAGCCGGTCGGGCGCCGGTGACCGTCGTTCACTTCGACCATCAGATCGGTACCGCCGGACAGCACCGTGGCCCCGGGGTCCGCGGCGAGATGCTCGACCACCTCTTCGACGGTGCTGGGCACGTGGACAGCCATGTCTGGTGACTGTACAAAACGTCAACGCCGGTTCGGTGGTTCCGCTGCACGTTTCACCGTGCCGAAACGTGCGGAAAGGTGGCGCGGGCACCCCAGCGCACGAGCCGGCCGCTGCTAGCTTCGCACCGATGTTCGCAGGCAGATCGGCGACCGCGGGGTCCGACGAACCCGAGTCGGCAGACACGACCCCAGATGGCGCGGAGCCCGCCGTCGACACGACCGACACCGCGACGCCCACCGACGGGGCGAGCTGGACCCGCGCCGTCACCATCGGACTCGGGGCCTACCTGGTGTCGCGACTGTGCGTCATGGCAGCCACCGCCGTACGAGCATCACAGCTGGTGGTCGACGCCCGCGCCGACGGCGAACCGGAGCCTGGCGTCGGCTCGGTGATCAGTGGCGTGCTGACGTCCTGGGACGGTCGCTGGTATCTCGAACTGGTTCGGCGCGGGTATCCGGACTCGATTCCGGCGAACATCACCTACGAGCAGCTCGAGGCACGAGCGGCGTTCTTCCCGTTGTATCCGTGGACGGTGCGAGCGGTCGACTTCGTCCTGCCCGGGGGTGACACGTTCGCTGCGCTCGCCGTGAACTTCGTGCTCGGCGCGGTCTCGGTGGTGCTCGTCGGGCTGCTGGCACGACGGCTGTACTCCGTCGGCGTCGCCGCCCGGGCGATGACCCTCTATGCCGTGTTCCCGGGCAGTGCGATCTTGTCGTTCGCCTACTCGGAGGCGCTGCTGATCGTCCTGGCTGCGGCCTGTTTGCTGCTCTTGCTCGACGAGCGGTGGCTGCTGGCCGGAGCTGCCGCCGCGTTGGCCACTGCGACACGGCCGAACGGTGTGGCCATCGTGGCGGCTTGCGCCGTTGCGAGCTTCATCGCGATTCGTGAACGTCGGCAGTGGTGGTCGTTGGTGTCGGTGGCACTCGCCCCCGTCGGGTTCGTCTTCTTCCAGTGGTACGTCGACCGTACGGCCGGCGAGACGGGGGCCTGGTTCCGGGTGCAACGAGAGGCGTGGTCCGAGGGGACGAGCTTCGGTGCCACTGCTGTCACCAACACCTTCGGGTTCTTCACCAGCCCGCTGTCGTCTCCGGCTGACGCCCTGACGGCACTCTCGATGATCGCGCTGGCGTTCATGGTCTACTGCGCCTGGCAGGTCCGCCTGCCCTGGATCCTGGTGGCCTTCTGCGCGGTCGTCGTGGCGCTGATGCTGATTCCCGAGACGGTGACCGCCAGGCCCCGTTTCCTGTTCACGGCCTTCCCGTTCTTCATCGCCGTCGCAGCGTGGTGGCCCGAACCAGCGGGGGAACGGGATCATCACCGTGCGAGCTGGGAGTACGCAGGGTGGGACTTCACGTTGGTTGCCTGCGGAGCCGGGTTGGCCACGCTCACCGGGCTCTACGCTGCGTTCGGCGTCATCCCCTGAGCCTCGGACGGGCGGGCGCTCGCCGATGAGCCGAATCCCCGTATCTCGGGGCTTCGCTCATGGTCGCGCCGGCACGACCTCTCAGGCGGGCTTGAGTTCGTACAGGAACTGATAGCCGAACAACTGCGGGCGGATCTTCACGGTGAGCGCGTCGATCGCGCCCAACACTCCGACCTTGGCGCTCTCGCCATCCTCGCCGGAGCCGCGTTTGGCGACGTCGAACGGCAGCCCGGTGGCGTCGCGGCGCACCACCAGCAGTCCGGCGTCGGCGATCAGGTGCTCGAAGCTGCGCCGTGTGAAGAACCGGATGTGGGTCGCATCGAGGATGCCCCGTCGGTCGTAGTCGAACAGGCCGAGCGCCGTGCGCGTACGCGGATACCAGTGCGCGAAGTTCGGCACGCTCGCGATGACCGATCCCCCGGCCGCGACGAGCTTGCCGGCGTCGTGCAGCAATTGGCGTGGATCACGGACGTGCTCGATCACGTCCGCGCACAACACCACGTCGTAGCCGCTGCCGACCGAGTCGGGGATCCCGTGCTCGAGGTCGGCCTGGATGAATCCGTCGAGTCGGGAGTCCACGCCGTCGAATCGGTCGACATCGACTCCGGTGACGTGGTGCCCGAGAGTCCGGATCCGCTGACCCAGCGCACCGTCGGCACAGCCGAGATCGAGCACCTTGGACGGCTCACGATTCGCGAGCCAGTTGAGCAGACGCCCGTGCGACGAGTCGGGGCCCGGCTTGAGTTCGTACGGCTCCGACGAGAACGCCAACTCGCCCGAGCCGAATCCCATCTTGTGGAGCCGGTATCGGCCGACGAGTTTCGACACGTCCCAGGCGTACTCGATGCCGTTGACGTGGCAGATCTCGTCGCCGTAGTAGGTCGGGATGGGGATCTCGGCGATCCGGGCTCCCGACTCGATCAGCTGGACGATGATCTCGGTGTCGAAGTCGAAGCCATCGGAGTTCTGGTGGAACGGCAGGGCGTCGAGCGCGCGCACCGAATAGGCGCGGTAGCCGCTGTGCCACTCGGTGAGCTTGATGCCGGCCATCGCGTTCTGCCACGTACTCAGGATCCGGTTGCCGGCGTACTTGTACCGGGGCATGCCCCCGTCGATCGCCGCCCCCGACTCCATCATCCGGGAACCGAACACTGCGTCGGCCTCGCCGGCGGCGATCGGAGCGACCATCTCGGGCAGACATTCCGGGGCGTACTGGCCGTCGGCGTGGAGCATCACCACGATGTCGAGTCCCTCGTCACGGGCCCAGCGGTAGCCGTACTTCTGGTTGCCGCCGTAACCGAGGTTCACCGGATGCTTGACGACCTTGATCGGCCGATGTCCCGAACGCTCCTGGTACGCGAGCCCGACGCCATAGGTGTCGTCCTGGCTGGCGTCGTCGCAGACGAACACCTCGGCGACCCGATCGAAGAAGCTCTCCGGGATCCGGTCGAGTGTCTGCGACAGGTGCTGCTCGGCGTTGTACGCCACCACCAGGATGCCGATTCTCGGAGCGCTGGCCTCGTCGTTCACGACGGCTCATGCTAGCCACACGAATCCGGCCGCCCGATGACCGGCAAGGCGCCCAACGGGTCGACTACTCTGCCGCGTCGATGAAGGGATTGCCATGAACCAACCCGACACCGACGCAGCTCCGGCGCGTCCGGTCGCTGCCGGCGACGACCCGGACGCGTACGTGAACCTGGCGGCACTCGAGGCCCGCGCCGACGAGCTCCGCGACAGGTACCAGTCGGCCACACCGTTCGCCCACATCGTGATCGACGAGATCCTGCCCACCAATGTCCTCGAGCAGGTCTACGCCGAGTTGACCGACATGAACGCCGACGACTGGAACAGCTACGTCCACTTCAACGAGCGCAAGTTCTCCAACACCGACTCGGCGAGCTGGGGCCCGACGTTGCGCGCCGTCAGCGACGTGTTCGCCGGCGATCGGTTCCGTCGACTCCTCGAACACGTGAGCGGCTTCGACGACCTCCATGCCGACGTCACCCTCGACGGAGGAGGCGTCCATCGCTGCTATCGGGGCGGCTTCCTGAACATCCACTCCGACTTCACTGCGCATCACACCATCCAGACGTGGAGGCGCCGGGTCAACCTGCTGTTGTACCTCAACCCGGTGTGGGAACCGTCGTGGGGCGGTGATCTCGAGTTGTGGAGCCGCGACATGCAACGGTGCGACGCATCGGTGTCACCCACCGGCAACCGGATGCTGCTGTTCTCGACCGACGAGCACTCGTATCACGGCCATCCCGAGCCGCTGCAGGCACCCGAGGGCGTCGCCAGGCAGTCGCTGGCGCTGTACTACTTCACCCATGAGGCCAAGCCCCTGGCGAAGGCCACCGACTACCGCCCCCGTCCCGACGACGGCGCCAAGAGGTACATGATCTTCGCGGACAAGAAGGCCCTCGCCGCGTACGACGTCGTCAAGCGTCGTTTCCACGTCTCCGACGACGCCGTGCGCAGCGTGATGGCCAAGTTCTCACGTCGACCGAAGTGAACGGACCAGGCCGACTTCCGTGACCGACACCATCGTCGACGATCTCGACGAACAACGAACGCTCGAGGACACCGAGCCCACCCCCACGCGGCACCCGCGCACCCGCGCCGATCGCATCATCGACGTCTTCGTGGCGGTGTGGTGTTTCGCCGTCGGCACCGCGTGGACGTTCAATCCTTTTCGGACACAGTTCACCGGCGGCACGTTCGCCAACTACTTCGAGGGCCAGGCCCGGGCGTTCCTCGACGGCAACCTCGCACTCGAGGAAGGTGTACTCGGGATCGAGGCCTTCATCCGCGACGGCCGCGAGTTCATGTACTTCGGGCCGTTCCTCGGGCTGATCCGGGTGCCGTTCGCGCTCGTCACGGAGACGCTCGACGGGCGCCTCACGCTGATCTCGCTGTTCGTCGGCACCGCACTGCTCTATTGGCAGGCGAACAAGCTCCTCGATCGCATCCTCGTGCTCGTGCACCCCGGGGTCGAACAGAGCACCACCGAGCGTCGTTTCCGCCTCGGATGGCGCATCTCGGTGGCCACCGGCACCGTGGTGCTCACGCTGCTCGCCATCCCGTGGGGCTACCACGAGGCGCACCTGTGGAGCGCAGCACTGTTCATCACCGTGCTCAACCAGATGCTCCGCTTCCCCGACATGGCGACGAACCGGATCTGGATCTTCGGCCTCACGTTGCTGGCACTGGTCCTCAATCGCCCCACCACGGCGTATGCCGGGCTGATCGGCGTCGCCGCGCTCATCGCGGTCACCCTCTGGCGCCGGCTCGCCGAGCGCCGCGCCGTACTGCAGTTGTCCGGATGGTTCGCGCTCGCGTTCGTCGCCACGGTCTCGGTGAACTGGGCGAAGTTCCGTCGGCCGTTCGGGATTCCGATGGAGGACCAGTTCTTCACCCAGGTCGACGCCAACCGGTCCGAGATGCTGGCGCGCTACGACAACAAGTACTTCCAGACCGAGTTCATCCCGACCAACGTGTGGGCCTACTTCCGCCCCGACGGCGTCGACATCTCGAGCCGGTTCCCGTTCATCGACGTTCCCCGCAGCCTGCCGTGGGTCTGGGGCGACTCGTTCTACGACGCCACCTACCGCACGGCGAGCGTCACCGCCACGAACCCGCTGCTCGTCATCGCCTCGGTGGTCGGCACGATCTCCTTCGTCCGCCTGTGGCGTGAGCCGTCGTTCTGGCGGCTGGCACCGGTCGTGGCCGCCGGGATCCTGGCCGCCGGCGGCGTGGCCGGTTGGGGCTACATCGCCACCCGCTATCTCACCGACTTCCTGCCGGGCATGCTGGTGCTCTCGGCGATCGGGATCGCCGTGTTCGTGCGCTACGTCGCCGGTCGCTCCGAGCCGTTCGCCCCCAACGTGAAACGATTCGGCCAGGCCGGCGCCGTCGCACTGATCGCGTGGTCGATCGTGGCCAACACCGCGATCGCCTTCAACTACAGCTACAGCCTCGGTGACCGCACCGAACAGATGAGCCGCCTGCTCGACGTGCAAGATGCCGCTGCCGGCATCATCGGGCCGCCGCTGGCCGACCGGACGGTGTTCCTCGACACCCTTCCCTACGAGCGTTACGACCCGACCGAGGTCGGCACGCTGGCGATCATCGGCGAGTGCGAAGCGCTCTACTACTCCAACGGTGACACGGTCGACACCTGGGTGTCGGTCGAGTACGGCGACAGCGACTGGCGACGCGACTACGAGGTCACGGCGACCGACGAACTCGCCGCCGGCTACGAGATCGAGCTGCTCCGGCTGTCCGAATCGCCCAGCTTCGACGAGGAGGCGTACTGGTTCAGCCTGGTGCTGCGGGTCGACGATGTCCGACCCGGCGACGACGAGATCGAGTACACGCTGAGCATGGTCGACAGCTTCGGTTCGATCCCGGCCGAGGAGCTGACCATGCCGCTCGAGACCGCATCGGAGTTCTCGATCACCTTCGACGAACACCGCCGGACCTTCTTCGTCGAACGCAACGGTCGCAACATCCTCTACGGCCACTTCGACATGGACCCGCTGTACGACGCCGTCGACCCGGGCATCTCCTGGTTGCCCGCCGGTGACTTCGGCGGTCTGTCGTTCGACACGCTGTCACGCGACACGCCGTGGTGCGACCGGCTGGCAGCTGCGGCCAGACCATGATCGCCCGCCACGACGGCATGCTGCTCGCAGCGTGCTGCGTGGTGTACCTGGCAGTCGCCACCCGAGTCACCGACGGGCTCGGTCGGACCCAGTTCGACAACGGTGCCTACGCCGACTTCTTCGACCTCCAGGCCGAGGCGTTGCTGCGCGGCGACCTGGCGTTGCCCCCCAATTCGATCGGGTTGGAGGCCTTCGTCGTCGACGGTCGCGAACAGATGTACTTCGGGCTCTTCCCGGCGTTGCTGCGACTGCCGATCACGGCGATGACGGATGCCTTCTCGGGACAACTCACGCTCGTGTCGTCGTTTCTCGCCTGGTTCGTGTTCGTCGTCTCCGCATGGGCACTCACCGACCGTGTTGCGGCCCACCTGCCCGCCGTCGAGACCACCTCGGCCCGTCGATTCCTGCTGATCGTCTGGAAGCTCGGGCTGGCGCTCGGGACCCCGATGCTGATGCTCGCCGGGCCGGTGTGGGTGTTCAGCGAGGCGATCATGTGGGGCGTCGCGTCGTGCACGTTGGTGCAGTACCGGCTGTTCCGGGAACTCGAAGCCTCGTCGGCACGCAACCAGTGGTGGCTCGGCGGCGCCCTCGCACTCGCGGCGCTGAACCGTCCGACTCTCGGCCTCGGCTGCCTCCTGGTGGTTGCAGTGGTGGTCGGCGTGCGCAGCTGGCGTACCCGCCGCCCTGGGCCGGCGGAGTACCGCCTCGCCGGATGGTGGGTGGTCTCCCTCGCGCTGTTGGTCGTGCCGAACATGCTGCGCTTCGGACGTCCGCTCGGGCCCCCGATGGAGTTGCAGGTGCTCAGCCAGGTCGACGAACAACGCATGCGGATGCTGGCCTACGCCGGCGGTGACTTCGTCGACCCGCGCTACCTCCCGACCAACCTGTTCACCTACCTGCGGCCCGACGGCATGTCGCTGAGCACGCGATTCCCGTTCCTCGATGCCCCGCACCAGCTGCCCCACGTGTTCGGCGATGCCGTGTACGACATCACCTACCGCACGCCGAGCCTGCCGGCCTCCACCCCGCTGCTGTTCTCGCTCGCGGTCGTCGGGGTGGTGCTCGGCGCCCGTGCGCTGCGCAGCGACGCGGTGACACGCTGGCTGGTGTTGGCAGCGTGTGCCGGTGTGCCGTCGGCGGCCGCGCTGTTGATCTGGGGGTTCCTGGCACCTCGATACCTCGCGGACTTCGTCGCACTGCTGCTCCCGCTGAGCCTGCTCGGCCTGGCCGGCGCCGTTCGTTTCGTCGATTCGCGGGGTCGCACGGCGCGGCGATGGCTGCTGGGCTTGAGCGTGGCTGTCGCCGGCTGGTCGGTGCTGGCGAACGTCGCCATGGCGTTGTCGTCGTCGTACCTGACCGGCCCTGACGGCGACGTCGCGGAGCTGGTGGCCCTGCAGGGCCGAGACGGCTATTGGACGAGCCCCGACACCGTCCGCCACGAGGCCGTCGATGGTTTCGCGTTCGAGCGTGACGATCCCCCTCCGGTGGGCCGGATCGCCGTCCTCGACGAATGCGCCGGCGCCTGGTTCTCCACGGGCGAGCCCGTCGATCCGTGGCTCACGCTCGGCTACGGCGCCAATGACTTCCGTCGGGTGTTCTCGGTGCAGATCGACGAGTCCGCAGGTCCCCTGTCGGTTCCGCTCGCCACGTTCGCCAACGTCGCGCCGGTCGATCCGGCGATCCCGAACGCGTTCTCGCTCTCGCTCGACATCGCCGCCGACGGTGCACTGTCGCTGCAGCTCGCGGACGAGTTCGGCGTGGTCCCTGCTGCACTCGACAGCGTCGGCCTCGGTGAGGCCTTCGAACTCGCTGTCACCTCCGATCCGGTGCGCCGCTCGATGTTCTTCGAGATCGATGGACGGACCGTGGCGTTCGGCCACGTCTTCACCCGATCCCTCTACGGACCCGACGGACAGTCCGTCACCTTCTCCGACGGCCTCGCAGGACCGGGCGTCGACGTCGTTCCCCTCGAACCTCCCGAGCGCTGCTGACGCCCTGACGAACGCCTCGTCGAGCCATGAGCGAAACCCCAGCATCTGGGGGATTCGCTCATCGCGAACGGGTGGAGCGGCACGGCTACCGGTCGAGCCGTCGCCACACGGCGTCGGGGGCGAACCGCAGGAGGCCCATCACCACCCGGAGAATGCCCGGCACCCACACGACGCTGCGATGGCGTCGCAGCCCTCCCGCCACCGCGGCAGCGACATCTGTCGGATCGACGGAGAACGGTGCCTCGGACATGCCGGCAGTCATCGAACTGCGGACGAAACCGGGCCGCACGGTCATCACCCGGGCGCCGGTCCCCGCCAACGAGTGGCCGAGGCCGGTGGCGAAGCCGTCCTGGCCGGCCTTGGTCGACCCGTAGACGAAGTTCGATGCCCTGGTGCGCACACCGGCCACGCTCGACAGCACCACGAGGGTGCCGTGCCCCTGGCGCCGCAACTGCTCGGCGACGGCGAGGCCGCTCGACACGGCGCCGACGTAGTTGACCTCGGCCAACATCGCTGCGTCGACCGGGTCGGACAGACCGGGTGCGCCGAGTTGCCCGAACGCCTGGACCACGACATCGAGATCACCGACACGGTCGACGATGCCGTCGATCACGTCGGCGTGCGTCGACGGCGCTTCGGCGTCGAACGGCACCACGACGATCTCGGCATCACCGAACGCGAGCGCTGCGGCATCGAGCGTTTCGGGCCGGCGGACGGCGAGCACCACGGTGCGCAGGGCCGGCGACACCAGCTCGGCGACGATGGCCTGGCCGATGTCGCTGGCGCCTCCGAGCACGACCACGGTCTGGGGTTGGGCAACGGCGTTGTTCACGATGGGAATCCTGTCATGTGGTTGATGGAGCTCCGAGCCGAATCGGGTTCAGAGCAGGTCGAGACGACGAGCCTGATCGCTCACCCACCACCCGTGCGGGTCGACACGACGACGCACCTGGAGGAACTCGTCGAGTCGGGGATATCCGGCCCTGATCACCTCCGGCGTGGTCGTGGCATCCTTGGCGAGGTAGTGCCGGCCACCGACGGCCAGCACCCGCCGGTCGAGGTCGGCGAGCAGCTCGCCGAGGCCTGGCGCCGCGGCCGGGAGATCGAGTGTGAGTGTCCATCCGGGCGTGGGAAAGCTGAGCATGCCGCCGCTCTCGGCGCCGAACCGTTTGAGCACGGCGAGGAAGCTGGCGTGGCCGGAGTCCGCCACGGTCGCCACGATCGACCGCAACGTGTCGACCGCCTGGAACGGCACGACGAACTGGTACTGCAGGAACCCCGGGCGTCCGTAGAGCCGGTTCCAGTCCCCGATCATGTCGAGCGGATGGAAGAAACCCGTGATCGACTCGATGCTGCGGTGCTCGCGTTGCGCCTTGCGGTACCAGAGTTCGTTGAAGGCCCGCACAGCAGGCCGGCTGAGCAGGTTCGGCAGGCCCTGCGGCACCTTGGCCAGCGACGGCGGTGCGAATGCCAGCGGGTCGGCGGCGCCATCGGCATCGTACTCGGCGAGTTCGGCCGAGGTGGCGTGATCGCCTCGTGTCAAAACGGCCCGGCCGAGGTTCGAACCGCTGGCCACCAGGTCGACCCAGGCCACCGAGTACCGGTACCGGTGATCGCCGGATTCCATCCGCTCCAACAGCGAATCCAGGTTGGGGACGCGCTCGGTGTCGACGATGCAGCGACTCGTCTCGATCGCCAGGAGCCGCACGATGGCCTCGGTGATCACACCGGTGAGCCCCATGCCGCCGATGGTCGCCCACCACAGGTCGGGATCCGCCTGCGGTGTGACGACACGCTGGTCGCCGTCGGCCGTCAGCAGTGTGAACGCCTCGACGTGCGCACCGAACGAGCCGTCGACGTGGTGGTTCTTGCCGTGGATGTCGCTGGCGACGGCGCCTCCGACCGTCACGAAACGGGTGCCGGGCGACACGGGGACGAAGAAGCCGCGCGGCACCACATGGCGCAACAGCTCGTCGAGGCTGACACCAGCGCCGACGCGTACGGTGCCCGCAGCGGCATCGAGATGGATCGGCCCCGGTCCGAGCCGGAGCACCGCTCCCCCGGCGTTCTGCGCCGAGTCGCCGTAGGCACGCCCCAGGCCGCGTGCGATGATGCCGCGCGGCGTGACCAGGCGCTGGATGATCTCAGGGGCGAGTTCGTCGGCCGACACGTCGTGCACGGTCGCGGTGGACGGCGCAGTTCGGCCCCAACCCGTCAGCTCACGGTGCGTCGTTCTCATGGTGCCAGTCTGACGGTGATCGTCGACGACACCACGCTGGTCGCGATCACGACACGTACACCGCGAGGCCGTACACGACGATCCAGCAGAGGCCGAGGAGCTGCAGCAGACGATCGCTCGCGAACACTTCTTCGGGAGCGGCGCCGCCGCCTTCCTCCAGCACCAGCAGGTATCGCATCAGCGCCATCAGCATCGGCACGATCGACAGTTCGTACAGCGGCCAGCCGCTGTCGGCAGCCGCGCTCGTCTCGAACGCCCAGACGCAGTAGCTGATCAGGACGCCGGCGAGGCTCGTCGACAGCAGGATCCGGAGGTAGCCGACCGAGTAGACCTCGAGCGTGACGCGGGTACCTGCGGCGTCGCCGACCTCGTTCAACTCGGCGTAGCGCTTGCCCACCACGATGAACAGTGAACCGAACGTGATGCACAACACGAACCACCGCGACATCGGCACGTCCACAGCCACGGCACCGGCGGCGGCGCGCAGCACGAATCCCGCCGCGACGGTGACGACGTCGACCACGGGGACGTGTTTGAGCCGCACGGTGTAGGCGATGGTGATGACGATGTAGGTCGCGACCACCGCCACCGTCTGCCAGCGGCCCGTCGCCGCGGCCAGCGCGAGCGCGATGACCGGGAAGGCCACGCCGGCTGCGCGGGCGGCACCGATCGACAACTCGCCCGACGCGATCGGGCGGTTGCGCTTCGTCGGGTGGCGACGGTCGGCCTCGACGTCGAGCAGGTCGTTCCAGATGTAGATGCCGCTCGCCGCGAAGCAGAACGAGACGAACGCCACCACGGCGAGGAGCAGGTTGTCGCCCTCGTCGAGGACGCCGGCCGCGCCGGGCGCGGCGAAGACCAGGACGTTCTTGAGCCATTGTTTCGGGCGCGATGCGCGCAGCAGGACCCTCAGCACGAGGGCTGCTCGGGGTCGATCGTGGCGGACGGCATGGCGTCGGTGACGGTACTTGCCCGACGCCGCTCAGCGGGGCATCTCTCCGCGTCCCACCCAGTGCGCTTCGTCGGCGTCGGCCAGGAGTTCACGATCACCGAGCGAGTCACCGTACGCGGTGAGGTGGACGGCATCGCGTCCGCCGGCATGACGATCGAGCCACTCGTGCAACCGGAGCACCTTCTCCGGCCCGCGACAGTTCGGGCCATCGAGCCGACCGGTCAGCACGCCCTGCGGATCCACCTCCAACCGCACCGCCAGCACGTCGTGGACCTCGAGGAGCTCCGCCAGCGGCCGCAGGTACACCTCGAAGGATGCCGAGACCAGCAGCACGGTGTCTCCCGCCTCGACATGACCCTGCAGCGATTCCAGCACCTCGGCGCGCAGCCGGTGGTCGTGGACCTCTCGGGCGAAGACCGCCGCGTCGGCGCGGACCGTGTCCAGGCGCAGCCCGCCGAACGTGGCTGCCGCACTGGCTGCCTTCAGCGCGTCGCGATCACGTCGCGCGCCCGATCGCGCCAAGCCGAGCGGTGACCTCAGCATCCGTCGCACCAGGGTCGTGGTCCCAGCGGTTCGGCGCAGGAAGGGCACCACGCAGTCGGTCGTGGTCAGCGTGCCGTCGACGTCGAAGGCGGCGATCCGTGGCCGGTCGTTCACGTCACGTGCGCCGGAACGGCCGCGAGCGCGTCCCAGTAGCTCGGCCAGCTCTTCGACACCACCGCCGGGTCGGCGATCTCGATGCCGTCGACCACCAGCCCGAGCAGCCCGAACGCCATCGCCAGCCGGTGGTCGTGGTGGGTCTCGAGGCGGGCGCCGTGCAGCAGGTCCGTCGGTTCGATCAGCAGTCCGTCGGGCTCGACCGCCACGAGCGCGCCGGTCTTCGCGAGCTCCGCGGCCAGATCACCCAACCGGTCACTCTCCTTGGCCCGGATGAACCCGACCCCGCTGATCCGAGTCGGTGTGACCGCCTGGGTGGCGACCACGGCGAGGGTCGGCACCAGATCGGAGATGTCGGCCATGTCGACGTCGACGCCGCGTAGCGGGGCGTCGCGGCGTCGCATCACCACGGTGTCGGTCGGGCCGGCGGTGACGATGCAGCCCATCGAGGCGAGGATGTCGACGAAGCGGGCATCGCCCTGCACCGAATCGGTGCCGAGGCCGGGCACGGCGACCGCTCCGCCGACCATCGCCGCAGCCGCCAGCGGGTAGCTCGCCGAGCTGGCGTCGGGTTCGACGACGTACTCGCCGGCCAGGTACTCGCCGGGTCCGACGGTGATGTGGCGGTCGCGGATGTCGACGTCGGTGACGCCGAAGGCAGCCATCACCGACCTGGTGATCTCGAGATAGGGCTGCGACACCAGACCGGACGACAGCCACAGCTTCAACCCGCCGGGGATGTACGGCGCGATCAGCATCAGCGCGGTCACGTACTGACTCGACACGTCACCGGGCATCATGACGGCGTCGGCGCGTCGCAACGGACCCGACACCGTGACGGGAAGATGGCCCGCGGTTTCGCTCGGGGTCACCGACGCACCCAGGGCGACGAGCGAGTCGTGCAACGGCCCCATCGGCCGAGCCCGCAGAGGCGGGGCGCCGTCGATGGTGTACTCCCCCGTCCCGAGCGCACACAGTGCGGTGACGAACCGCGACGTCGTCCCCGCCAGGCCCGTGTCGAGCTGCAACGGGCCGGGAGTCAGGTCGGCACCCGTGCCGATCACGTCCGCGACGTGGTGTTCGCCGTCATGGCGTGACCCGATGCCACATCCGAGGCGTTGGAGACAGTCGATCATCGCCGCGGTGTCGTCTCCGGGGGCCACTCCGATGATCGTGCTCGTGCCCTCGGCCAGCGCTGCACACACCAGCGCACGGTTCACGATGCTCTTCGAGGGCGGCACCGCCACCTGCGCGATCACCGGGCCGTCGGACCGACGGACACGGTACACGTCGCCGAGTGCGTCGGAATTCGACGAGGTGATCACGACAGCGCTTGCACGGCCGGACGGAACCCGCGGGCGATCAGGCCACCGCGGAAGAGCTCGACCATCGCCCGGTCGACCAGCACGACGGCGACGCCGCGGGTGCTCTCGGCGACGTGCACCACCTCGAAGCTGGCAATGTTGACGCTGAGCTCGGCCGCCAGCGTGAACACCTCGGCGGCCGCGCCGGCACGATCGGGGATCGGGATCCGCACCTCCGAGAGCGCGTCGGGGTGCACGACGCGAGCCGGCAGGTTGGCTCGCGCCTGGCGTGCAGCGGTGAGCCGAGCGAAGAGGGCGTCGCGGTCGTCGGCAACGATGACGTCCCGCACCTCGCCGAGACCGTCGATCAGCTGGTCGAGCACGGTCGCGATCGCGCTGCGGTTCTCGGCGCAGATGTCGAGCCAGATGCTCGGTCGCCCACTCGCGACCCTGGTCATGTCGCGGAACCCTCCGGCCGCCAACCGCAGGAGCGCAGCATGCTCCTCGGCCCGGTCGCTCGCGAGACCCATCAGCGTTGCCGCCGTGAGGTGAGGGACATGGCTGACGACGGCGACGAGCTGATCGTGGCGTTGCGGGGTCAACGCCACCACCTCGGCACCGAGCGCGGCGATGACCGAGGCCACCAACGCGAACACGGTGTCGTCGCTGGCGGTGCCGGGGGTGAGCACCCACACCGCCCCTTCGAACAACTCGCCCTGCGCGCCGTCGAGGCCGTCGAGTTCGGAGCCGGCCATTGGATGCCCACCCACGAAGCGGACGTCGGTGGCGGCAGCGCAGATGGCAGCCTTGACGCTGCCGACGTCGGTGACGACGCCCGTGGTCTCTGCGAGCGCCCGCTTGACCTGGTCGACCGCCGACAGCACCGGGACCGCGACGAACGTGATCTCGGCGTCGGCATCGAGACCGAGCGCATCGACGACACCGCGCCCGAGTGCCTCCTGCGCCGTCGCTTCGTCGGTGTCGTCGCCGCTGACGTACCAGCCCAGGCGGCGCAGGCCCAGCGCGACGGAACCGCCGATGAGCCCGAGACCGATGACGTTGGCCCGACGCGTCGGCGCAGTGCGGTCAGTCACGAGAATCGATCGTACCGGTGGGGTCGCCAGAGGGTGCTGCCGCGACCGCTGCGGTGAGCGAGCGCCATTCCTCGCTGGTCAGTTCACGCCACGACCCCGGCGGGAGCGACCGGTCGGCGATCGGCCCGATGCGGGTCCGCACCAGTCGGGTCACCCGGTGCCCGACCGCTTCGCACATGCGCCGGACCTGACGGTTGCGGCCTTCGTGGATCGTGATCCGCAGCACTCCCGGCTCGGGCTGCGCCACTCTCGCCGGTGCGGTCACACCGTCGTCGAGCACGACGCCCTCGCGCAGCCTCCTGACCGAGCCGGCCGACACCGGTGCCCCCGTCACCTCGACGAGATACTCCTTCTCGATGCCGTGTGAGGGATGCGCGATGCGATTCGCCAGATCACCGTCGTTGGTCAACAGCAGGAGACCTTCGGTGTCGACGTCGAGACGACCGACCGAGAACACACGGGGCTCGCTCGGAACGAGTCCCACCACCGTCGGACGATCGTGGGTGTCGCGCGAGGTGGTCACCACGCCGACCGGCTTGTTGAGCAGGTAGTACACGAGGTCGGGGCGGACACCGATCGGCGCGCCGTCGACCGCCACGTGGTCGTTGTCGGCATCGACGCGCCGGCCGAGCACGGCGACCTCGCCGTTCACCGTGACCCGTCCGGCGGCGATCAGGTCCTCGCAGATCCGACGGCTGCCGTAACCGGTGGCCGCCAGGACCTTCTGCAGCCGTTCGCCCTGTGGCAGCTCGGCGCTGCGCTGGGCCATCTGCTCCCAGAGCGGAGGTTCCGGTGCGCCCGCGTTCACGGCGCCGGGTCGTCGAGAGCAGGATCGTCCGCCGCCGCGTCGGTGGTCGCCGGCGCATCGGGTGCCGGGTCGGGCGCTGCGACAGACCATGGCTGATCGGCACCGGATCCGCTCGTCGACACCTCGATGAGCGGGGTGACTCGCAGGCCGGTCTCCAGTGCTTCGACGACGTCGGCGGTCGGGATGAACTCGGCGATCGCCGGGAGGTCGTCGAGCGAGGCGAGCCCGAGTTTCTCGAGGAACGTCGCCGTGGTCCCGAACAGGATCGCCTGGCCGGGCCCTTGATCGCGGCCGATCTCGTCGATGTAGCCCCTGGCCTGCAGTGTGCGCAGCACGCCGTCGGGGTCGACGCCGCGAATCGATGCGATCTGCCCGCGCGAGATCGGCTGCTTGTAGGCCACGATCGCCAAGGTCTCGAGCGCCGCACCCGAGAGCCGGGCGCGCTGGTCGTGCAGCAAGAAGCGCTCGACGTACGGCGTGAGGTCGTCGGCGGTCTGGAAGCGCCAGCCACCGGCGACGTGGACCAGCTGGAATCCGTGTCCGGCAGCGAGGTACGCCTCGGCCAGTTCCTCGCACCACTGCTCGACCGTCACGGTGGGTTCCTCGAGGAGCTGCGCGAGGAGTTCGGCCGGAACCGGATCGTGGGCCACCAGCACGATCGACTCGATCGCCCGCTTGAGTTCGTCGGTCATCGGCTCAGCCCTCGTAGGCGTCGACCAGTATCGACTCGGTGTCGAGGTGCTCGTCGGCGCTCCAGGTGACCTCGATGTCTCCGAAACGCTCGGGCTGGTCGAGTTCGACGGCGCCCTGTTTGTACAACTCGAGCACGGCCAGGAACCGGATGATCACCTCGATGCGATCGGCGAAGCCGGCGGTGAGCCGCCGGAACGTGATGCGTCCTGCGCGTGGCAGCTCGTCGAGCAGTTCGGCGACGGCATCGGCCACCGTGGTGGTGATCGGGTTGACGTGGTAGAGGTCGACGACGGGTACGGGCTTGGGGGTGAGCGCCCGGATCGCTGCGTTGCGCAGGCTGGTCACACTCGTACCCTCGAGCATGTCGGGCACCACGTCGGCGAATCGCTCGTCGGGCCCGACGACGCGGGGGAACGACAGGTCGGCATCGTCGGCGAGCTTCGAGAAGATCTGTGCGACGTCCTTGAACGTCTTGGCTTCGAGCAGGCGCGCGAGCAGCATGTCTCGCTCCTCCCAGAGAGCGAACTCGTCGTCGAGGTCGATGTCGGTCGGGTTCGGCAGCAGACGACGGGCCTTCAGCTCGACGAGCGTGGCCGCGATCAGCAGGAACCCGGTGGCGACATCGAGGTCGAGGAGCTGCATCCGTTCGATCTCGGCGAGATAGGCGTCGACGATGCTCGAGAGATTCACCTCGTAGATGTCGACCTGCTCGCGCAGGATCAGCTGGAGCAACATGTCGAACGGCCCCTCGTACACGGGCGTCGAGACGAGGGTGCCGGAAGGTGCGCGGGAGACGTCGAGGGCCATCGCCGCACAACCTACCGGAGCGCGCCGGGTGCAACGGGGTATCGTCCACGCCCGTGGACACCGCGGCCGAACCCTCCTCGACCTCACGCTCGACGCGTGTGCTGTCGTGCATGCAGCCGACGGGCGACGTGCACCTCGGCAACTACCTCGGGGCGCTGCGGAACTGGGCGACGGGCCAGCACGCGTGCGATGCATTCCACGGCATCGTCGACCTGCATGCGCTCACCGTCACCGAGGAGCCAGGGGTGCTGGGGCGCCAGACGACGTCGCTCGCGGCGATGCTCTTCGCCGTCGGTCTGGACCCCGACGTGGCGACGGTGTTCGTGCAGAGCCATGTCCCCGAGCACAATCAACTGGGGTGGATCATGGAGTGCACGGTCAGCTACGGCGAGCTGTCACGGATGACCCAGTTCAAGGACAAGAGCGCGAAACGCGAGCACGAGTTCGTCTCGGCCGGGCTCTTCACCTATCCGGCCCTGCAGGCTGCCGACATCCTGCTCTACGACGCCGACGAGGTGCCGATCGGAGACGACCAGCGCCAACACGTCGAGATCACCCGCGACATCGCGATCCGCTTCAACCACCGCTTCGGCGACACCTTCGTGGTGCCCGAGGCGATCACACCGGCCGCCGGTGCCCGGGTGATGAGTTTGCAGGACCCGACCTCGAAGATGTCGAAGTCGGACGACTCCGACGCCGGCTGCGTCTACCTGGTCGACGAACCCGCCGCCGTGATGAAGAAGTTCAAGCGGGCGGTCACCGACTCCGACACGGGACCCGACGCCGTGCGCTACGACCGTGCCGCCAAGCCGGGCGTCGCCAATTTGTTGGAGATTCACGCCGCGGCCACCGGACGCACGCCACAAGCGGTCGCCGACGACTACGAGCAGTACGGCAAGCTCAAGGTCGAGACCGCCGAGGCGGTGCTCGCAGTCCTCGACCCGATCAGGGCCCGCTACCAGGACCTCATGGACGACCCCGGCGAGCTGGCCCGTCTGCTGCGCGTCGGCGCCGACAAGGCCCGCAACGTCGCCTCCGCCACCCTCGACCGCGCGCACCGCAACATCGGCCTCCTCCCGGCCTGACGCCCCGGCCCGACCCGAAGCTCTCCGCTGTGCAAGGTGCGCACGTCGTGCCTCACTTCTCGACGAGGACCACCGACATCGGATGAGCAGAGTGCTCACGTCGGTCGACCGACGCATCATCGGGCTCGGCATCCCCGCGCTCGGGACCCTGGCGGCCGAGCCGCTGTACCGGATCGTCGACACTGCGATCGTGGGACGTCTCGGCACGGACCAGCTCGCCGGACTGGCCATCGCCGTCACCGTGTTGGCGCTGGTGGTGGCCGGTTCGAACTTTCTCACCTACGGCACCACTCAGCGGGTCGCGAACCGCCTGGGCGCCGGCCGCCCCGACGAGGCGGCGGAGTCCGGTGTCCAGGCCATGTGGCTCGCAGGCGTCATCGCGCTGGTCGCAGTACCCGCGCTCGGGTTCGGCGCCGGTCCGCTCGCCTCGGCACTCGGTGCCGACGGTGCCGTGTTCGAATTCGCGGTCGACTATCTCCGGATCGCTGCGGTCGGGGTCCCGTTCGTCCTGGTCGCGTTGGCGGCCCAGGGCGTGCAGCGCGGCGCCGCCGACTACCGCACACCGCTCGTGATCCTCGCTGCGTCGAACGCGGCCAACCTCGTCATCGAAGTGATCCTCGTCTTCGGCCTCGACCTCGGCATCGCCGGCGCAGCGTGGTCGACGGTGATCGCGCAGGCCGGCGCGGGTGTGGCGTTCCTGGTGGTCGTCCGCCGGCACCTCGAGCCGGCCCGGAGCCGCTGGCCCCGCCGGGTCGAAATGGCCCCGCTGCTCACCGCTGGGCGCCATCTCCTGCTGCGGGTCGGTTCGATGCTGGCGGTCTTCACCGGCGCGACGGCGATCGCCGCCCGCGTCGACGACTCCACGCTCGCCGCGCACCAGATCGTCATGACGATGTTCTTGTTCCTGGCGCTCGTTCTCGATGCGCTCGCCGTACCGGCGCAGACGTTGGTGGCCGAGGAGCTCGGTCACGGTGGCGCCGGAGCCGCCGAGATCGCCCGACGTGTGGTGCGACTGTCACTCGTGGCCGCCGGCGCGATCGCGCTCGTGATCGCAGCGACGTCCCCGCTGCTCCCTCGAGCATTCAGTGGCGACCCGGCGGTGGTGTCGCGTGCCACCTCGGCGCTGCTCCTGCTCGCGGTGTTGCTGCTTCCCGGGGCGGTTGCCTTTGCCGATGACGGCGTGCTCATCGGCGCCGGCGACTACCGTTTTCTCGGTGTGGCGGCCCTGGGTTACCTGGTGGCGGTGCTCCCGATCGCGATCGCTGTGCTCGTGACACCGTCGCTCGGGATCGGCGGAATCTGGCTCGGTCTGGTGCTCTGGACCGTGCTGCGAGCCATCGTCAACACACTGCGAGTGCGTCACGTCCTCACGCCCGACGCTCCGTGACCGAGCGCGTCGGGCGGTCGCGCCGACGACTCCCCTCGGCCGTCTCCGATGAACAACCCCCGCCGCAGTCCCGGTGTGGTGCTCGACGCTCGCCCGGGTTCAGGCGTGGTCGGACGACTCGAGCGAACCGAAGGCCGGGCCGCGCTGGGCGATCAGCTCGACCGTCGACGGATCCGACCCGGCTGCCTGCGCCATCGCCGCACCGATCGCCTCGTGATCGTGGTACGCCCGGAACGCCGCTGTCCGGCCACCGACGACGGTCGCAGCGACGCGGCCGAACGTACCGAGCCCGCACTCGATCTTGCCGACGTCGTGGAGGATCGCGCCGGCGATCTCGGCCCGGGTCGCCGCCGGACGGCGCTCGACGAACCGTCTCGCCACCGCCGCGCTGTGGCGACGATCCTGATTCGTCAACTGCACCCAGAGCGCCCGTTCACCGGGCAGCAGGTGTTCGTCGACCCACACCTCGTCCCGGACGGCCAGAGGTGTCGGCGGCAGCGACGTGACGAAGCGTGCTGCGAGATGCCAGACCTTGCCCACCCCACCCGAGTCGCTCATCGGTCCAGTGTGGCGCGCGGATGGGCCGAGCGGTACACGTCCCACAGCCGTTCCTGGCTCACCTTGGTGTAGATCTGCGTCGTCGAGATCGACGCATGGCCGAGCATCTCCTGCACGACGCGCAGGTCGGCACCGTGGTCGAGCAGATGGGTGGCACACGAGTGCCGGAGCACGTGCGGGGAGAGCTGGTCACCGATACCGGCTCGGATGCCGTACTTCTTGATCATCTGCCAGGCCGCCTGCCGTGTGAGTCGACCACCTCGGGTGTTCAGGAAGACCGCTTCGGCATCGTCACGGCTGCGCCACCGATCGGGGATCACCCGGGCGCGCCCGCTCGGCGAGAACCAGTCCTCCAGCGCGTCTGCCGCGGTGGAGCCGAAGGGGACGATCCGCTCCTTGGAACCCTTGCCGAACAGACGCACCAGCTGGGCGTCGAGGTCGATCTCACCGATCGACAACCCGACGGCCTCGGAGATCCTCGCCCCGGTGGCGTAGAGCAGCTCGATCAGTGCGAGGTCGCGGCGGTGGATCGGCTCGGTCACGACCACGGCATCGAGGAGGCTGGTCACCTGTTCCTCGGTGAGCGGTTTCGGGATGCCTGACGGCACCCGTACACCTTCGAGTTCACCGGCCGGGTCGTCTCGACGCTCACCCTCGACCGAGAGGTATCGATGCAGCATTCGCACCGCCGCCAGCTGCCGGGCGACCGAGGACGTCGCCGCTCCGCTCCCCCGCCGGACACCGACGAAGTCGACGAGCTGTCGGTGGGTGACCTGCAGCACCGTCGTGTCGTTCGCCGACAGCCACTCGCAGTAGCCGGACAGGTCGCGCCGATAGGCAGCGATCGTGTTGGCCGACCGCCCCTTCTCGGCGACCATCCACGAGAGGAACTCCTCCACCTCGATCGGCAGGGGCGAACGGGCCACGACGGAGGTCAGCTGTCGGGATGATCCGACGAGCGGAGCCGACGATCGGTCAAGAGCACGGCCACGACCGTCTTGGCATCGGCGATCTCACCTCGCTCGACCATCGCCACCGCTTCGACCAGCGGAACGTGGAGGAGCTCCATGTGCTCTTCCTCGGGACCCTGGCGATCGTGCGGCACGGGGCTGCACTCGGTGGCCAGGTACAGCGTCGTGACCGAGTCGGTCATGCCGGGCGACGGCAGGATCTCGGTGAGCAGCTCGAGCCGTCCGGCGAGCAGACCTGCCTCCTCGACCAGCTCGCGTCGGGCCACGTCGTCGGTCGCCTCACCGTCGACGTCGCGCATCCCGGCGGGCATCTCGATGATCGTGCGCTCGTACGGTGGGCGATACTGCGACACGAGGACCACCGACGCGTTGCCCTCGGCGTCGAACACGATCGGCAGCACCCCCACCGCCCCCGGCGACCGCACGATGTCTCGGGTGAACGTCGAGCCGTCCGGCGCTTCGAACTCGACGAGCGCGAGATCCCACACGTGGCCCTCGTGGATCCTCCGCTCGGTGGTCCGGCGGAACCCGCTCACGAGGTGATCGAGGCGTGCGGGGCCGATGACGCTGCGGCCGATGACTGCTCGGTGGGCGCGGGCTCGCGAGCCGACGTCGGTTCCGACCGTGCACGCCGCTCGAGCGCCGACGCGATCAGCTCACGGAACAGCGGATGCGGGCGGTCGGGACGACTCTTGAACTCCGGATGGGCCTGGGTGCCGACCCAGAACGGGTGGCCCGGCAGTTCGATGAACTCGACCAGGCGGTTGTCGGGCGAGGTGCCCGAACACCAGAGGCCCGAATCCTCGAGCTGCTTCCGGTAGCGCTCGTTGAACTCGTAGCGATGACGGTGGCGTTCGCTCACGACGGGCTCGCCGTAGGCGTCGGCGACCTGCGAGCCCGGCGCCAGCACTGCGTAGTATGCGCCGAGACGCATCGTGCCGCCCTTGTCCTCGATGCCACGCTGCTCGAGCATCAGATCGATCACGGGGTGCTGGGTGGTCGGGTCGAACTCGGTCGAGTTGGCGTCGGTGAAACCGACCACGTCCCGAGCGAACTCGATCGCCATCGCCTGCAGGCCGAGGCACAGGCCGAGACAGGGCACGCCTTCCTCGCGGGCGTAACGAGCGGCCGCGATCTTGCCTTCGACGCCTCGGTAGCCGAACCCACCAGGGATCACGATGCCGTCGAGGTGGTTCAACTGTCCAGCCGCGAGGAGTCCTTCGACGCTCTCGGACTGGATCCACACGATCTCGACGTCGGCGCCATGGTGGAACCCGGCGTGCTTCAGGCTCTCGACGACCGACAGGTAGGCATCGGGCAGCTCGATGTACTTGCCGATCAGACCGATGCGCACCGGCGTGGTTGCCGCCTCGACCTTGGCGACGAACTGCTCCCAGTACGTGAGGTCGGGCCGGGCCTCGATCCGCAGCACATCGCACACGAAGTCGTCGAGGCCCTCGTCGTGCAGGATCAGGGGGAGTTCGTAGATGTTCTTGGCGTCGGCGGCGTTCACCACGGCACGCTCCTCGACGTCGCACATGTTCGAGATCTTGCGTTTGAGATCGTCGGACAGCGGTGCCTCACTGCGACACACGATCACGTCGGGTTGGATGCCGCGGCTGCGCAGTTCGGTCACCGAGTGCTGGGTCGGCTTGGTCTTCTGCTCGCCGGCCGGACCGATGAACGGCACCAGCGTGACGTGGATGTAGCAGACGTTGTCGCGGCCCACCATGTTGCGGAACTGACGGATCGCTTCGAGGAACGGGAGGATCTCGATGTCGCCGACGGTGCCTCCCACCTCGGTGATGACGACGTCGACGTCGTCGTGCGCGACGCGTTCGACGCGGCGCTTGATCTCGTCGGTGATGTGCGGGATCACCTGGACGGTCTTGCCCAGGTAGTCACCGCGCCGCTCGGCCGCGAGGACCGACTGGTAGATCGAACCGGTGGTGGCGTTGGAGTTGCGAGACAGGTTCTCGTCGATGAACCGCTCGTAGTGCCCGAGGTCGAGATCGGTCTCGCCGCCGTCGTCGGTGACGAAGACCTCGCCGTGCTCGAACGGGTTCATCGTGCCCGGATCGATGTTGATGTACGGGTCGAGCTTCTGCAGCGTGACACGCAGTCCACGGAGTTTGAGCAGGCGACCGAGCGACGAGGCGGTGAGCCCCTTGCCGAGCGCACTGGCAACACCTCCGGTCACGAAAATGTGCTTCGGCATTCGGCCATTCCTCCGTCTCGACGTAGCTGTCGTGCTCGGGTGTCACGCGACACCACGACGGGAGATCACCATACCCCGCGCGATCACCGGGGTCGCGCTCTGCTCGGCAATCGCGGTCGCCCGGTGAGCGCGACACGATCCCCTCTCGACTCCGAGGAGCCGATCGACGCGTCAGCGCTCGAGGAGCTCGCGGGCGTGGTCGAGCGCCGAGTCGCTCGTCGACCCGGAGAGCATCCGGGCGATCTCGGCCACCCGCTCCTCACCGGTGATGGCGACAGCAGATGCGTAGGTCTGGCCGTCGACGACCGATTTGGCCACGGAGATCTGGGTCGTCGCCCCGGCTGCCACCTGGGCCAGGTGGGTGACGACCAGCACCTGATGACTGCGACCGAGCTCGGCCAGGGCGTCACCGATCGCCTGTGCTGCGGTGCCGCCGATGCCGGCATCGACCTCGTCGAACACCAGCGTCCGGCCCGACTCGGATGCCATGACCGGCAACGGCGAGGCCGGGCTCGCCGACGACAACACCAGCCGCAGCGCCAACATCGCCCTCGCCAGCTCACCCCCGGACGCCACCCGGGTCAGTGGGAGCAGGGGCGACCCCGGATTTGCAGCCAGGAGGAACTGCACCCGATCGCCCGGGTGATCGTCGGCGTGTTCACCGATCTCGACGGCGAGCGCCGCGTGGGGCATGGCCAGCCGTTGCAGCGCGACCTCGACGGCTCCCGCCAGCCGAGGGGCCACCTCACGACGACGCCGCCCGACCGCCGCAGCCGCAGCGCGCTCGTCGGCCAGCGCCGCCTGACGACGTTCGTCGAGTTCGCCGGCACGCTGATCGAACTGCTCGAGTTCGCGAAGTCGCTCGGCGGCTTCGGCGTGGAACACCATCACCGACTCGAGGTCGTCGCCGTACTTCCGTCGGAGATTCTTGAGGAGCTGACGGCGCTCGCGGATCGCGGCCAGCCGGTCCGGTGCCTCATCGATCGACTCACCATCGGAGCGGATGTCTGCGGAGAGATCGTCGAGCTCGGCAAGCAGATCGCGGAGGCGGGACGCCTGCTGATCGAACGGCGATCGGCCCTCGATCGCGCCGAGCGCGGTCGCGAGGGCGTCTCGCGCTCCACCGTCGTCGGCGAGCGCCACAACCGCTGCTGCTGCCGCCTGGCGGTGCGCTGTGGCGTCGGCCAGCAGGGTCTCCTCGCGGTCGAGCGAGACGTCCTCGTGGGGGTCGACGACGTCGGCGCTGTCGAGTTCGTCGACCTGGAAGCGGAGCAGATCGATCTCGCGTGCTCTCGCCCGATCGTCGCCGCCGAGCGCTGCCAGCGACGCGTCGATCTCGGTGAGGACCGCCCGAGCAGCACGGAGCGGGCCGAGATCGACGCCGCCGAACTCGTCGAGCGCCGACCGCTGGGTCGCGGCAGACAGCAACGACTGGTGCGCGTGTTGACCGTGGAGGTCGACGATGTCGGCCGCGACCGCGGACAGCGAGGCCACCGTGGCGAGACGTCCGTCGAGGTACGCCCGCGAGCGGCCGTCGGTCGGGACCACGCGGGTGAGCACGCGTTCGTCGCCGTCAGGAGTGACGAATCGGCCGTCGATGCGAGCTTCGGCGGCACCGTGGCGGACGATCGACGAATCGGCACGGCCGCCGACGAGCAGCTCGATCGCCTCGACGAGCATCGTCTTGCCGGCTCCCGTCTCGCCGGTCACCGCCGTCAGCCCGGGGCCGAGGGTGAGCTCGAGGCGCTCGATGACACCGAGGTTCTCGATGTGGAGTTCTGTCAGCATCTGCCGGGTGGGGTCCTCAGCGGTCGGCGAGACCGAACTTGGCCTTCAGGATCTGGTGGTAGTGCTCGGCACCGAAGCGCACGAAGTTGGCGGTCGACTCGGACGGCGAGCAGGCAACCACGTCGCCGTCGTCGAGGGAGACGCACGGATGACCGTCGAGCACCAACTCGGCCAGACGATGACCCGAGACCTCGATCTCGATGATCTCGGACGGGTCGAGCACCAAGGTCCGATCGAACAGCATGTGCGGCGACACCGGCGTCAACAGCATCGCCCGGTGGCGGGGCGACACCACCGGCCCCCGCGCCGACAGCGAATATGCCGTGGAACCGGTCGGTGTCGCGACGATCAACCCGTCGGCGGCGTAGTAGGTGAAGGGCTCGCCGTCGATGCGCGCCAGCAGCCGCACCGTGTGACCGGACTCTGCCTTCTCGACCACGGCTTCGTTCAGCGCCCGGCCGACGAGGTCGCCGTTCACGGCCACGTCCAGCATCATGCGCCGATCGAGCTTCCATCCTCCCGACTCCGAGCCGACCACGAACCGGTCGAGCGAATCGGTGAGCCGGTCGGGCTCGACCTGGGTGAGATAGCCCAGTGAACCGAGGTTCACGCCCAGGACCGGAACCGGAGCGCCTTCGAGCAGCCGAACGCTGCGGAGCATCGTGCCGTCGCCGCCCAGGCTGAGGACCAGGTCGGCCTCGGCGATCGGCCGATCGCTCGCGCAACCGCCGAGATCGAGCGCTTCGGCATCGCCGACGGGCATCCAGAACGTGACGCCGTGGTCGGTGCACCAGCTTGCCGCCTGTTCGGCGAGCGCACGCGCCGTCGATCGCTCGTGATGGGCCACGACGGCGATACTGGTCATGACGGTCCCTCGGACGGCGACGTGGCGTGCACGAGGAACTCGACGTTGCCGTCGGCGCCCGTGATGGGCGAATCGGTCCAGCCGAGCACCGTGCAGCCGGCTGCCACGAGCGCATCCTCGATCTCGGCCCGCACGCGCTCGTGGATGGCCGGATCGGTGATGATCCCGCGCCCGCGGTCGACCTCCTGGCGACCCGCTTCGAACTGTGGCTTGACGAGGAGCACCATGTGGGACCCAGGTTGGCACAGCTCGATCAACCGCGGGATCACCAACTGCAACGAGATGAACGACAGGTCACCCACGACGACGTCGACACGACCCTCGATCTGCTCGACGTCGGCGTGGCGGACGTTGTGGCGTTCGAGGTTCGTGACACGCGGGTCGGAACGTAGGCGCTCGTGGAGCTGGCCGTGCCCGACGTCGAGCGCCACGACGTGCGCCGCGCCCCGCTGCAGCAGACAGTCGGTGAATCCACCGGTCGACGCCCCCACGTCGAGGGCTCGACACCCGTGGACGTCGAGATCGAACACGTCGAGCGCATGATCGAGCTTCTCGGCGCCGCGGCCGACGAATCGTGCGGGGGGCCCTTCGATCACGAGTGCATCACCGGGAGCGACCTGACGAGCCGGCTTGTCGGCGACCGACCCGTTGACGAGCACCCGGTTGGCTGCGATCAGGGCTTGCGCTTCGGTTCGGCTCGTCGTCAGCTCACGACGAACGAGCTCGGCATCGAGCCGACGACGGGCTCCCACCGGCGCTCAGCTGGTGGCGCGGGGCGCGGCGGCGGTCTTCTTGGCCGGCGCCTTCTTCTTCGCTGCTGCCTTCTTGGCAGGCGCCTTCTTCTTCGCCGCTGCCTTCTTGGCCGGCGCCT
>CAZJUC010000004.1:30536-35702 GCA_964549065.1 uncultured Ilumatobacteraceae bacterium
GGCGCCTTCTCCGACGACGCCTGCGTTGCCTCGATCTCGGTCTTCACCCGCTCGGCGAGCCTGTCGGCCATGTCCTCGAAACGGTCCTCGAGTTCGTCGAAACGCTCCGAGAGCCAGGTCATCTGCTTGGAGACCTCACGCTGGACGTTCTCGCTGACCCGGTCCGACGTCTCGCGGCCTCGCTCGAGGAGGGTCTGCACGGCCTGTTCGGTGTCGGACCGGCGAACTTCGCCGGCCTTGACCAGTGACTTCACGATGGATTCGGCCTGCTTGCGGGAGATGTCGGAGAATTCGACCCCTGCATCGACGAGGCGCTGGACTGTCGTTTTTGCCATCCCGACAGACTACTCCTCGGTGTCCGCGCCACCGAGCAGGCATCCGGCGACCGCGGCAAGGTCGGCGACGTCCAGGTCGACCCGCAGCGAGCCGTCGATCGGCGCGTTCGCATCGGTCGCACCGGAACGAACGAGCGCGAACCGGCAGCCGAGACGGCGTGCGAACAGCCCGTCGGTCTCCGGTCGGTCGCCGACCATCAGCGCGTGGTCCGCCATCGTCTCCGGGGCCGCACCGACGAGCGAAGCGACCAGGTCGGCCATCGGCTGCTCGGGCTTGCCGGCGACGATCGGGGTGACGCCCGATGCCGAAGCGACGGCTGCCAGGATCGCACCTCCCCCCGGGAGCAGACCGCTCGGTGTCGGATACGTCGAGTCGGTGTTGGTGCCGACCAGGCGTGCGCCACGACGTACCGAGTCCGCTGCCACCGCCAGCCGGTGGTAGTCGAAGTCGCGGTGCAAACCGACCACCACCGCGTCGACGGGGCCGTCGATCGGAGCGCCGGTGTTCTGCACCGCCAGCGCACCGCGGTCCTCGACGGCTTCCACGACCCCCGGTCCGCCGGTCACCAGCACACGCTCACCCGGCGCGACCAGGAACGCAGCGGCCATCGAGGAGCTGACGACGTCGCCGACCGCAGGAACGCCGATGTCGGCCAACGCCGACTCGTGCTCGGCCACCAGTGCGAACGAGTTGTTGGTGACGAACAGCAACCGGCGGCCCGAGGCACGCAGCGACGCGATCGCGTCGACGGCTCCGGCGATCGGCTGATGGGCCAACCAGACCACACCGTCGAGATCGCACAGCACCGTCTCGATCCCATCCATCCCGTCGTCCACGTCGTCCACCCTGTCGTCCACGCGATCGATCGTTGCAGTTGGGCGGCTCTGCCGTGACATCCTGTCGTCGTGCCACGTTTCACGCCTTTTCCAGCCCTGCGGTACTGCGATCCGCAGATCGACGACCTGATCGCTCCACCCTACGACGTGTTGTCGGAGGCCGACCTGGATGAACTCGGTGGCCGCAGCCCCTGGAACATCACCCATGTCGACGTCCCCCGCGAGTCGGCCGGCGCGAACCGCTACGAGGACGCTGCTGCGACGCTGCGCGAGTGGATCGACGCCGGAGTGATGTCCTACGACGAGGTGCCGACCTTCACCATCTACCGGATGCGGTTCACCGATGCGTCCGGCACGCCACGCGACATCGCCGGCGTACTCGGAGGTCTCGCAGTGGTCGACGAGGGCGCCGGTGGCGTGCTTCCCCACGAACGGGTGACCCCGAAGGCGTCCACCGACCGGCTCGACCTGACCCGCGCCACGCACGCCAACCTGTCGCCGGTCTGGGGCTTGTCGTTGGCGACCGGCCTCACGGCACTGCTCGCGGAGCCCGGCGAGTTCATCGCATCGGTCACCGTCGACGATGTCGAGCACGTGGTCGAGCGGGTGTCCGATCCGCAGCGGGTCGGCGTGATCGCCGACACGATCGGTTCCGACGATGTCCTCATCGCCGACGGCCACCACCGGTACGGCATCAGCCGCACCTACCGGGACGAGGTCCGGGCGGCGAACGGCGACCGGGCGAACCCGGCCGACGACACCTTGGCATTCGTCAGCGAACTCGTCGCCGATCAGTTGTCGGTCGAAGCGATCCACCGCCTCTACCACGACGTGGCGTTCGACGATCTGGTCTCGGCGCTCGATGCGAGCTTCGAGCGCGCCGACGCCGGCCGCCCCGACGGCGGGACCCTCACGAAGATGGATTCCGAGGGGATGCTGTGTCTCGTGGGCCCGGATGGCTTCGCACAGTGGCTCCGCCCACGCCGTGGAGCATTCGACGACGTGCGCTCGCTCGACGGGGCCTGGCTCGAACACGCCCTGGCCGACCTCGACCACGTCGTCACCTATCAGCACGGCGTCGATCACGTGGTCGATGCCGTGACCTCGGGGGCGGCTGTCGGAGCCGTCCTGATCCGACCGGTGAGCGTGGCGGAGATCGAACGTACCGCGCGCGAGGGCGCCCTGATGCCGCCGAAGTCGACGTTCTTCACCCCGAAGCTGCGCACCGGGTTGGTGGTACGCAGCCTCGTGTGACCCGTCTCCGCCGGTGGCGTCGCCCACGGTCGGGGCACGGTCACTCGACGAGATCGAGCAGACCCTCGGCCGCCTCGCGCAGGGCGGCAACAACCCGCTTCCGGCGGCGCGCCGGGATGACGGCATCAGCGACGACCTCGGTGCGACTCTGGGTCGCCCCGCCGACTCGGAAGAATCGGCGGCGGACCGTGCCGACCACGACCACCTCGATTCCCGGCTGCAGCACGCCGAGCTGGGCCGGGCTGGGGTCGTTCCAGGCGATCGGCACCGAACTCCTGGTCTCGCGATCGCCCGTGACGACTCGGCTCGTCACGTCGAACTGCACGACCGTGGCACCGGCGGGCAGATCGCGCCGCTGAGGCTCGTTCGGTACGATGCCGCGGATGACGGCGAGATTGCACGGCGGGGTCTGTCCGTCGATGCGGTTCATGGTCTGCTCCTTCAGGTGATGCATCCGTCGGGAGGAGTCGGTCACCCATCAGGGTAGACGGGGGGTGACACAGTGTGCGACGGTCGCGGGCGACCGATCCGACGCTTGCTACGTTCGATCCATGGCCGAGTTCTCCGACTCACGACCCCTGCGGTGGGGTATCGCCGCCACCGGGTCGATCGCTGCGCGCATGTGCGAGGCGCTCGCAACGGTCCCCGACGGCGAGATCGTCGCGGTGGGCTCGCGCACGCAGTACGGCGCCGACACGTTCGCCCAGCAGTTCGACATCCCGCGGGCGCACGGCAGCTACGCCGCCCTGTGGGCCGATGACGAGGTCGACATCGTCTACGTGGCCTCCCCGCACAGTCATCATCACGCAATGACCGTCGCTGCGCTCGATGCCGGCAAGCACGTGCTGTGCGAGAAGGCCTTCGCCGTGAACGCCACCCAGGCACGCGAGATGGTCGAGGCCGCACGCCGCAACGACCGATTCCTGATGGAGGCGATGTGGACGTGGTTCATCCCCGCCGTCGTCGACATCCGGCGCCGGGTGCTCGCCGGCGACATCGGTGAGCTGAAGGTGGTCGAGGCCAACTTCGCACTCCCGGTGTCCGCACCCGACGGTCGCCACCGCCGCATCGATCTCGCTGGTGGCGCGATGCTCGACGTCGGGATCTATCCGGTCACGTTCGCCCGGTTCCTCGCCGGAGAGGCGGTCGATGCGAAGGTGTCGGGCTCACTCGGTCCGACCGGAGTCGACGCCACCGTCGGCGGTGTGATCACCTTCGAGAGCGGCACGCTCGGGGTCTTCCACACGTCGCTCGACATGATGAGCAACCTGCGCGCCTCGGTCTTCGGCACGCTCGGTCGGATCGACGTCGACGCCCCGTTCTGGTTCCCGACCGGTTTCACGGTGCGTGTGGACGGCTCCGAGCCGGAACGGGTCGACATGGCACACCAGGGCCTCGCTCACGAAGCAGCCCATGCGATGCAGCGCATTCGTGCCGGCCACCGCGAGAGCGACGTGATCCCGCTCGCGACGACCGTGTCGACGATGGAGCTGCTCGACGACATCCGCTCGCAACTGGGTGTGATCTACCCCGAAGAACGCTGATTTCTCAGCTGGGATAGCCGGCGTAGCTGGCCTTGAAGACCCCCTGGTGCAGCAGCACGGTGGCAGCGTGTGCGCCGGTCTCGTCGTCGGTGAGCGTCGACTCGGTCCAATAGGACTCGACCCGCTTGCTCTGGCCGACACCGACGACGGTGTGCTCGATGCGGTACGGCCGGTCGACGAAAACCGGGCCGTCGACGTAGCGCACCTCGAGGTCGATGAACAGCCCGATCGCCGGTCCCCGTACCGGAAAGTGGGCGTTCGACCGATGGGCGAGGACGCTGACCATCTCGGTCGGCACGATGGGTCGCCCCCAGGGGCTGTCGCCGTCGGCGAGGTACCAGGACGACCGCTCGGTGATCGTGTCGAGCTTCTGGGCGAGCGTGAACGGATACAGGTTCCCGTTGTGGTCGTCGAAGCCCATCGCGACCGCCTCCGGCACGCGCTCGCTCATCCCGATCTCGAGCTGATCGACGATGTGCAGCCGACCGGGATCGCCCAGGCCACGTTCGCGACGGCCGTCGAGCTCGGTCGGGTCGTCGTGGCCGATCGATGCCGTGCCGACCAGCACGGGTGTTCCGTCGGCCTTCTCGGCACCGATACGACCCAGCGTCGGCGTCGCCGGCTCGAGCGCAGCACGAACCTGCTCGCCCTCCACCACCATGTTGAGGAAGTGCGAGCTGACGCACCCGTTCTCGAACCACACCCTGCCCCAATGCTGCACGGCGAGCGGGTCGATCTGACTGAAGTGTGTCGGCCCCTCGATCGGAGCGCCGTCCAGTCCGAGCCCAGCGGCGGTCGCGTCGTCGTGGACGCTGGTGTGCCCGGCGTACTCCTGCTCGGCCAGCATCTGTGCCGGTGCGCGCAGCGGACCGACCAGCCGGTCGCCGTCGCTGGTGATCGCCGTGTCGAAACCCATCGAGTCATCCTGCCAGACGGACTCCGAGCGGTGAGCTTCCGGGCGACGGTCAGGTGACCGGTGGAAGGACCTTCAGTCCGAGTTCGGCGAGCGCCTTCGGATCGCCGGGAATCGGCGAGTTGGTCATCGGGTCCTGGCCGGACTGGGTCTTCGGGAAGGCGATCACCTCGCGGATGTTCTCCTCCCCCGCCAGGATGGCCACCAGGCGATCGAGGCCGAACGCGAATCCACCGTGCGGCGGCGCGCCGTAGTCGAACGGGTTGAGGAAGAACCCGAACTT
>CAZJUC010000005.1:0-30875 GCA_964549065.1 uncultured Ilumatobacteraceae bacterium
ATCTCGATCTTCGACATCCACTTCATCTCCGTCGGCAGGTGCGAGATCAGCAGGATGTCGACGAAGCTCTCGTGGTTCGACACGACCACGTAGGGACGGCGCATGTCGTCGGGCAGCGTGCCCGAGGTGCGGAACTTCCACAGCGGCGTCAGTCGCTCGTGCACAACGGTGAGCTTTCGGAAGAGGTAGCCGGCGGAATAGGCGCCGTGGTCGAAGGGCATCGTGACCAGGCGGACGATGGCCACCATCGGTGTCCACACGAGCACGATCACGCCGAGCGCGAACCAGCTCCAGATCGACAACACCGTTCGCGCAAAGGTCGACTTCATCGACGAGCAACGTAACAGCCGCTGCCCCGGTCCGGCGGGTGGAAAGACCCGTGGGCCGGCGTGAGCAGGGTGAGTCGCCATGGGCGGCGAACTCGGAGGGCGGACGCGGGCCCGCCAGGGACCCCGCCACCGCTAGAACGGCACGAAGACGTCGCTGGCCGGAGTGGCGCGGGTGATCGCGTCGACGGCGAGCACCACGGCGGCAGCGGTGTACGAGGTGTGCTCGTCGAACGGGAACAACACGGGTTCGGGATAGACGATGCCCGTCCAGTACGAGCCGTCGTCGCGGCGGTGTGTGCGGGTCCAGGTGAGCAGATCGGTGGCGGTCGACATGTCGCCGATCGATGCGTAGGCCAGTGCACACTCGGCGGTCTCCGACGCGGTGATCCACGGTTCGTCGCTGACGCAGCGGATGCCGAGACCCTCCATCGCGAACGTCTCCCATCCCTCGGCCAGGCGGGCCTTGGCGGCCTCGCCCGTGAGCACTCCGGTGAGCACCGGGTAGTACCAGTCCATCGCCCAGCGGGTCTTCGGTTCGAAGGCGTCCGGCCGGTTTCGGACCGCCTCGGCCATCGCATCGGCGGCTTCGATCCACTCGGGGCGGATCTCGCCCACACGCTCGCCGAGGCGAGCACCGCACCGCAGTGAATGCTGGATGCTCGAGGTGCCGGTGACCAGCGCGTAGTCCCACGGTTGGGCGTCGGCCTCGACCGCCCACAGCGGCAGGCCGTCGGCACGACGGTGACCGAGCACGAATTCGAGTGCCCGCTCGACCGTTGGCCACATCCGCTCGGCGAAGGCTCCGTCCCAGGTCATCCGGAGGTGGTGGCTCACCCCGGTGGCGATGTAGGCGCACACGTTGGTGTCGAGTTTGGCGTCCTCGACCGAACCGTCCGAGTGGTAGTAGGCGTGCCACGACCCGTCGGGGCGCTGCGTGTCGACCAGCCACCGATACGCGTGTTCCGCCTCGGTGTGGAAACCGGCGACGTCGAGCGCCATGGCGGACTCGACGTGATTCCACGGGTCGCAGTGGCCGTCCGGGTACCAGGGGATCATCCCGCAGCCGAGCTGCAAGGACACGAGATGCTCGCCGGTGGAGCGCAGTTCATCGGCGCTGAGCACGCCGGGGAGATGTGCGACGTGTTTCACCGAACGGCGTGCTCCTGGCTCGTGCGGACATCGGCTGGCTTGACGCCGTAGAACACGATGCTCTTGCCGAGCACCGGTGAGAGCACCCGGTCGGCGACCTTGGTCACGTTCGGCTGCTCGTTGATGTCCCACTCGAGGAACTCGCGGTACTTCTTCACCGCTGCGTTGTCGTCGTTGCGGGGCCCGACGGCGCACTTCAGCCACCAGTAGGGCGAGTGCAGGGCGTGGGCGCGGTGGTGGCCCCGGAGGTCGAGTCCGGCTGAACGCAGCTTGGCCGACAGCTCGGTGGAGCTGTAGATGCGGACGTGGCCGCCCTCGCTCTTGGGAGCGTGGTACTCGTCGGAGAGCATCCAGTTGACCTTCTCGGGGAACCAGGCCGGCACGGTGGCGGCGAAGTGGCCGCCCGGTTTGAGGACGCGGACCATCTCGGCGATCGCTGCGACATCGTCCTGGATGTGTTCGAGCACTTCGGAGGTGATCACCACGTCGAACGAGTCGTCGGCGAACGGCAACCGGGTGGCGTCTCCGCGCAGCACCCCCTTGAATCGCTCGACGTCGATCTCGCCGGCGTCGACCATGCCGTCGAGCGTGGCGCGGGTCTCGACCACCTCGCCCTCGGCGTAGTCGAGGGCGACGACGTCGGCGCCGCGCCGTGCACACTCGAACACGTGGCGGCCGAATCCGGCGCCCACGTCGAGCACGCTGTCGCCAGGCCGCAGGCCGAGCTGGTCGAACTTGATCGTCAGCACCTCAGATCCGTCCGTTCGCTCGCAACTTCGCGACGTTCTGGGGCATCGACAACACCTCGCGGTACTGCTCGACGGTCTGTTGGGCACACTTCGTCCATGTCCAGCGTTCGAGCACGCGTTGGCGACCGGCGGCACCGACTCGGGCCTGCAGTTCGGGATCGTCGAGCCCCCGGGCGATCGTGGCAGCCAGCGCGTCCTTGTCCCCGGCCGGGCATTGCAGCACGGTGTCGCCATCGGTGCCGGTGACCTCGGGGAGCGCGCCGCCGTCCGTGGCGACCAGCGGGGTGCCGGTGCACATCGCTTCGATGGCCGGGAGGCTGAAACCCTCGTAGAGGCTGGGCACGACCGCCATCTCGGCTTCGGCGTAGAGCTCGACGATGCGTTCGTCGCTCACGCCCGAGACGAACTCGATGTGTGGTGCGAGGCCGTACGAGTCGATCAGGTCCATCGAGTGGCCGGGCCGGGGCTTGCCGATGATCGTGAGCGTGACATCACGCTCGGTGCGGAGCTTCGCCATCGCCTCGAGCAGGTACGACAGCCCCTTGAGAGCGACATCCGCCGATGCGGTGGTGATCAGGCGGCCGGGGCGCCGCGTGACGTGGTCGAGTGGCTTGAACAGGTCGGGGTCGACGCCGACCGGTACCAGACGCATCCGGTCCTTGCTGACGCCCATGTCGGTGTGGATGTCGTCGATCGAGTTCTGGCTGACGACCACGATGCGCGGCAGCTTCGAGGCCACCTTGCCCTGCATCTTCACGAACGAGTACCAGCGCCCCACCGACATGCGCCGGGGGAGAGTCTTCGCGTGACTCATCTCGAGCTGGCGGTCCTTGGTGATCGGATGGTGCAGCGTGACGATCGTGGGGATCTGCTTCTCGATCTTCAAGATGCCGTAGCCGAGACACTGGTTGTCGTGGACGAGGTCGAACTCGCCGGCGCGCGGCCCGAGTTCGCGGGCGGCGCGGGCACTGAATGCGAGCGGTTCGGGGAACACGCCGGTCACGAACGCGGCCATCTCGAGCAGATCCTCGCGGGTCTTCAGCTCCCAGAAACCGGGGAACCGTCCGGGGAAGTAGTCGTTGAACGTGTCGAGGCTGGCCAGCTTGGTGAGTGTGACGCGATCGTCGAGGATCGGGTACGGCTGGCCGCCGAACACCTCGACGCTGTGACCGAGATCGGCGAGCGCCTTGGTGAGGTGGCGGGTGTACACGCCCTGGCCGCCGACGTGCGGCTTGCCGCGGTAGGTGAGATACGCGATCTTGAGGGGTGCATCAGGGTCAAGACCGGCAGCAGACATCGCAGCGAGGCTATCGGCGCACCATTACCAGTCGGTAACGCAACCACCAGCGTGCTCACCAGGAGATGGTCATCGTCCGCACGAGGGACGCTGCCGGGGTGACGATGTGGGGGTGCAGGTTGAATGCGTCGGGCGGGCCGGTCTGGGGTTCGACGCACGTGGCGTCGTCGGGCCGGTCGTACACGACCACGTGGTCGCACCCCGATCGCACCGTGACCGTCGGGGCGACGGGGCGGTCGTAGTGCAGGACGATGGGTTCGGTGTTGACGAAGCAGTCGTCCCAGTTGCCCTCGGTCGGCTCGACCAGCCGGCCGGTCGGCAACCCGAATTCGTCGCGCTCGTACATCGCCGTCGGCGAGAACTCGATTCGGTCGGGTTTGCGGAACCACGGGTGCCAGCCGATCTCGGCGGGGAACGAGCCGACCGTGGCCTCCAACTGCAGTGTCGACACCACACGGTCGTCGAACACTGCGATCGTCTGGGTGGCGGTCCCGCCGAACTCCCAGTCCAGCGCCAGGGTGCCGCTCCACGACGAGGGCGAGCGGGTACCGATCGCCGTCACCGGGCGATCGAACACCAGCCCGTGGATCGCGTGGGCGCGGTCCGGTCCGGGGCCGTCATGGTGGTTGATCGACAGCTGGTGGTCGGAGCCCTCGAAGCTGAAGCTGCCGTGACGAAGACGACCGACCCAGGGGACCATCGCGAACGCGCCCCACATCATCGGGTGCGCCTCACCGCCGTCGAGATCGGGAACATCCACGAGCAGCGGGTGCCCGGCCACGTCGATCTGACCGATCCGGCCGCCATCGGACGGGTGGACCGTCACCGCTGCGTCACCGGATCGCAGGACCACGGGCACGTCCACGGTCGGTGCAACGTCACTCATGTCGGCGATACTGCCCGGCATGCGTGCAGTGGTGCAACGGGTGATACGTGCCCAGGTGACATTCAGATCTTCACCGCACGACGACTGGGAGGTCGCCGGGTCGATCGGGCCGGGCCTCTGCGTGCTCGTGGGGGCCACGCACACCGACACGACGGTGGGGGCCGACAAGCTCGCCGACAAGCTGTGGGGGCTCAGGATCTTCGACGACGACGACGGCGTGATGAACCGTTCGGTCGCCGATGCCGGCGGTGCGGTGCTGGTGGTCAGCCAGTTCACGCTCTACGGCGACACCGCGAAAGGTCGTCGCCCGAGCTGGATCGCCGCGGCGCGTCCGGAGGTGGCCGAGCCACTGGTCGAGCGGGTCACCGAGCGCCTCCGATCGCTGGGCGCCGACGTCGAGACCGGCCGATTCCGTACGGACATGCGCGTCGAGCTCGTCAACGACGGCCCGGTCACCCTGATGCTCGACGTCGACTGAGATGATCTCGAGTGGTGAGGTCTCGCGAGATGCGGACGCCGAGGAGCGGTATCGGTACCGTTGGCGTCACGGCTGATCGATCATCAGCCGAGCCGGGCCCGACCACGATCGGACCGGACGGAACAAGAGAGGAATGATGATGACCGCATCAAGTGGCGGGCTTCACGAGCCCGCCGACCAGTTGGATGCAGCGACCGTCGATCGTCACCGCGCGATTGCATCGTTGATGGAAGAACTCGAAGCGGTCGACTGGTACGACCAGCGCGTCGCCGCGACCGACGACGAGGAGCTCCGAGCGATCCTGGCGCACAACCGCGACGAGGAGAAGGAGCATGCCGCGATGCTGTTGGAGTGGCTCCGACGCAACGATGCCCAGTTCGACGAGCAGCTCCGGGAGTACTTGTTCTCCGACGGTTCGATCGTCGAGATCGAGCAGCAGTAGCCAAGACGCCGGCTCGTCGCCGTCATCGCGACGACCACGATTGCCGAGACGGTGGTGCCGTGGCGGCGCGTCTGTCCTGCTGGCGTGTGGTCACAGCCAGTCGGCAGCGCTTGCGACACCGAGTGCGATCAGCAGGAGCCCGGCCCCCACCTCGGCTCGGCTCTCCCAGTGACGGCGGGCCTCGTTGCCCAGATCGAGCCCGATCCACGTGAACGTCATCGAGAAGATCGCGATGGTCGACGCCACGGCGATCGCAGGGCGATCGGCGACCCCGAGTCCGAACCCGACGACGAGGTTGTCGACGCTCAGGCCGGCGGCGATCAGCACGATGCCGCCCCAGCTGGCGGCGCGCCTGGCCAAACGGTCGTCAGCACGGTGTCGGTGCAGGCCGGCCCGGAGCGACATGCCACCCAGTGCGAACAACACCGACGCGCTGATCCATCGGGCGTGGTCCTCGAGCGAGTTCGCGAGCGTCTGGCCGAGCGCGATTCCCACGAGTGGGACGAGGAATTCGAACACCCCGAACACCCCGACGATGCGAGTTCGACGCGATCGTTGGCCGAGTGCGCCGAGTGTGAGCGCTGCGGACAGATTGTTGGATCCGATCACGAGACCGAGCGCCACGAGTTGCGTGATCGACATGGCCGATCAGACGTTTCGAGGCCGGCGGCCGAACCAGAGCGACGTGCCGAGGAGGCCGAGCAGCGCCACGATGAACGGGCCGTCGCCGAGGTTCGTGTACCAGGTCCGGCCATCGCGTAGTTCGACGGTGTCGTAGAGGATCCGCCGCTCGCTGACGGCCGTGCGTTGGCGGACGTTGCCATCCGCGTCGACGATCGCGGTGAACCCTGTGGGCGCAGCCTGCACGACCCATCGTCCCGTCTCGATCGCCCGGAGCCGGCTGGACGCGACCTGCTGGGTCTGGACGATCGTGCCCGTGTAGCTCGCGCCGTTGGTGGGATTGAGAATTGCCTCGGCACCCTTCTTCACCCCCTCGCGGGCGCGCCCGGCGAAGAACACCTCCCACGAGATGACCACGCCCAGACGTGTGCCGTCCGGGAGATCGACGAAGGCAGGGCCGATGCCGGCGTTCGCATCGCGTCCGATCTGCTCGATCGGTGCGCCGAACGCCTCGAGAATCCCCCGAAGCGGCACGTACTCGCCGAACGGCACCCGCCGCACCTTCACGTACTGGTCGACGATGTCGCCGTTCGGGGCGACGACGATCTGTGAGTTGATCCGAGGGTCCTCGGTGACCCCGACGGCGAACGGGGCGTCGAGTCGGGCGGCCTCGCCCGCGATTGCCCGGTACACCGCCGATCCGTCGAACACGTCGACGTCGATCGTGTTCTCGGGCCAGAGCACGAGGTCGAGGTCGGCATCGTCCTGAATCGTGCGGGTCGCTTCGAGGTGTCGCTCGGTGACCAGGCTGGAGGGTACCTCGAGGGCGCTCGTCCCTTGCTCGCCGCCGCCCTGCACGGCAGCCACCTCGAGCTGTTCGCCGGTGTCGGCGCCACGGGGTGCCACCACGCTCAGCACGACGATCACCGCCACTGCAAGCAGTGCGGGCACTCCGTGCGCCTGGATGCGGGCGTCGGTCCGGTTGCGCCGGGCAATTGCCTGTGACCACAGGGCCGAGCCGGCGAACGCGAAACCGATCTGGAAGATCAGCCAGGTGAGCAGGATCACACCGCCGACGCGTACGACGCCCACCAACGGACCGCCGACCTGTGACATCCCCATCGTCGCCAGCGGGATCCCGCCGAACGGGAACGAGAAGCGAACCGCTTCGACGAGCGCGTGTGCCGCCGGTCGACCGACCACGCGCCACGCCCCCGCGGGCGCAACCGACGCTGCACCGGCGTGGAAGAGCGAGAACACCAGACCGGCGACGACGTAGCCGGGTGCGGTCAGCTGCACCATCCAGCCCATCCCGAGGTACATCCAGCCCGCACCGAACGCCAGCCCGAGGCGTGCCCGTTCCCACCGTGTCGGACCAGGGCCCAGGGCGACGTCGAACAGCAGGACACCCACGATGGCGAGCGGCCAGAATCCCCACGGCGGCATCGACAGCGCCACGAGCGTGCCGGCACCGAGGGCGAGCGCTGGTCGCGCGAGGCGCTCGCTGAGCGCCGTCGGGCCGGTGGTGTGATCGGTCAATTCGCGAGGGCCAGGTTGACGACGATGCGCTTCGCGGTCGATCCGAGCGGGTGGCAGGCGAAGAGGGTCGCCGTCGGCGTGTCGGTGGGGTCGGTGATCCACAGGGCGTCGGGTGTGACGATCTGGGTGCCGGTCACCCGGTACGTGAACGTTCCGCCTGCGGTGTCGAAGACCACGTCGTCACCGGGATTCAACGCGTCGAGATGGCGGAACTCGGCGCCGTGGCTGGTGCGGTGCGCCGCCACGACGACGTTGCCGATCTCGCCCGGCATGGCGGTGCCCGGCCAGTGCCCGGGGCCACGGTCGAGGGTGGTCAGTCGGATGCCCTGGTGCAGCTCGGAGTCGAGGCCGATCGCGGGGATCGCGATGCGCCCGAGCAGCGGGTTGTCCTCCGGACCCCGCGCATCGCCCGGCGGAGCGATCGGCTGCGTCATCTGTCGCGCCAGCGTGGTGGTGGACGTGGTCGCGGAGGTGGTCGTGGTCGGCAGGCTGGTCGTGGTCGGCGGCGAGGTCGCGGTCGTGGTGGCCGAGTCCGAGTTGAACGACGCCACCGTGTCAGGGGCGTTGTCGAGGTCGACGGCCATGACACCACCGACCACGCCGACCGCCAACAGCCCGGCGACGAGTGGCGCGGCAATGCGGCGACGACCCGTGCGCCCGGTGCTCTCAGGAGGCCCCATCATCGAGATTCTGTCAGAACGCGCGCCGTGGCGCTGGCGCGGGCCGCGACCGACGTGGCCGCACGGATGCAGGCCGGAATCCCGATGCCGCGGAATCCGGCGCCGGTCACGAACACGCCGGCCGGCAGTGCAGCCTCGACTCGGTCGACCCAGGCGGCGTGGTGCGGGCGGTACTGAGCGAATGCGGCGGGCCACCGGCTGATGCGGACGTCGAGGGGTTCGAAGGCCACCCCGAGGTGCCGTTCGAGGTCCTCGAACACCGCCTGCAGCACCTCGTCGTCGTCGAGGTGCATCACGTCCATACCGTCGCGGCCGAGCGAGACGCGCAGGATCTCGCCGCCCGCGGGTGGGCGCCAATGGCCCCACTTCTGTGATGCGAACGATGCTGCGGTCACCCAGCGCTGATCGGGCTTCGGCACGAGGTATCCACTGAGGCCACGGAGGCGGTCCGGCCACTGGCCGGCCCCGACGTGCATCGTCACCATGATCACGTCGGAGGTCTCGGCGCGCCGGAGCAGCGCTGCTGCTTCGACGGCGTGATCGCCGAGCGCGGTCGCTGCCGAGGCGGCCGGGGTGGCGAACACGACGGCGTCGAACGGTTCGGCGTCGAGCGGTTCGGCGTCGAGCGGTTCGGCCGCTGCATCGGTCGAGTCGAGCATCCAACGACCATCGACGGTCGGTGTGACCGACGAAACGCGAACGGACGTCCGCACGGTGCCTCCGCCCGCCTCGACGGCTGCGGCGGTTGCGTGGACCAGCGCCCCGACGCCGGAGCGGGGGGTGGCGAAGATCGGGCTCGACGCCGCTGTGGCGGTGCCTGCCTGGTTGCGGCGCTGGCGGCGCGCGGCGATCAGCACGCTCCGGGTGCCGTTCGCCAGAGCTGCGAGCTGCGGGACCTCGCCGAGGCTGAAGCGGTCGGTGTCGGCCGCGTAGATGCTCCCGACCAGAGCATCGACGAGCCGGTCGTGCACCTCGTTGCCGAAGCGAGCCCGGACGAAGTCGCCGATCGAGTCGGAGTCGGTCGACGTCCGGGGGAGCAGCGGTTCGAGTGCTGCGCGCGCCTTGCCCCGCCACGACAGCAGCCCGGTCGTCGCCAACGGCAGGATCCGCCCGGGCATGCCCAGCATCAAGCCCTCGGGGATGGGATGCAGGCCGTCGTGCCACACCGCGGCGCCGACCGGTTCCGGTGACACGAGATCGTCGCCCAAGCCGACCCGTTGTGCGAGAGCAACGGCTTCGGGGACGCGAGCGAGGAACGCGTCGGCGCCGGCGTCGACCCCGCTGACGCCCGCGAACGGCGACCGGTCGATCTTGCCGCCGACCCGATCACCCGCTTCGAACACCGTGACGTCGACGCCGCCGGTGTCGAGGAGGACGAGCGCCGTCGCGAGTCCGCTGATCCCGGCCCCGACGACCGCGACTCGCGGTGTGGTCATGGTGCGATGGCGCGCACTCGGTCGGCCAGCGCGGCCATGATCGCCGGATCGTCGTTGACGCAGGCGGTGCGATCGAACGCAAGGCCGCTGGCGGCCGCTCGATCGGCGGCTTCGATGTCGAGGTCGTACAGCACTTCGAGATGGTCGGCGACGAAGCCACACGCCGAGACGATCACGCCGGCGACGTCGTCGTCGGCGCCGAGAGAGTCGATCACATCGAGAATGTCAGGGCCGATCCACGGCTCCGGGGTCCGGCCTGCCGACTGCCAGGCGATCTGCCAGTCGTCGCCTTCGGTGAGGCCGAGGCGCGCCGCGACTGCTTCGGCGGTCGCTCGCAGCTCGTCGGGGTAGGGGTCGCCATCGTCGATGATGCGCTGGGGGAGCGAGTGGGCGGTGAACAGCACCCGGACGCGGCCGCCGGTGCGTTCGCGCATGGCGGTGACGCGTCGGTCGAGATCGTCGGCGAGGAAGTCGATGAACGCGGGCTCGGTGGCCCAGCTCTCGACGCCGACCACCTCGATGTCGGCACCCGATTCGGCGACGCCCTGTCGGGTTCGGTCGAGGTACTGGCCGATCGAGTACGACGAGTAGTGCGGTGCCAGCACCAGTCCGACGACTGCGCAGACGCCGTCGGCGGCGACACGCCGAGCGGTCTCCTCCACCTTGGGGTCGGCGTGCTTGAGGCCGAGCGAGACCTCGAAGCGGCCCGGTTCGGCGGCGTCGAGCGCCGACTGGAGCCCGCTGGCCTGAGCTTCGGTGAGCTGCGCCAGCGGCGAGACACCGCCGATCGCGGCGTAGCGGGCGACCAGGTCGGCGAGCGCCTCGGGTGTGGGCGGACGACCGCGGCGGATGTCGGTGTAGTACGGCTCGATCTCGTCGGGCGTGCGCGGTGTGCCGTAGGCCATCAGGACGACGGCGACTCGATCGGAGGTCATCGGGGGGTGGTCCCTTCGGGAGGTCGTCGGGTGCGTTCGTGGACCAGGTCGACCACGGCCTGGAGCACGGCTGGATCGGTGTCGGGTTGTACTCCGTGGCCGAGGTTGAAGACGTGGCCCGGGTGCGGGGTGCCGTCGGGCCGCTCGTTGTCGCGCAACACCTGGAGGGCACCGTCGACTGCCGGCTCGACCCCGGCCAACACGAGGGCGGGGTCGAGGTTGCCCTGCACGATCAGATCGTCGCCGAAGCGGCGACGAGCATCGTCGATGGGAGTGCGCCAGTCGAGGCCGAGCACGGTCGGTCCGGCGTCGAGCATCGATCCGAGAAGGTGGTCGCAGCCGATGCCGAAATGGATCGCCGGGGCATTCGGGTGGCGGCGGCGCAGTTCGCGCAACACGTGGCGCGAGTGGGGCAGGACGTAACGGTCGTAGTCGCGGCGGCTCAGCGAGCCCGCCCACGAGTCGAACAGCTGGAACGCGGTGGCGCCATGGCTGAGTTGCGCGTCGATGAACGTGATGGCCGACTCGGCGAGGCGTTCCATCACCTCGTGCCACAGGGCTTCGTCGGTGTGGATCAGCGCCTTGGTGTGGCGGTAGTCCTTGCTCGGGCGGCCCTCGATCAGATAGCTCGCCACGGTGAACGGGGCACCGGCGAACGCGAGCAGCGGCACCTCGAGTTCGGCGACGAGTCGGTCGACGGTGTCGATGACGTAGGAGATGTCGTCGAAGTCGAGTGGGCGCAGGCGTCGGAGGTCGGCGCGTGAGCGCAACGGTTGCTCGGCGACCGGGCCGGTACCCGGAGCGACGTCGACACCGAAACCGACTGCGTGGGGGGCGACCACGATGTCGCTGTAGAGCACGGCGGCGTCGACGCCGTAGCGGCGAACCGGCTGCATGGTGATCTCGGCGGCGAGGTCGGGCTGTTTGATCGCATCGAGGATCGAACCCTCGCCGCGCACCGCCCGGTACTCGGGCAGCGAACGACCGGCTTGGCGCATGAACCACACCGGGGTGTGGTGCCCGACACGGCCGTTCGCCGCGTCGACGAACGCGTCGGTGGCCACTGCGGCGGTGGGCGGAGGCTCGGGCGCTTCGTCGGGGGCGGCGAGGGCATCCATCAACACACGACGCTATCGCCGGGTCGGGACCGGGGGCCTGGCCGATAGCATTTCGTGACCCGTTATGACCCAGCAGCACCCCGATCTCGCTGACGAACAGGCCTACATCGACCACGCGTACGAGTGTCTCGACACCAGTCGCGAGGCCGCGTGGCGTATGCGGAACATGACCGAGGCCGATCTCGGCGGTACGTTCCAGGCCAGGTTCGAGCGCAACGCCTTCGACGAAGCGCTGCTCAAGCGTCTCGCCGACCTCGACCTGGGCGACGCGTCGCTGGTGTTCGGTCGCATCGATCGGTCGGCCGAGTCGCCCGAAGCCGTCGAGAGCTTCCACATCGGCCGCCTCGCCGTCGCCGACGAGGACCGCGAGCCCGTGGTGGTCGACTGGCGGGCGCCGGTGGCCGAACCGTTCTACCGGGCCACGGGTCGCAGCCCGATGGGGCTGCTGCGGCGTCGGCATTTCGCCGTCGAAGGTCGCAAGCTGCTCGGCCTCGAGGACGAACTGTTCGGCGAGGGCCATCTCGGTGTGGGCCACGACGAAGGCCTCGACGGCACGTCCGGGTTCGGGTCGGAGGCCGGCGATGGCTCGGGTCTCCGCGGGTACTCGACCCTGCTGGCCGCGCTCGAGCGTGGGCGCACCGGCACGCTCGGCGACATCGTCGCCACCATCCAGGGCGAGCAGGACGAGATCATCCGCTCGCCCCAGCACGGCGTGCTGGTGGTGCAGGGCGGCCCCGGCACCGGCAAGACCGTCGTGGCACTGCACCGGGCCGCCTACCTGCTCTACACCCACCGCTTCCCGCTCGAAGACCAAGGCGTGCTGGTGATCGGACCCAACCGCGTGTTCCTGCGTTACATCGAACGAGTGTTGCCGTCGTTGGGTGAGGCGGGCGTCGAACAGGTGGTGCTGTCCGATCTGGTGCCCGGAGTGCAGTTCCTGCGTCCCGGCGACCATGACGGCGCCGACAGCCCCACGGCTGAGCGCATCAAGGGCGACGTGCGCATGTCCGACGTGATCGACCAGGCGGTCAACGACCGCGAACGGCCGTTGCGCGACGACCTGGTCATTCCGTTCCGCACCGGTTACGTGCGGCTGCGAGCCGAGGAGTCGGCCCGCATCGTCAAGAGCGCCCGCCGCCGGTTCCGCCGTCACAACAGTGGCCGCAAGTTCGTCGAGAACGAGGTCTGGTCGGCGCTCGCCGCCAGCTACCGCGACCCCGACATCGGCCCACTCGCGGTCAAGGACACGCTGCGGGGCACCCCCGAGATCCGCGAGGCGCTCGACCGCATGTGGCCGCTGCTCACGCCGGCGCAGCTGCTCCACGACCTGTTCGGTTCGAAGGCGCTGCTGAGATTGGCCACGCGCGGTGTCCTCGACGAGACCGAGGCCCTGGCGCTGCACCGGGCGCGCTCCGAGTCGGTCGACGACGTGCGCTGGACGCCGGCCGATGTCGCGCTGCTCGACGACGCCCGTGACGTGCTCGGTCCGAAGCCGGGCCGCAACGGCAAGCCCGACGATGCCGACGAGATCCGCACCTACGGCCATCTCGTGGTCGACGAGGTCCAGGACCTCACTCCGATGCAGCTCAAGATGGCCACTCGCCGGTCGCTGAACGGTGCCATGACCATCGTCGGGGACCTCGCTCAGGCGACCGGACCACTCGCTCCGACCGACTGGCAGGACGTGCTCGATCACCTGCCCGACCGCAAGCCGTCTCGGGTGATCGGGCTGTCGGTCGGCTACCGGATCCCCGGCCAGATCATGGAACTCGCGAACAAGGTCATGGCCGCGGCGACCCCGACGTTGCGCGCCCCGCAATCGGTGCGTGTCGGCGACACGATGCCGGTGTTCGTCCGGGCGAGCGGCGCGCTCGGAGCGGCCGTCGCCGACGAGGTGCGCTCGGTCAGCTCCGAGCTCCCCCGTGCCAGCGTCGGTGTGATCGCCCCCGATTCGATGATCGACGAACTCTCCGAGCACCTCACCGCGGCCGGTGTCAACCACGGCACCGCCACCCGTACCGGCTTGGACGAGGGTGTCACCCTGGTGCCGGTGAGCGTGGTGAAGGGCCTCGAACTCGACGCGGTGGTCGTGGTCGAGCCTGCGCTCATCGTCGCCGACCACGAGCACGGTATGCGGTCGCTGTACGTGGCGCTGACCCGCCCGACGCAGCATCTGAGCGTCGTCCACGCCGACGAGCTCCCCGAACCGCTGCGCTGACATCGTGGAGCTGACCTCGTCGAGCCGGCCTCGTCGAGTGTTCTCCGACACATCACGAACGGCGTACGGTGAGAGCGTGAGTGGTGCGACGTTCACGGAGATCCCCGAGGTCGACCTCGCGGGATGGGAGGAGCGACCGTCCGACTTCGCCGACCGGGTGCGACAGATCTGTCACGACGTCGGGTTCTTCCAGCTGGTCGGTCACGGCGTCGACGACGAGTTCGTCGACCACCACGTCGAGCTTCAGCGCCGCTTCTTCGAGCTCGCCGACGAACACAAGGCGGCAATCGAGAAGAGCCGGTCACCGCACTTCCGCGGGTGGGAACGCGTCGGAGCCGAGCTGACCGGAGGCCGTCCCGACCTGCGCGAGCAGCTCGACCTGTCGATCGAGCACCCGGTTCGCGGGCTCGATCTCCAGCCCGCGTACCTGCGTCTCGATGGCCCCAACCAGTGGCCCGACGAGCAGGTCGTGCCCGGGTTCCGGGCGCACATGGCCGACTACTTCGAGCGGATGGCGGCCGTCGCCGACACGTTGCTCGAGGTGTTCTCGATCGGTCTGCAGCTCGAACCCGATCACCTCCGCTACGTGTTCGGCGACCGGCCGCTGTCGTTCGTCAAGCTGATCAACTACCCGCCGACGCCGCCTGACGGCGCAGGAGTCAATCCGCACCATGATGCCGGTTTCCTCACGCTGCTGCTGCAGCACGACGAAGGAGGGCTCCAGGTGCGCAACCCCGACGGCGCGTGGGTCGACGTGCCACCGCGCCGGGACGCCTTCGTCGTCAACATCGGCGAGATGCTCCAGGAGATGACCGGCAACTACTTCGTGGCCACGACGCACCGCGTCGTCGCGGGCAGCGAGCGTCAGTCGTCGGCCTGGTTCCACGGCCCCGACCTCGAGACGCGCCTCGACCCGTTGCCGCTCGATTCGTCGTTCGCCGACGCCGTGGCCGCCAGCCCTCGTCACGCCACGGCCGGTTTCATGGCTCGACGCTCGGAGATCGAAACCGGTGTCGACGGCATCGAGAGCCGAGCCGGTGCCGGCGTGTACGGCCAGCAGCTGTGGAACTACTACTGCCGCAGCTATCCCGACAACGTCGCTCGCCACCACCCCGACGCCACGATGTAACGATTGGTGTCAGACACCAATCGTTACATCAGCTGGATGCGTTGAAGCGGTCGACGAGGTCGGTGAGAATCTGCAGGGCCTTGTCACCGTCGGCGGGTCGGATACGTGTCACGGCGGTTCTCGCCATGTCGACCGTGGTGTCGATGCCGCTGATCAGCTCCGGTCGGGCCGATTCGACGTCGGGTCGTGCGACCACCCAGATCCGCTCGATGCGGTCGAGGGTGGCTCGCTCGTCGCCGGGCGCCGAGATCTGCGAGCTGAGTCGGCTCATCTCGGACGACATCTCGCCGAGGAGCTCGGCCGTGGTTCCGACGATCGGCAACGTGGTCGTGGGGACGGTCTCGAAGGAGCCGTTCACGTTGATCTCGCCGGCGTCCGACTGTTCGTTGACGATGGTCTCGGCGCACGAAGCGACGAGGAACCCCATGAGGGCGAGGGTGGCGATGCGGGAGACGAGGCGTCGGTCGGTCACGGGGTGGACGTGATGGCTGGGGTCACGAAGTGACAAGGATACGTTCGCTCGCGAACGATCCGACACCGATGTGACGGCCGTCGATCTCGACGGTCAACGTGCCATCGGGGGATGCTGCGGTGATGGTGCCGTGGTTGCCCGGCTGGATCGCGGACTCCTCGAGGAATTCGAGCAGGCCCGGCTCGAATTCGAGCTCTTCGGTGATCCGGCGGACGGTGAACGGCGAGCCGACGGTGAGTGACGCCAGCGGCCCGGAGTCGGGGGCTTCGTAGGCGGACCCGGGGATGGGGTTGCCGTGTGGACAGGTCGTCGGCGAACCGAGCAGATCGTTGAGTGCACGTTCGACCGAGTCGCTCATGATGTGCTCCCACTTGCCGGCCTCGTGGTGCGCTTCGGCCCAGCTCAGCTTCAAGACGTCGGTGAGGAACACCTCGGCCAGACGGTGGCGGCGCACGACGCGCTCGCCGAGCCTGCGGCCCTTGTCGGTGAGGCGGATGCCGTCGTCGGTGATGATCAGCCCTTCGGCCTCGAGCCGCTTCATCATCTCGCTCACGGCGGGTCGGGAGACCTGGAGCCGTTCGGCGATGCGCGCCTGGATGACGTCGACATCGTCCTCGTGGAGTTCGAAGATGCACTCGCAGTACTCTTCGAAGGCGGGGTGGTGCTCGCCGCTGGCAGGCATGTACCGAGCCTACCGCCGGCTCTCGACGGCTGCCCTCTCCCGACTGTCACAGGTGCCGGGCCGACCGGGACAGTTCACGGCCACCGGCCACCGGCGACCGGCCACCGGGCCGCCGGGCACCGGACCACCGGGCACCGGGCCGCTGAGGTCAGCGTTGGAGGCGACGCAGCCAGCTCTCCGAGTAGCGCAAGCGACGCTCGAGTTGCTCGGTCGTTGCGCTCGCCACCCGGGTGACACCGGCGAGCCGGTTCATCTCGCCCTGCACCTTGGCGTGGCCCCAGCCGGTGATGTCGACCAGTCGCTTCGCGACGTGGGCGTTGCGTGTGCGCAGGTCGTCCTTGCGTTCGGCCACGCTGAGCGATCCCGACGAGATCAGGCCGGCTGCGGTCGGCACCTCGGGCAGTTCGATGCTCAGCAGTGGGTCGGCGACGAACGGTGGCTCCGCGATCTCGATCTCGTCGTCGTAGCGGGGCGCGCCGAGCTCGTCGGGAGTGAACATCGGCTCGTAGCGCACCCCCTGCTCGGTCACGGTGTGCACCGTGATGTCGGTCGCCGTCGCCGAGACCACGGCGAAGAGCGCCAGCTGCTCGGCTTCGTCATCGGGACGGGTCTGGTCGTCGAGTCCACCGTCGAGTTGGAACTCGTTGCCGTCGTCGCTGCCCGGTGGGCGCAGGACGTGGCGTCGGGCCTCGGCGATCTCGAACGCGTGGGTGCGCAGGCGCGGATCGTCGGGAATGTAGACGTAGGCCTTCTGGCTGGGGCGTCCTGCCTGCCAGCGCACGAAACGGCCGACGGCCTGGCGGAAGAACAGCTCGGTCGACGTGGTCGTCGCGAACACCCCGACGCGCAGGCGAGGGATGTCGACCCCCTCCGACACCATCCTCACCGCCACCAGCCAGGGCCGGTCGTTGTGGGAGAACTCGGCAATCTTCCTCGACGCCGTCGGATCGTCGCTGACCACCACGTCGGCCGGAGTGCCGAACCGGTCGCGCAGCAATCTGGCGATGCCTTGGGCGTGGTCCTGGTCGATGGCGATCACGAGGCCGCCGGCATCGCGGTGGTCTTGGCGGATCGAACGCAGCTGATCGTTCGCGCGAGCGAGCACGCTCGGCATCCACTCGCCCTCGAGGCTCAGCGCCGTACGCAGGCGCATCGACATCTGATCCTTGGTGAGCTCGTCCTGGAAGCTGGCGTTGATCACGTCACCTGCGGCGGTGGTCCACTCCATCTCGCCGTCGACGCGCGGGAAGTACACCGGACGCACCACGCCACCGTCGCGCAGGGCATCGCCGTAGCCGTAGGTGAAGTCGGCGTGGGCCATGTCGCCCTCGTCGCCGGATGCGTCGTAGCGCACGAACGGGATCTGCACGGCGTCGCTGCGAAACGGCGTCCCCGACAGCGACAGGCGCCGAGCGGCGTGGCCGAACGCCACCCGGATGCTGTCGCCCCACGCCTTGTCGTGGCCGGCGTGGTGGATCTCGTCGAGGATGACGAAGCCGTCGGCCGACAGCCCGGCGAGCTTGGCTGCGGTGTTCCCCGTGGCGATCTGCTGATAGGTGGTCACGAGGCCGTGGACATCGCGCGCCAAGCCGTCGCCCGGGCTCCAGTCGGGGTCGAGCTGCAATCCCAGCCGGTGCGCGGCCAGCGACCACTGGACCTTCAGATGACTGGTGGGCGCGACCACGACGAGCGTCCGAGGCTGGTCGGCGAGGCTGGCGCGAGCGCACGTCAGCGCGAAGGTGGTCTTGCCGGCACCCGGTGTGGCGACGGCAAGGTAGTCGGGGTCGGGGCTGGCCCGGAACGCTTCGTACGCAGCACGCTGCCAGGGGCGGAGGATCACGGTCGGCATCGGCGAGTCGAGTGTGTCGCCCTCGCGCCCGGGCCGCAACTCGCCCCACCAACCCGACCCCGACCGTGCCTCAGTCCGCCTCAGTCCGAAAAATCTCGCCAGCGTTGCGCTGAGCGAGACGCTGCCGCGCCATTTCGGGTCGGGAGGTGGGAAATCGGGGCGCACCGGGCGAATGGAGCGGGCTACGGTGGGCGCCGATGACCGATCGTTGAGCTTCCACGTCCGTGTGTACCGCGCCAACCGGCGCGCCCGACTCGTTGGAGTTCTCCGTGTCCGCTTCGCTCATCGCTCGTTCTCTCACCGTCGTCCGTGGCCCTTTCGTGGTGCTCGACGACGTCGACCTCACACTCGCTCCGGGCCACCGTGTGGGTCTCGTCGGCCCGAACGGCGTCGGCAAATCGACCCTGCTCGGGGCACTGGCCGGTCACGTCGAACTCGACGGAGGCTCGGCCGAGGCCGTGCCCCGCACGGCCAGCATCGGGCTGCTGCCGCAGGAACCCGAGCGCACGGGGACCGAGACGGTCCGGGAGTTCCTGGCTCGCCGCAGCGGCGTCTCCGCAGCCCAGATCGAACTCGACGCGGCCACCACGTCGCTGGCGGCTGCCGAAACGGGTGCCGACGACCGCTACTCGGATGCGCTCGACCGCTGGCTGGCGTTGGGCGCCGCCGATTTCGCTGCCCGGGTCGGTGAGGTCTGGCACGACCTCGGCCTCGACGAACAGCTGCTCGATCAGCCCACGCTGACCTTGTCCGGCGGTGAAGCGGCTCGCTCGTCGCTGGCATCGCTGCTGTTGTCGCGGTTCGACGTCTTCCTCCTCGACGAGCCGACCAACGACCTCGATCTCGATGGCCTCGACCGGCTGGAACGGTGGGTCGTCGGCCTCGATGCGCCGGTGCTGCTCGTCAGCCACGACCGCTCGTTCCTCCGGCGCACGATCACCGATGTCATCGAGGTCGACCACCACTCGCATCGAGCAACCTGGTTCGCCGGCGGGTGGGACTCGTTCCTCGCCGAACGGGAACTGGCGCGCCAGCACGCCCGTGAACGGTACGAGGAGTACGACGCAAAGCGTTCTGCGCTCGAGCAGCGCGCCCAGCGAGAACGGGAGTGGGCGACACAGGGGCAGGCAAAGGTCAAGAAGTCCGGGGAGACCGACAAGCACATTCGCCACTTCAAGGTCGACCAGACCGAACAACTGGCCGGGAGAGCGGCCCGCACGCAGAAGGCAGCGGAACGCCTGGAAGCGGTCGACGAGCCCCGAGAGGCGTGGGAGCTACGAATGACGATCCCGACCGCCGGCCGCAGCGGCGACGTCGTTGCGACCGCTCGTGCGGCCGTCGTCGATCGGGGTGCATTTCGGCTCGGTCCCGTCGACCTCGACCTTCGCGTCGGCGATCGCGTCGCACTCGTCGGGCCGAACGGCAGTGGAAAGACGACGCTGATCTCACTGCTGCTCGGGCGAGTCGAGCCGACGAGTGGGACGGCGTCGCTCGGCGCGAGCGTGGTCGTCGGCGAGATCGAACAGGCCCGAACGGAATTGCTCGGTGACGAGGCGCTGGTCGACGCGTTCACGGCGGCGACCGGGCTGTCGGTGGCTGGTGCCCGCACGCTGCTCGCCAAGTTCGGCCTGGGCGCCGAGCACGTCCACCGAGGCGCCAAGACTCTGTCGCCAGGCGAGCGGACCCGGGCATCCTTGGCGCTGCTGATGGCCAACGGGGCGAACCTGCTGGTGCTCGACGAACCGACCAACCACCTCGATCTGCCGGCGATCGAGCAGCTCGAACAGGCACTCGACACGTTTGCCGGCACCGTGATCCTCGTGACGCACGACCGCGATCTCCTGCAACGCGTGCGTCTGACGAGAACCATCGACGTCGAGCGCGGGGCGACGTCGGAGCGCAACTGACGCCACCATCCGAAATGTTCCCGGATCGTTGCGCTCAGCGAGTCGGGACCGGGATGTTTCGGCTCGCGGGAACCAGATGAGGCTACGAGGCGACCTGTGCGTGCGTGAACCACACTCGAACCTCATCCCTCCTCGCCTCTCTCGCCGCATCCGCGCTCGTCTTGTCGCTTGCAGCGTGCGGGAGCGACGATGACAGCTCGTCCGACGCCGTCGTCGCAACGACCACGGCCGAGGACATGGCCGACGACGACATGGCCGACGACGAAATGGCCGACGACGACATGGCCGACGACGACGACATGGCCGGTGGTGAGGCCACCGTCGGCGACATCACCGTCACGGACGCCTGGGTGCGCCAGCCCGCCGAAGGTCAGAGCGCGTCGGCCGCCTACGGCACGATCACCAACGATGGCGACACGGATGTCACGCTCGTCGGTGGCTCCGTACCGTTCGACGCCGTCGTCGAGATCCACGAGACCCTGATGGACGACGACGGCACGATGCAGATGCAGCAGCGCGAGGACGGTTTCGCGGTTCCTGCTGGTGGTTCGTTCACGCTCGAGCCGGGTGGCCCGCACGTGATGATGCTCGACATCGATCCGGCCGACTTCGTCGGCGAGGTCGAGGTCACCATGATCTTCGACGACGGAACCGAACTCACCGTCGCTGCGCCGGTCCGTGGCATCGACGGCACGGACATGGACGAGATGGACGAGATGGACGACGACGGCTGAACCGTGAAGCGATGAGTTTCTACGACGGCAGGCGTCGCGGAAACTCATCACTGGATGTTCGGGGATCGTTTCGGCGGGTGCTGGATAGCGTGGGGCGATCGCAGCCCATCCGGTCCTGGAGGCGTTCTCGCCCGCCGTGCGGGAGTGGTTCGCGGCGTCGTTCCCCGAGCCGACGCCGCCTCAGGTGCAGGGCTGGCCGCCCATCTCGGACGGCCAGCACACGCTGATCTGTGCGCCCACCGGGTCGGGCAAGACGCTCACGGCGTTCCTCGCGTCGATCGACCGCCTCACCACCACGCCTCGCCCCGACGAGCGGTCGCACCGAACCCGGGTGCTCTACATCTCGCCGTTGCGGGCGTTGGCGTTCGACATCGAGAAGAACCTCCGCGCTCCACTGAAGGGCATCGAACTCGCTGCCGAGCGTCTCGGTCACGCCTTCGTGGCGCCGGACGTCGGAATGCGCACGGGCGACACGGCCGCCAACGATCGCCAGAAGCTGATCCGGCGACCGCCCGATCTCCTGATCACCACGCCCGAGTCGCTGTACCTGATGCTCACGTCGTCGGCCCGCGAAACGCTGGCCGGTGTCGAGGCGATCATCATCGACGAGATCCACGCAATGGCCACCACCAAACGGGGCGCTCACCTGATGCTGACGTTGGAGCGCCTGGAGGAGGTCACCGACCGGCCGCCCCAGCGCATCGGGCTCTCGGCGACGCAACGCCCGCTCGAGGAGGTCGCCGAGTTCCTCGGCGGATTCGAGGAACCCGGTCGAAGGCGGCCGGTACGGATCGTCGACGCCGGCATTCGCAAACCACTCGAAGTCGAGGTGGTGGTTCCGATCGAGGACATGTCGAGCCTCGGCCAGCGCAAGCCTGCCGACCCGACGGCCGGTCCGGCTGAGATCGCACTCGCCGAGCGGCGCACCTCGATCTGGCCGAGCATCTACCCGGAGATCCTCACCCGCATCCTGGCGAACCGCTCCACGATCATCTTCTGCAACGCCCGTCGCGCCGCGGAACGGTTGGCCGCCAAGCTCAACGAACTGTACGAGGAAGCTCATGTCACGCTCGGCACAGCGTCGTCGGGCGACGGGGAACTGCCGCTGGTGATGGCCCATCATGGGTCGCTCGCACGAGAGCAGCGCGTGGTGATCGAGGACCGGCTGAAGCGTGGCGAGCTGCGTGCGATCGTGGCGACGTCGTCCCTGGAGCTGGGCATCGACATGGGGGCCGTCGACCTCGTCATCCAGGTCGAGTCGCCGGGCGCGGTCAGTCGAGGGTTGCAGCGCATCGGTCGTGCCGGGCACTCGGTCGGCGAGCCGTCGCGGGGGTCGATCTTCCCGAAGCATCGTGGCGACCTCCTCGAGGCTGCGGTGGTCACGCGCCGGATGGTCGACGGTGAGATCGAGTCGACCCGGTACCTGCGTAACCCGCTCGATGTGCTCGCTCAGCAGATCGTCGCCCAGGTGGCGATCGTCGAGGAGTGTTCGGTGGCCGAGGTGTCGGCGATGGTGCGGCGCTGTGCGAGCTTCACCGAGATCTCGGACGACCTGTTGGGGAACGTGCTCGATCTGTTGTCGGGGCGCTACCCGAGCGAGGAGTTTTCCGAGCTGCGACCCCGCATCGTCTGGGATCGGGTCAACGATCGCCTGCGTGCCCGGGACGGCTCGAAGCGGTTGGCCGTCACCTCGGGCGGAACGATTCCCGATCGTGGCCTGTTCGGTGTGTTCCTGCCCGACGGCACCCGGGTCGGCGAACTCGACGAGGAGATGGTGTACGAGAGCCGACCGGGTGAGACGTTCGTGCTCGGCGCGTCGACGTGGCGGATCGAGGACATCACCTTCGAGCGCGTCACGGTGACACCGGCCCCGGGCCAGCCCGGCAAGATGCCCTTCTGGCACGGCGACCGGCCGGGCCGCCCGTTGGAGTTGGGTCGGGCGCTGGGGGCGTTCGTCCGCGAGATGCGCGACCTCGACGAGCGAGCAGCAATCGCCCGTCTGATGGAGCATTACGCCCTCGACGCCTTCGCCGCCGGCAACCTGCGCCAGTATCTCGACGAGCAGGTCGAGGCCACGGGTGCGGTACCCGACGACCGCACGGTGGTCGTCGAGCGGTTCCAGGACGAGATCGGCGACTGGCGGGTGTGCATCCTCAGCCCGTTCGGCACCCCCGTGCATGCGCCCTGGGCAATGGCGATCGAGCGTCGCCTGATCGACCAGTTCGACATCCCGGTCGAAACGATGTGGGGCGACGACGGCATCGTCATCCGGCTGCCGGAGTCGGCGGTCGAACTGCCGATCGAGGCATTGATGATCGACCCGGAGGACATCGACGAACTCGTGGTCGAGACCTTGCCGCAGACGTCGCTGTTCTCGGCCCGGTTCCGCGAATGTGCGGGCCGGGCGTTGTTGCTCCCGCGCCGTCGTCCCGATCGGCGCACGCCGCTGTGGCAGCAGCGTCAGCGAGCAGCCGACCTCCTCGCGGTGGCCTCGAAGTATCCGACGTTCCCGATCCTGCTCGAGACGTCGCGCGAGTGCCTCCAGGACGTGTTCGACGTGCCGGCGTTGCGTGAGGTGCTCGGGCTCCTGCGTTCGCGCACGGTACGGGTGGTCACCGTCGACACCGCCAAGGCGAGCCCGATGGCGTCGAGCCTGCTGTTCAACTGGATCGCCGCCTACATGTACGAGGGCGACGCCCCGCTGGCCGAGCGGCGGGCCGCAGCGTTGGCGCTCGACCGCGACCTCCTGCGCGACCTCCTCGGTGCCGAGGAGTTGCGCGAGTTGCTCGACCCCGACGTGCTCGCCGACGTCGAACTCGAACTGCAGTGCCTCACCGATGGGCGCCGGGCCCGCTCGGCCGATGAGCTTCACGACGTGTTCCGGCGCGTCGGTGATCTGACTGTTGCCGAGATCGAACTGCGATGTGACGATCCGGGCGCGGACGGCGACCAGGGGGGGCCGCCGGGGTGGTTGACGAGCCTGCTCGGCGAGAAGCGGGTCATCGAGATCGCGCTCGCCGGCGAGACGCGTTACGCGGCTGCCGAGGACGCAGCGAAGTATCGGGACGCCTTCGGGTGCTCGCTCCCGCTCGGGCTGCCAATGGCGTTCACCGACCCGGTCGCCCGCCCGCTCGAAGAGCTCGTCGGTCGATACGCCCGCACGCACGGGCCGTTCCTCACCGCCGAGGTCGCCACCCGGTTCGGTGCTCCGCCCGAGCGGATCGCCGGTGCCCTCGCCGCCCTGGAAGGCGAGGAACGACTCGTCGTCGGTGAGTTCCGACCGGGTGGTGTGAGCCGCGAGTTCTGTGACGCCGACGTGCTGCGCCAGCTCCGGCGCCGGTCGCTCGCCGCCTTGCGCAGGGAGGTCGAGCCGGTCGAGCAGGAGGCGTTCGCCCGGTTCCTCACGGCGTGGCATGGCATCCCGGCGGAGCGACGGGGGATGGAGGCCCTGGTCGAAACTCTGGGTGTGCTCTCCGGCGCGGCCTTGGTGGCGTCGACCATCGAGGCCGACGTGTTGTCGATGCGTGTCCGCTCGTTCCGCCCATCGATGCTCGACGAACTGTGCACCGCCGGCGAAGTCGTCTGGGTGGGAGCCGGTGGTCTCGGTGCCCGCGACGGTCGCGTCCGGCTGTGCTTCGCCGACCAACTGCCGCTGCTCGCGCCGGGCTGGGAACAACGAGAACCCGTCGACGGTGCACTCCACGACGCGATCCGCACCCTCCTCGCCGAACAGGGGGCGAGCTTCTGGGGCCAGATCCGCGGCGCCTCGCCCGGCGCCGCCGACCAGGAGCTGTTGGCTGCGCTGTGGGATCTGGTGTGGGCTGGTGAGGTCACCAACGACTCACTGGCACCCCTTCGCGCGGTGCTCGGCGGCGCGCGGATGAAGGCCGGCGCGTCCAGCCGTTCGAAGACGCGCGGACGGCCGCGACCTGGCCGTCTGACTCGGATCGGTCCCCCGGCGGGCCAGGGCCGCTGGAGTCTCGTTGCCCCCCTGTTGGTGCCGGTGCCGAGCACCACCGAGGCGGCCCACGCCCAGGCGTTGCAACTCGTCGAGCGTCACGGCGTCGTCACGCGCGAGGCGGTGATGGCCGAGGGGCTGGTCGGCGGGTTCAGCGCGGTCTACGGCGTGCTGAAGGTGCTCGAAGAGCGCGGTCAGGTGCGGCGCGGCTACTTCGTCGACGGGCTCGGCGCCGCCCAGTTCGCCGTACCCGGGGCGGTCGATCGGCTGCGCGCCGCGCGCGACACTGCGGACCCCGTGATCTCGCCGGGCGATGTTCCGGACGCAGTGGTGCTGGCCTCGACCGATCCGGCACAGCCCTATGGTGCGGCCCTCGACTGGCCACCGACGCCGGGTCGTCCGGCTCGGAGCGCTTCGTCACTCGTGGTGTCGCGGGCGGGTCGCGCCCTCGTGTGGTTCGACCGTCGGAGCCACCACCTCGTGACGTTCCCCGACGCCACCGTCGACCCGGAGTGGACCGAGGCCTTGGTGAAGCTCGTGAAGGACGACCGTCTGCGTTCGGTGGAGGTCCGCAAGGTCGACGGCGCCGGGCTCAAAGACGCGCCGGCGGGGCTGTTGGAGATGCTGCGCAGCGCCGGCTTCGTCGACGGCTACCGCGGTCTCACCTACCGCAGCTGAACCCGCCTCGACCCCCGTTCGCGTTGCAATTCTGGTGGGTCACCCCGCCGAAACCGTGGCGCAAACGTGGTTGGGACACGCCTGGTCAGGGGCCGATCGGGCGAGCGACGTTGCGAGGCGAGCGCACCGAGGGTAGGGCTGGATGGACGCAACCGACATCCGAGGAGGATGACCATGCTGACCCTGACCAACCCCGCCGCCGCCATGCTGACCGACGTCCGGTCGCAGCAGGGAATCCCCGACGACGCGCTCTTGCGGGTCGCCGGCGCCACCGACGGACAGGAGGGCATCTCGCTCGGTTTCGTCGACGCGCCGATGGACGGCGACCAGACCGCGGATGCGCACGGCCTTGAATTCTGTGTTGCGCCCGAGGTCGCCGATGCGCTCGCCGGCGCCAAGATCGACGTGCAGGAACCCGAGTCCGACTCGAGCGGCCCGGGCAACCTCGTGATCGTTCCTGCCGACTGACGCGTCGAAGAAGAGCGTCGTTCGCGTGACATTCCCGGTGGGCCGCCCCACCGGGAACGTCGCGCAAATGTGAATGTCACGCAAGAGTGGGTGGCGGCGAAACCGACGAGTCGGGTACCCAGTTGCCGTGGAAGCCGAACGGCACCCGTTGTGGAAGTGGGACGCGTGCGACCTCGTCGCCGGTGATGTCACCGGCGTCGAGGATGCACAGTTCGCTGGCGTCGGTGGTCGCGTCGTACACGACCGTGAGAATCCACGCATCGTCCTCGGCGACGCCGTCGGACTTGGGGACCACGATCGGCTCGGCGCCACCACGGCCCGCCCCGAACTCATGTGCATCGGTCGTGCCGGTTTCGACGTCGAGCTTGATGATGGCGCCGTGCAGGTTCGGTTTTCCGGTCGTGACCTCGGAGGTGTAGCCGTAGCGGTGCCGCTGGAGGGCGACGTTCGGGTTGTGCCGAGGGAACTCCTGGGGCCGATCGTCGATCCGCGTCTCGCTCACCGACTGCGTCGACGGGTCGATCACCCACCGGTCGAACGTCGGAAGACAGTCGTTGAACGGGCCTCGTCGATCGGTGTCCATCATCCGGTCGTAGCGACACAGGTCGACCACCACGGTGCCGTCGTCGGCGTCGTACGCGTTGAGAGGATGGAAGACGTAGCACGCATCGACATCGCACCACACGATGTCGTCAGCGGTGCCGGAGCGGGGGAGCAGGCCGACCCTGGCCGCACGGTCGGGCGCCCAGGTGAACGGCCACGGGGATCCGTTCGCAACCACGTCGAGGTCGACCGTGACCGGCAGGTCGTACACGACGGCGTAGGTGGAGGTGAGTGACATGTCGTGGATCATCGGCATGTCGGCGACGGGGACGTCGACCACCTTCGACACGTGGCCGTTGCCTGCGACCACCACGTACTGGACGTGGTCCCACAGGTCGGGCCAGTGGTAGGCCATCGCGTGGAGTTCTCCGGTGCTCGGGTCGTACTTGGGATGCGCGCTGAACCCGTTCGGCAGGGTGCCGCCGAATGCGTTGGTGCCCAGTGAATCGAGTTCGTATCCCAGCTCGACCGGTGGCGTGCCGGCCTCGACCATCGCCCACGTGGTGCCGGCGAACCCGCCGACGTTCGTGTTCGGGCTGAAGCCCTCGGCGCTGGCCACGTAGCGGTTGCGGTACCACTCGGCCCGGCCGCCGCGCAGACGTACACCGTGGACCATGCCGGCCCCCATGAACCAGTGATGCGTTGTGGAATCGGTGTCGGCGCCCGGATTCGGACCGTTGCGCAGCCAGCGTCCCTCGAGATCGGCCGGGATGGTTCCGGTGACGGGGAGGTCGAACGCCGTCAACTCCTGCTCGACCGGCGCATAGTTGCCCGCCAGGTAGGGGTTCTCGCTCGGACGAAGGCGCGCCTCGGTGTCGGTCATGGCACACGATGACGCATCAGCGAGCTGCCGTCAACGCCTGCCGCTGCACCGACGTGCAACGCGAACGGGTCACTCCTTGGGTTGGACGGCGCGGAGGCCGGCCCACGCGAGGTCGGCCACGACCTGGGCGATCTCGTCCGGGTCGAACTCGTCGCCGCGCTCGACCAGCAGTCGGCTGGCACCCTCGGCCATGCCGACGAGCGAGTGGGCGATCGTGGTGCGGTGACGTTCGTCGATGTCGACCGCGATCAGCGGCGCGACCGCCTTCGCGGCTTCGGCGGTGATGCGGGTGACCGCAGCGTTGAACTCGTCGTCACGTCGGGTGCCCGAGCCGAACAGGAAGCGGAAGCCGTCGTGATCCTCGGCAACCCACCTGAAGTAGGCGCGGAAACCGAGTTCGGTCTGGCTCTTGCCGTCGGTGGCTTCGGCCGCGGCTTTCGCGATGTTGCCCAGCAGCCGTTCGCCGGCCTCGTCGATCAGGGCCTGGTAGAGGTCGCGCTTGGACTCGAAGTGTTGGTACAGCACCGGCTTGGTCACGCCGACGGCGTCGGCCAGGTCGTTCATCGACGCACCGTGGAAGCCGTGGGTGGCGAAGACCTCGAGCGCGACGTCGAGGATCTGCTCGCGTCGGGCGGTGGCGGGGAGTCGTGGGGACATCAGTTACCTGATGGTAACGGGCCGGAACCGGTCCCGGTTTGCAGGACCATCGATGTCAGAAGCCGCGTTCGCGGTCGTCGCGTTCGGCCGCCTTGACCGCGTAGCCGACGATGATCGACGGTGCCAGCAGCACGCACCCGATGACGAACGAGACGATCACCAGGTTGGCCATCGTGGCCGAGAACCCGACGGCGAACGCAATCACGAACAGGGCCATCGCGAGTGCCACGAACAGATAGCCGACGCGATTCGCGAGCAGCGTCCACTTGGCCACCTGGGCCCGCCGGGCGCGGATCGGGTCGATCTCTTCGGGGGTTGCAGGACGGTTCGACATACAGTCGCATCATGCTACGAGCGGAACCGATCCGGTCATGACGGTCGATCTCACCCACGACGGCCTCGTCGCCGTGGTCACCCTCGACCGCCCCGCCCGGCGCAACGCCGTCGATCACGCCACGCTGCTGGAGCTGCTCGACATCCAAGCGGCGATCGATGCGCGAACGCCCGATGCGATCCGCGCCGTCGTGCTCACCGGCAAGCCGCCTGCCTTCAGCGCCGGCGCCGACCTCAACGGCGTCGACGAGGGCCAGTTCGCCACCGACCTCGGGGCGGTGTTGCGAGGGTTCGGCCGGTTGCCGGTGCCGGTGATCGCAGCGATCGACGGCCCGGCGCTGGGGGCGGGAGCGCAGTTGGCGATCGCCACCGATCTGCGCGTCGCGACGCCCACCAGCGTGCTCGGGATACCTGCGGCCAAGCTCGGTCTCGTGGTCGATCACTGGACCATCCGGCGACTTGCGTCGGAATTCTCGCCGCCGATCGCCCGGGCGATGTTGCTCGCCGCGCAGACCTATACCGCCGATCAGCTGCACGCCACAGGTGGTGTCCACCGGCTCGGCGGCCTCGACGAGGCGGTGTCCTGGGCGCACGAGCTGTCGCGTCTCGCTCCGCTCACGATCGTCGGCCACAAGATCGGCCTCGAGCACGCGCAGGTCGAGCCGGGTGAGGATGCACAGTTCGAAGCGGCCCGCTCTGCCGCGTGGGCGAGCGCCGACGCCGAAGAAGGCCGGACCGCCTTCCTCGACAAGCGCCGTCCCGACTTCACCGGGCACTGAGTGTCGCTCGTGGTGTCCGACACCACGAGCCACGCCCGGCGAGCAGAGGTTTGCCTGCAGCCGACGGAGTCAACCCTCGCCCGCATGAGTTTCGTGATCGAGCAGACGAGAACGGCCGACGCCCCGACGAGCACTGCCACGACAGCGCTGCCATCCGATCCTTCACCTCCGCGTCTCGACGACGACACGGAGTCGAGTCTGCGCAAGTGGAACCTGATCGCCGGAGTGTTCCACCTCGTGTCGGCGGTGGTGTTCCTGTTCATCATGACCGACTTCAGCCTTCCGATCACGGCGTCGTATCCGACCGAGGACCCGGCGTTGCTCGAAGGCACGCCGCCCACCGAGATCCTCTTCACACCGACGTTCGGCTACGGGGTGGCCGCGTTCTCGTTGCTGTCGGCGTTGTTCCATCTGCTCGTCGGCACCGTTGCCAACGGCTCCTACAACCGGGCGATCGCCAACCGGCAGAACCCCTACCGATGGATCGAGTACTCGTTCAGCGCCACGTTGATGATCGTGCTGATCACGATGCTGCTCGGCGAGTACGACATCGGGGCGCTCGTCGGTGTGGCCGGCGCGAACGTCGCCATGATCCTGTTCGGCTGGATGATGGAACGTCAGAATCGTCCCGGCGAGAACGTCGACTGGTATCCGTTCGTGTTCGGTTGCATCGCCGGCATCGTCCCGTGGATCGTGATCACGATCTATTTCCAGGGTGCGCTCGGCAATGCCGACGAGGCGGTTCCGCCGTGGGTGTGGGGCATCCTGTTCAGCGTCTTCGCACTGTTCAACTGCTTCGCGGTGAACCAGTTCCTGCAGTACAAGCAGGTCGGCAAGTGGCGCAGCTACGTGTTCGGCGAGCGTGGCTACATCGTGTTGTCGTTCGTGGCGAAGACCGCCCTCGTCTGGCAGGTCTACTTCGGCACCGTGCGCTGAGGCTCAGAGGTTCGGTGGAAGCAGCCGGTTGACGTTCTGGAAGAAGAAGTAGAGCGTCACCACGAACGGTCCGATACCGACGAGCAAGCCCACCCAGTCCCGCTTGACGCGCCTGCTGATCAGGTACGAGATCGTGCCGATGGCAGCGAGCAGGAGACCCCACAGGCCGACCTGGCTGTTGGCGCCCGGGTCGCTGAACCAACCGTCGGAGAACGCATCGGCGATGCCTTCGTTGATCTGGGTGTCGCTGAGTCGGGCGTCTTCGAGGGTCGTGTCGTCACCGGAGATCGTCGCGTCGCCGTCGGGGAGGGCCGCGGCCGGATCGACCACGGTGTTCGTCGGGTCGGGGTCGGCAGGCGGTGCCTCGTCGAGCGAGCGGCCGTAGTTGATGGTCGGCTCGCCGACCACGCCATTGGTGGCGACCGGGTCGAGATCGGCGTACACGATGATGCGTTCGCGCGCCGTGTACTTTGGGTGACACGACGTCAGGGTGAGTGTTGCCCGGGTCGGGTCGGTGGTGGCGATCACCTGGTAGTCGCTGGGTGAGACGATCTGCTGGCCCGTCACCCGGTACACGAATCGGCCGGAGAGGGTGGTGACGACGATCGTGTCGCCGTTCTGGAGCTTGTCGACGTCGAAGAACGGCTGACCGAAGGTGGTGCGATGGCCGGCGATCGCCGAGTTGCCCAACTGGCCGGGCAGCGGCGTCTCGGGGTAGTGGCCCGGCCCTTTCTTCAGGTCGTTCTTGTCGACCCCGGCGACCACGATCTTGTCGACGCCGATGCTGGGGAGCTCGAGTCGAGCGATTGCATCGCCTTCGACGATCGGCGGCAGCACGCCCACCGGTTCGGGGGTGGGTGACGCGGGGGTCGAGCCGGCCGGCTCGGACTCCGCAGGAACCGCGTCGGTGGAGGTCGACCCGACGGGGGCCGACCCGGCCGGGATCGACGCACCAGGAATCGACTCGGCCGGGATCGACGCACCAGGGAC
>CAZJUC010000005.1:30975-34966 GCA_964549065.1 uncultured Ilumatobacteraceae bacterium
CGGCCGGGATCGACGCACCAGGAATCGACTCGGCCGGGATCGACGCACCAGGGACCGACGTGCCAGGGACCGACGTGCCAGGCACCGACGTGCCAGGATTCACATCCGTGGGCACGGCGGTGACGGGCGGCGCTGCGGCGAGGAGGTCCTCGAACTCGTTCTCGAGCGAGTTCTGGGCGCGAGCGGTCTCGATGCCCGTGCCCCACAGCTGGTAGGCGACGAAACCGAACAGCAGCAGGCCGACGGCGATCAGGACCTTGCCGAACCCGCCGACCCACCACCTCCAGTCGCGTGGCGGCGGCGGCCGGTCGAACTTGCGCACCCGCGCCGGCGCGAGGGTGGTGGGTGACGGTTCCGGCACGGGGCCGAAACTACCTGCGCAGAGGTGCGGGAGGATCGCGGCGGCACGAGTTGACGAACACTTCACGACCTAGCGTGTCGGCCATGTCGGTCGTGGAACTCGATGACGCGGTCGCCGTGCTCGGACAGTTCCCCGCCCTCGCCGGCGCCACCTTGCGGGTCGAGGCTGGCGAGATCGTGCTGTTGCGGGGACCGAACGGGGCCGGCAAGACCACGCTGCTACGACTCTGCGCCGGGTTGCTCCCGCTGGTGCGCGGCACCGGGAGCGTGCTCGGACTCGACCTCACGACGCATCGCGAATCGATTCGCCGTACCGTCGGCCTGCTCGGTCACCAGAACGGGCTCTATCTCGACCTCACCGTGGCCGAGAACGTCCGGTTCTGGGGTTCGACCGTCGGTGCGTCGGAGGGGGAGATGCGGAGCGCGATGCAACGCCTCGACGTGGCTGACCGCCTCGCCGACGTGGCCGTCAGCAGACTGTCGGCCGGTCAGAAACGCCGCACTGCGCTGGCGTGTCTCGTCGCCCGGCGTGCGCAGCTGTGGTTGCTCGACGAGCCCCATGCCGGACTGGACGCGTCGGCGCGCGACGAACTCGACGCCACGTTGCGTGAGGCGTCGTCCGCCGGCGCCACGATCGTGGTCGCCAGCCACGAACTCGAACGCGCCGGCAACCTCGCGACTCGGGCGGTCGACGTGATCGCCGGGCGTGTCCACGACGTGGTTCCCGGAGACCCGGGCGCGGGGAACCAGGACGTGGTTCCCGGAGACCCGGGCGCGGGGAACCAGGCGTGAGCACGTTGCGGATCGCCCGGTTGGTGGCGGCGAAGGACCTGCGTATCGAATGGAACAGCCGGGTGTTCGTCAACCAGGTGCTGCCGTTCGCCGGCGTCACCATGGTGATCTTCGCGTTCGCGCTCGACGCCGACTCGGTGCTGCAGCGGGTGGCGCCGGGCCTCGTCTGGTTGGCCACGATGTTCTCGATGCTCGTGCTGGTCCAACGGGCGTTCGCGGTCGAGACCTCGGACGGTGCGCTCGATGCGCTCCGGGTCGCCGGTGTCGATCCCCGGGCCATCTACCTGGGCAAAGCCGTCGCCCTCGGGGCGCAGCTCCTGGTCCTCGAAGTGGTGCTGCTGTTCGCTGCGGTCGTGCTGTACGGCCAGACGATCCCGGCCGCCGGGGCTGTGCTGCTTGTCATAACCTTGATCTCCGCGACGTGCGGGCTCGCCGCGGTGGGTACCCTGTACGGAGGCCTTGCCGCAGGGTTCACGGGTCGCGAGACGTTGCTCCCGCTGCTCACGTTCCCAGCGGTGGCGCCCGTCCTGATCGGAGCAACACGAGCGGTCGAAGCAGCGCTCGGCACGGCAGGTGCGGTGGTGTCGGACGGCTGGCCCTGGGTGGGCCTGCTGGTCGTCTTCGCCGTGGCCTTCGGTGTCGGCGGAGCCTTGGCGTTCGGGCCGTTGATCGACGAATGACACGAACGCCACGAGTTCCATCCCCCACCAGCCACCGCAGGAATCGGACATGACCACCACGGATCCCACGCTCACCGGTGACCACACGACGCCGACCGACGGCCGATCCGGCCCGGGCGACGGCACCGGAACCCGCGGCACCAGGATCATCGGCATCGCCACGATCGTGGCCATGGGGTGGCTCGTCGCCTTCGGGCTCGGGTTCTCGCCCGAGGACCGAGACCAGCGTGAGAGCGTCCGGCTGCTGTACGTGCACGTGCCGACCATCTGGATCGCCTACCTCGCCTTCATCGTCACCGCTGTCGCCTCCGGGCTGTACTTCTTCGGCAAGAAGAAGTCGCTCGGGTGGGATCGTCTCGCGGGGGCCAGCGCCGAGATCGGAACCGTCTTCGTGGCCGTCACCCTCGTGATCGGTGCGATGTGGGGGCGCCTCACGTGGGGTGTGTTCTGGCAGTGGGACGCCCGCCTCACCACCACCGCTCTGCTGTTCGTCACCTATGTCGGCTACCTGGCCGTGCGTCGCCTCGGTGGCACCCACGAGCAACGGGCCCGTCGCAGTGCGATCATCGGCATGCTGGCCGTGCTCGAGATCCCGCTCGTGCACTGGAGCGTGCGGCTCTGGCGCAGCCTGCACCAGGACGCCAGCGTCCTCGACGCCGACGGCGACGTCACCATGGACGGCTTGATGCTGTTCAGCCTGTTCGTCGGTGTGATCGCGTTCTCGCTGTTGTACCTGTGGCTCGTGATCCACCGCACCCGGGTGATGGCGATGGAAGACCTCCTCGACGATCGGTTGCTCGACGATGCCGTCGCCGCCCGTCGCGCCGAGTCCGTGGGTGGTCGGCCAAGCGTCCGAACGAGCAACCACACGAGCGACCGGGCGAGTGACCAGGTCAGTGACCAGGAGGGAACAACCTGATGGAAGACGCCGGCTTCATCATCGGTGGGTACGTGTTGACGTTCGCAACCGTGTCGTTCATGGGGTGGCGCGTACTGCGTGCCGGGAAACGACTCGGAAAACAGGTCCCCGACGCGGACAAGAACTGGCTCTGAGCGAGCAGAATGAACGTGACATGAACGACATGGATCTCTCCCCCCGGTCCCCCGTCGAGCCCGCAGCCCCGGTCCGCCGCAGACGCAACTGGCTGCCGATGCTGGTGCTCGGACTCGTGGTCGTCGCCGGTGGCGTGATCGTCACCCAGTTCCTCACTCAGGCCGTCGACTACTACTGCAACGTCGACGAGGTGAACCAGCGCGACGGGTGCGACGAAGACCGCCGGATCCGCCTGCAGGGCACCGTCGACGAAGGAACCGTCGAACGCGTCGCCAACACCACGGTGTTCACCATCTCGTTCAACGACGAGACGATCCCGGTGAGCTACGACGGCGAGCCCGGGGGCATCTTCAAGGAGTGCATCCCCGTGGTCGTGCACGGGGTGATCGAGAACGGAACCCTGCTGGGTGACCGTGTCGAGGTGAAGCACTCCGACGAGTACGTCGCCGTGAACGACGAGCGGGTCGCCGACGCCGAAGCTGCCGGCTGCCCGGAGCCCTCGACCACCTGATGCTCTTCGCTGCCAGTCTCAACTCGGCACTCGGCCGAGCCGGCCTGCTCCTGGTGCTCGCCGCCTCGGTGTTCGGCGCGCTCGCCGTGCTCTACGGCATCCGCAAGGGCGACCGCAAGCTGCTCAAGCAGGGTCCCCTCTACGCCTGGATCGCGTTCGGCGGCATCGTGCTCGCGGTGGTGATGATGCAACGGGCGTTGATCACCCGTGACTTCTCGCTGCTCTACGTGCAGCAGGTCGGCTCCGCCGACACGCCGGCGCTGTACAACTTCGCTGCCATGTGGTCGGCGCTCGAGGGCTCGATCCTGCTGTGGGTGCTCACACTCGCCGGATTCACCGCGGCGGTGGCGTGGCGGTTCCGCAAACGCACCGACGACGTCCTCGTCGGCTGGGCGCTCATCGTGATGTTCGTGGTGTTGGCCTTCTTCGCCCTCGTGAGCTTCGGCCCCGCCGATCCGTTCGCGCCCGGCGCACCCGGGGTCACGAGCGGCCCCGGCCCCAACCCGCTCTTGCAGAACCACATCCTGGTGCTGTTCCATCCGCCGATCCTCTATCTCGGCTACGTCGGCTTCACCGTGCCGTTCGCGTTCGCCA
>CAZJUC010000006.1:0-9459 GCA_964549065.1 uncultured Ilumatobacteraceae bacterium
TCGGCGAGGATCATCTCCTTGCGCCCGAACGGCGCCATCGAGAGATCGGCGACGCGGTAGTCCTTGCGGGCCGCGAACGTGGACGTGCTGGGGGACGTGGTGGTATCGGTCATGGGAAAGCCTCCGTGGTTCGGTGGGTCGAACCGGGCAGGGGCCTTCAGGCGCCGATCGAATCAGCCCGGCGATTCGGTGACCTCGAGTGTACCGACGCCGCCGGCGTCCGCGGGGCTACTCCAAGACGATGGCGTACACGTCGAGAAGGTAGTGCACGCTGCCGTAGTGGTTGTACACCTTGACGATGTTCGGATCGCCGGAGTCGGAGTAGGGGATCAGCGACATGTTCGGCACGACCTCCCCCTCGGTCACGTTGAGGTTCGCCACCAGCGGTCGTGAGTCGTCGCCTGCGTATCCGGTGAGATACGACGTCGCCTCGACGGTCGGATACAGCCGGTTGAGTTCGGCACTGGTGAGGTTGCCGATCAACGCCGACTGCGCACTGAGGTCGATGCCACCATCTGTCGGAAGCGTCACGGAGTTCGCGAATGCCTCGAAGCTCCAATCCTCGACCGTGCCGGTCGGGAGTGGCACGTTCCCGAAGGCAGGTTCGCGCGTGTCGAACGCCCGGAACGGGGCCTCGAGCGGCACGACACGTCCGGTGGTCGTGGCGTCCTCCTTCGTCTCGAAGTAGCCGAAGACGTCGACGATCAAGTCGGTCTCACCGGCGTGGTTGTAGATGTAGATCTTGCCGTCGACGACGGGGACCACGGCGAGCGCAGTCTTGATCTGTCCACGGACGACGTTGACGTTCGAGGTCGTGATCGGCGGCACCGGCCGCGTCGGTGACGCGCTCAGGAAGGTCGAGGTGCTGCCCGGGCGGTTGTTGACCGCGGCGATGTTGACCATCGCGGCCGTCACCGTCGGGCGGTCCGGGATCGCCGGCGTGAGCGTCGGCATGTACGAGTCGGCGCCGCGAATCTGCACGGGGCGCACCTCGGCGCGTCCCAGGGGAGAGCCGGTCTCACGCGTGTCGAGCAGGCGAGCCGGACCGACCGGGACCAGCCGGGCACCGCGCTCGCCGGTGAACGACGACTTCGACAGGAAGCCGAACACGTCGATGATCACGTGCGCCCGCCCTGACGAGCTCGGCCCCATGGTGATCGTGACGCCGCCGTCGGCGCCGAGGCCGACGATGGCCAGGTTCGGTACGTTGCGACCAGGCGAGAAGTTGACCAGCGACGACGTGCCGCTCGTACCGGTCGGCCGCACGGCCAGCCAACCCTGTGACGTCGGCTCGACCACGGTGATGCTGGCCACGACGGCGAGCACGTCGTCCGGCGATGCCGGCAAGGTGCCGACACCGGCAAGCTGGACATCGAACTCGGCGGCCGGGTCGATGCGTTTCGGCCCGGGACTCGCAATGTTGACGGCCGATTCGGCACGCGTGTCGAACGCCCGGAACGGCGTCAGGGAGTGGAACTCTCCGCCGGCACCGAGACCGTTCTCGGCGACGACCTGTTGAGCAGGCGCGGACGATGCCGCCACCCCGACTGCGGCGACGACGAGCGCGATGGCAAGTGCCATTCGACGGATCAAGTGCGTTGCGGGCATCTGACAACCGTAACCTTTCGATCGTGTGCCGTCACGGCGCGGCACCCTTTCTCCATCGGCCACAACGCCTCGGACTTGAGCGGAAACTGACGTCAACTTGACGTCGGCGAGAACGTGGGGGGAATCGCCTCGGACTCGATCATCGACATCAGCCGGGCGTGTTCGTCGGCATCCACGGTCGTCGACTCGGGGATCAACATCACGGGGATGTCGTCGCGCACGTCGTATCGACGGTGCAGACGCGGGTTGTAGAGCATCGACTCGCCCTCGAGGTAGTACAGCGGGCCCTTGTCCTCGGGGCATGCAAGGATTTCGAGCAGTGTTGGTGACAATGACATCGTGAGGCTCCTGGATTCGGTCGGTTCGACTCGATTCGACTCGATTCGACTCGATTCGGTCAGCTGGTCAGTTGGTGATCTGGGCGAGCAGCGTGCCGACGGCGTCGTCGCACGAGTTCCGATCGGCTGCTTCGAGGTTGAGGCGCAGGAGCGGTTCGGTATTCGATGGCCGCAGGTTGAACCACCATGACCCGCAGTCGACGGTGAGCCCGTCGAGACGGTCCTGGTCGAACTCGGCGTACGCCCCGCTGATGCGCTCGATGACGGCAGGGGCATCATCGACCTGGGTGTTGATCTCACCGCTCGCGGCGTACCGCTCGTACGGCTGACGGACGACGGACAGCGGCTGGCCGGAACGACCGACCTCGGCCATCACCATCAGCGACGCGATGAGACCGCTGTCGGCGTTGAAGTTCCGAGCGAAGTAGTAGTGCGCCGAGTGCTCGCCGCCGAAGACCGCCCCCGTCTCGGCCATGATCTGCTTGATGAACGAGTGACCCACCTTCGTGCGGATCGGTGTGCCTCCCAGTTCGGCCACCACCTCCGGCACCGTCTTGGAACAGATGAGGTTGTGCAGGATCGTCGCGCCCGGCTGCTGGCGCAGCGTCGCTGCGGCGAGGATCGCCGTGGTGGCCGACCCGCTCAGCCCGTTGCCCGTCTCGTCGACGACGAAGACCCGGTCCGCGTCACCGTCGAAGGCGAGCCCGAGATCGAAGCCACCCGTCACCACCCGGGCCCGGAGGTCGCGCTGGTTGGCCGGCTGCAACGGATCGGCGGGATGGTTGGGGAAGGTGCCGTCGAGTTCGGCGAACATCACCTCGAGTTCGACATCGGCGAGCCGGTCGAAGACCGCCGGGACGACGAGGCCACCCATGCCGTTGGCCGTGTCGGCCACCACCCGCATCCGGCCGATGTCGGCGGGATCGATGAAGCTCACCACGTGGTCGGCAAAAGCCCCGAGCAGATCCCGTTCGGACCTCGTGCCGCAGGTGGCAGCCGGCCGCGGACCACCACCGTCGAGCACCTGCTGGGCAACGGCCTGCACGTCGGCGAGGCCGGTGTCGACACCGATCGGGCGCGCTCCGGACAGGCACAGTTTGATGCCGTTGTAGCCCGCCGGGTTGTGCGAGGCGGTGAACATCGCCCCGGGGAGGTCGAGGATGCCTGCGGCGTAGTACATCAGGTCGGTCGACGCGAGCCCGATGTCGATCACGTCGACGCCGTGCTCCATCACACCTCGGGCGAACGCCTCGACGAGCGCCGGCCCCGACGGGCGCATGTCTCGAGCGATGACCACCTCGTCGGCAGCCACGAACTTCGCGAACCCGACGCCGAGGGCGTGGGCCACGTCGGCGTCGAGCTGATCGGGAACGGTGCCACGGATGTCGTAGGCCTTGACGATGGATTCGAGCACAGACATGACCGCCGAGAGGCTAGCGGCGGTCGTCGTCGGGCGCGGTCAGCGTCATCGCCGACGGGTCACCATCGGCATCCGGCACCGCGCTGTTCCCCCACGCTCTCTCGATCGGAGCCGTGTCGTCGGTTGCGGGGTCGGTGGCGGCGTCGGACCCGCTGCCGGCGTCGTGCAACCCGTGCGGACGGGGCTGTGCGACGGCACCCCAGGCAGGGCGTTCGCCGGGGTAGACCATGTCGCCGCGACGGCGCCAGTAGATGCACAGAGCGACACCGAGCGCGGTGAGCGCGTAGAAGAACCAGTCGAGCGCCGTCTTCGAATAGGTGAGCTCGACCTGGTTCTGGGTGGGGACGACGACCATGAAGTTCGGCGCGACCCGGTACGGACCTTCGGCGCCCTCGACCTTCCATGTCGGGAAGTAGCTGACCCTGACGAGCACCGGCACGCCGATCTCGTCGACCTCGAAGCTGATCGACTGTTGCTGGATGTCGACGTTGCTCACCGTGGCCGGCGGGAGCTCGACCGTCTCGATCGGCTCGGCCGGCACCACGTAGTCGACGTTGCGGCTGCGCTCGTCGGGCTGACCGACGCGGACGTCGAGATCGATCTCGACCGGCACCCGCTGCCAGGCCTCGGGCCCCTCGTCGGCCGGCATCGCCGCCCAGTCGTCCTGGCGCTGGAACCAGCTCGTGCCCACCTCGAGATTGCGCTCGCGCTGGTCGCCACCTCGCTCTTCGACCACGATCGGCTGCACGCTGAGCGGCTCGACGATGCTCGCGGTGCGCAGCTCGAAGATGTCCCATGGACCCGACGTCGTCACGAACTCGAGCTCGTCCTGGGCGGCGGCTTCGGCCTTGGCCTCGGGCGTGCGCACCATCAGGTAGCGCACACCGAGGTCGTGCATGTGCTGCACGCCGACGGCGGCATCGTTGTTGACGTAGCGCAGCTGTCGGACGGGGTTCGACGACTGCTGCGACATCGCTGCCGCCGTGAGGAAGTGGTACGCCGTGGTGCCCGATGCCTCGAAGAACAGCCCCTCCATCGAACCGATGCAACCGTCCGTCCAGTGCGGCAGCAGCATCAGCGACATCGTCGTCCCGTACTCGCCGTTGGCACTGTTGTTCTCCCACAGCGCACGGCCGCATCCTCGTTGCTCACCGATGTCGCCCATGGTGGTCACGAGCTCGTTGTACTCGGGGTACTTCGGTCGGCCCTCGTAGCCGCGCATGTTGTAGCGGGCCCAGCCGTCGGCGACGGCCCTGCCCGATTCCGGACCCTTGCGCAGCGGCCCCCACGCGTACACCGACGAATCGCCCTCGGTGACACGCCCGTCTCCGGGGAGGGTCTCGTACATCCATCCGAACACGAGCAGACACGACAGCGTGATCGCTCCGGCCGCGACCGCACCTTCGACCGCGGACAGCTGCTGTGACGCCCGCCGGTCCTTCGCGGCGTTCACCAGCCACGTGATCAGTTCCAGCGCCCCGATCACCATCAGCAGGTACCGGGTGAGGTAGACGAACGGCAACAGGCGCGGATTCCACAGCAGCCCGATCAGCGGCAGGCTGTCGCGAGTGAGGTAGACGAGCGCCACGAACGTGAGACAGATCAGCCCGATCGCGGTGCCGGTGAGGTGGCGGCGCAACACCATCGCCACGAATCCGATGATCGCGAGGCCGGTGATGATGAAGTCGAGCGGGGCGGCGAGCGGGAAGAACATGTCCCAGAACGAGTCGTTCGCCCCCTCGGGCCTGAAGCCGTACTTCATGTCGGTCATGAACTCGTGCCCGAACAGGAACGGCCCGACCCACCAGGCCGACAACAGCAGCGTGGTGATGCCGGTGGTGACCGCGAACACCAGGCGGAACCGGTCGAGCCAGACGAGGCAGATGATGATGGCGGCGACCGCCACGAAGATCAGCACGATGCCGTGCGACACGGCGGCGAGCGAGAGCACCACCGCGGTCCAGACGCGGAAGCGGCCGGTGCGCAGCCCGTTCGCGAGCAATCCGAGACCCAGCACGGCCAACGTCAGCGAGATCGAGAACGAGTACTCCCCCGCCATCGTCGACTTCACGTTGCCGCCGTAGATCGAGAAGCTCTCGTCGAGCAGGAAGCACAGCGCTGCAACCGAGAACAGTTCGGGGATCGGGTGGCGGAAGTTGGCGAGGCGCCCGAACGCCCAGCACGCCAGCGGGAACAGCACGAGCCCGGACACGGCCACGAGCTTGAAGGCGACCCCGTACGGCAGGACGACGTCGAGCGCGACGATCGCCAGCGCCGGGATCACCATGTAGAAGCGATACAACGGGATGCCGCCGTACCAGTCCATGCTCCACCCGGACAGTTGGAAGTTGGGCAGGAAGTAGTCGCGTAGGAACGCCGGCGCCCACACGTGTGCGCCCATGTCGCCACCGGTCGGGGTGGTGTCGTCGAAGATCAGGTCGCGGCCGGGTGACAGCGGGTTGAAGTGGACGACCATCATCATCACGACCGTGGTGGCCACCAAGGTCGCCGAGGTGACGAGCACCCGCACGATCCGGTCCGTGCTCCACGGACGCTGCCACCAGGCGATCGGGCGGCGGAACACCCTGGCCGTGATCCGCTGCGCGAGCGAGGGCTCGGTCGGCCGCGACTCGACGGCGGGCACGCCGTCGTCGAGTTGTCCTGCGACACCTCGATCGTCGTCTTCGCCGGACTGCGCGTCGGGATGCGCGTCGGTGAGCAGTGCGCTGCCGGGAGTCTCCTCGGCGGGCACGACTCGGGACTCGTCGCTCATCGCTGGTTGCCGTCGATTGCCATCAAGTCGACCATCATGGCAAACCGGAGCGCCGTGCGGTCGTCACAGCACGAGCAACAACCCGGTGAGGTTGAAACCGACGTGGATCGTGATCGCGGACCCGAGTCGGCGGGTCCGCAGCGCCGCCCACCCGAGGATCAGGCCGAACACGAACAGGCCGGGGAACTCCACCGGCCGGAAGTGCACGCCGGCGAAGATCGCCGCGACCCCCACCAGCACTGCCCCCTCGTTGAACCGGTCGGCGAGCGAACGCTGCAGGAGTCCGCGGTAGAACAGCTCTTCGACGAACGGCGCCCCGATCACGACCACGGCGACCAGCAGCAGCGTCGATGCGCCTCCGGCCCGATCGACGAGGTCCTGGGCGTTCTCGGTCAGTCGGTCCTCGGTGAACGTCTCGGGCCAGAACGCCTCGAGTGGAAGGTACACGACGCGGATCAGCACGAGTTGGGCGACCGCGCCGACGGCCAGTCCCAGCAGGTCACCCCATCTGAACGTGATCCCGTAGTCGGCGATGACGTTGCCGGAGCCGGCGTTGCGAGAGGCGATCCACATGCCGATCAGGTACGAGGCCCAGGCACCGGTCAACGCTGCGGCGAGCACCCCGAACGACACCTCGCTCGCCGCATCACCGTCGGCGAGCGCGATCAGGATCAGTGACGAGACCAACTGGGCCACGACCCACGATCCGACGAAGACGAACACTGCCGTGGACGCGTCGATGGGTCGCGGCGCCGCCGAGGGGAGGAAACCGCCCGAGTACCCGATGTCGAGACGGGCGCGATCACGCTCAGAGCCGGCCACGACCTCCGACGTTACCGGTCACCGACGTCGCGGGAACCGCGCTGTTCGATGACGATCGGACGTCGATCCGGCGTCGCGCCGGGCTCAGACGGCGATCAGGGTGTGCTGGCCGTAGCGGCGGTCGTCGAGGTACCAACCGGCCGGCACCGAGAGCCGGGCGGCGTGACGTTCGCAGAGGTCGTACGCGTGAGGGTCACGTTCGGGCGTGAGGTCGTCGAGCCAGACCTGCGAGCGGCCATAGTGGTAGGTGAGCGTGACCGCTGCACGCTCCGAGCACCCGGGACGCGAACACTGCCGACCGGTGGCCGTCGCTCGATTGCCTGCCCGTTCGCCGCGATGCATGATCCAACGGTAGATCGCCGACCGGCCGGACGTGGCGGATACTCGTCGGCGAAGTGCACGGTCGAGGTGCATGGAGCACGACCTGGCATCGGGCCGGATCCTGCGTAGCATGGATCCATGGACAAGCTGCCGCCTCCCCCGCCGCCCCCGCCCCCCGGCCGCGGCCGCGGTTCGAAGCGCCCGGACGAGTCCTCCGACCGCCGCCACAACGAACGGCCGGCGAACCCGAAAGACAAGGACAGCGGGTTCAACCCGGACGGCACGCCGGCCACCGGCGGCCGCGGTCCCGGGAGCTGGCCACGCTGGACCATCTGGGTGCTCGTCGGCGTGCTCGCCGCCGCCTTCCTGGTCCCCAGCCTGTGGCCCAGTGACAGCGGCGAGTCGCTCGAGTACTCCGAGTGGCGTACGCAGGTGATCGAGGGCAACATCGACACCGCCACGATCCAGAACGGGTCCGGACGGATCACCGGCACGTTCACCAACGGCGACAAGTACACGACCACCGGCGACGGCTCGACCGGGGTGTCCGACGACGACCGTGCCCTGTTGATCGAGAACGGCGTCGACTACGACTTCGAGCCGGAGAGCAACAACTGGCTCCTCGGAATCCTGTCGATCTTCCTGCCGGTGATGCTGATCATCGGGTTCTTCGTGTGGCTGCAACGCCGCGCCCAGGGCCAGATGGGCGGGGTGATGTCGATCGGCAAGAGCAAGGCCAAGGCGTACGACGCCGACCGACCGTCGACCACGTTCGACGACATCGCCGGGTACGCCGGGGTCAAGCAGGAGATCAACGAGGTCGTCGACTTCCTGCGGATGCCGGAACGCTTCCGGGAGATCGGTGCCCGTGTCCCGAAGGGCATCCTGCTGGTCGGACCTCCAGGAACCGGCAAGACACTGTTCGCCCGTGCGGTCGCCGGCGAGGCCGGCGTCGGCTTCTTCAGCGTGACCGGCTCCGACTTCATGGAGATGTTCGTCGGCGTCGGTGCCAGCCGTGTCCGCGACCTGTTCCAGCAGGCCCGCCGGATGGGCAAGGCAATCATCTTCGTCGACGAGATCGACTCGATCGGCCGCAAGCGCGGCGCCGGGCTCGGCGGCGGCCACGACGAGCGTGAGCAGACACTGAACCAGATGCTCGCCGAGATGGACGGCTTCGAGACCTCCGAGGGGATCGTGATCATGGCGGCGACCAACCGGCCCGATGTCCTCGACCCGGCGCTGCTTCGCCCTGGGCGCTTCGACCGCCAGATCGTGGTGCCGCTGCCCGAGGCCAGCGAACGCCAGGCCATCTTGGCAGTGCACAGTCGCGACAAGCGCATGGGCCCCGACGTGGACATGGAGACGATGGCTCAGGCCACACCGGGCATGTCCGGCGCCGATCTGGCCAACCTCGTCAACGAAGCCGCCCTCGTAGCCGTGCGGCGCGGCTCGAAGGAGATCGCCCGTATCGACTTCGAGAACGCCCGCGACCGCGTCGTGCTCGGCGCCCAGCGCGAGTCGATGATCCTGTCGGCCGAGGAGAAGCGGGCCACCGCCTACCACGAGGGAGGCCACGCGCTGCTCGCCACCGTGCTCCCCCACGGCGACCCGCTGCACAAGGTGACCATCCTGCCGCGGGGCATGGCGCTCGGCGTCACCTGGTCGCTCCCCCAGGAGCGTCACACCTACTCCAAGGACTACTTCGAGGACACCATCTGCAAGGCGATGGGCGGTCGCGTGGCCGAGATGATCGTGTTCGGACACCTCAACTCCGGCGCCGCCAACGACCTCGAACAGGCCACCGGCATCGCCCGGCGAATGGTGCGCGAGTGGGGCATGTCCGAGCGCGTGGGGCCGATGGCCTGGAGCAGTCAGCAAGCGGTGTTCCTCGGTGAGGATCTGATGTCGTCGCAGCGCGAGTACTCCGACGACACCGCCAAGCTGCTCGACGAGGAGATCGCCCGGATCCTCACTTCGCAGGAGAGTCGGGCCCACGACGTGCTCGGTCGCCATCGCCGCGGACTCGAGTTGATCGCCGAGGCGCTGCTCGAACGAGAGACGATCGACGGCCCTGAGGTCGCCAAGCTGATCCAGCAGGGCATGGCCGAGTCGGGCCAGCCGGCCGACGACATCGTCGCCCGCTGAACCCCGACGACCCCCCGTCGCCGACACCACCC
>CAZJUC010000006.1:9559-34746 GCA_964549065.1 uncultured Ilumatobacteraceae bacterium
GACGGGAATCGACGTTCGAGTCAGTCGATGGTGGTTGGGGTGTCGGCAGCCGTGTCGTCGCGTTGACAGCTGCCGCCACCCGGCGTCGAGCCGGGTTCGCGGGCTTCGGCGACCGCAGCCCACAGGTCGGTCGCCGTCATCGGTCCCATGAACGTGGCCACGGCCACACCCTGGACGTCGGCGATCACGGTGGTGGGTACCGCATCGATCGAGTAGCGCTCGTGGAGCGCCCGCTCGGACGAGTACTCGATCTCGGCGACCGCGACGTCGTCGCAGTCGAGCACCGCGGCCTTGGCCACCACCTGGGCGCACACATCGCAGGTGGCCGACGAGAACACCACCACCAGCCAGGGAGCGTCGGGCCGGGGAAAGTCGGTGCGGTCGAGCTGTTCCGGCGCCCTGAACCGCCGCTGGGTCGGCGCGTCGGGCACGCGTCGACGCTGCGCGACGAGGGCCACCACCGCCACGACGAGCACGATCAGGAGGGCGACGAGCAATCGTTCCATGGCCGTTGCAGGCTAACGCCGAGTCGTCAGTCGGCGGCAGAGGGCAGCGCCCACGACCCCGATGTCCCGGCCAAGCCGGGACCGCGTGGCAGCAGGCGCTCGACGAAGACGCGGTTGGTCGACGTCACGATCAGTTCGCGTTCGATCACGTCGGGATCGACGAGATCGATCGCGATCACCTGGCCGGCACCGATCGGCACCTCCGTCAGGCTCGCGACCGCCGACGGACCGCCCGGTCCGACTGCTTCGACGGTCACGGTGCCGTCGACGTTGTCGACGTTGTAGACGACGAGCCCTGACGACGCCGGGTCGGATGGGCCGATCCCGATGTGCCAACGTGACGCCACGTAGCCGTCGATCCGCGGCGGAGCCCCCACGACGACCGACGTCGCCACGGAGTCGCCGGCGGGCCGGGTGATCACGCGCTCGACCACGACCGAAGGGTCCGCGAGGGTGGAGAAGACCGCAGCGTGGCGTCCGGGTGGCAGCGTCACCCTGTCGTCGGTTTCCGGGTCGTACACCACGACCTGGCGCGCCGGCACCTCGATGGTGATGTCGACGAACTCCGCGTCGAGGGGGATCCCGAGGAACACGACGTCGACCTGCACATCGTCGTCGGTCGGGTTGTAGATGGCGAACGTCTCGCTGATTCCTTCACCGGCTTCGCCATCGGCGAACCACCACTGGTCCCGCAACGCCGGCGCGGCGAGCGAGACGCCGTAACCCAGCCGACCCCCGCCGAGGTAGTGCTGGGCCCGGCCGACGACCAGTCGGCCCCGCTCGGCGGCAACCTTCACGGCGATCACCGGCTCGTCACGGGCGCCGAGGTCGGCAATGGGGATCGTCTCGACGGACTGGGGCAGGATCGTGAAGCCCTGGAAGGCAGCCGGCGTCGACTCGCCGGCTTCGGTGGCGAACACGAGGTCGACCACGGCGGCATCGTCGTACGGATTGGTGAGGATCAGCGTCTCGATGCTGCCGTCGACCGTGAACCCGTCGGCGAAGTACCACTCGTCGGACGTGTAGTCCGCGCACGGCACGACCGAGTTGCCGGCGGGATGCTCGGCACGCTGTTCGACGAATCCCCGCCCGCCGTCGATCTCGACGACGACGCTCGCGAAGGTTGCCGACACGAACGCGTCGACGTCGATCGACGTCCGCGACCACGGCTCGACCACCAGCGATTCGTTGGCGCCGACACCGTCCGGTGTGAGGATCGTGAAACGACCGACGAGCTGCTCGTCGCCACGGTTGGCCACGACGACCTCGCCGCCGACGCCCTCCTCGTCGGTCGCGGGCACACCGGGGCAGAACCAGCTCCCGGTCAGTGCCTGATTGTCGCTGACTGCAGGCATCCAGGCGCCGGCGGGCGTCGCGAAGAACGGGTCGGCCGCAGTCGGCTGATCGCGTCCGATCACGATCAACCCGGCGATGCCGGCCAGCAGCACGACCAGGGCGGGAATGCCACGGCGGTTCACGACAACTCCTCGTCGACTCGTCTGTCGTCATCTTCATGCGCCGGCGGCTCCATCGGAGCGAGTTCGGGCTCGGGCCCCAGGCCCGGATCGAGAAGCGAGGGTGACGCGTCCTCGGTGAGGTCGATCAACGTCTCGTCGTCGGTCAACAACGGTCGGCGTCGACCGACCGACACCCGGACTCTGGCGGCGATGACGATCGCCGCCATCCAGAGCAGCACCTGCAGGGCGACCGCCAGCCATCGCAGCACCGAGGTGTCGTAGCGCAATTCACCCTGCCCGGCGGCGGGAACGTCGAATGCCGTCGTCTCGCCGAACGCCCGACGAGGCTCGATCTCGGAGCCGTCGACGGCGAGGGTCCAGGAATCGTCGAACGGGAGCGCCAGATGAACCACACCGCCCGCGACCTCGTCGGTGGTCGCCGCGAGTTGGTCGGCGCCGACGAACACCGGTGTCGACGCCGACAGATCGCTGCGCACCAGCACTTCGGCACCGGCCGCGGCGCTCGCCGGCGCGGCCGCCTCGTCGAGCTGCGCATAGGTGGGTATCCAGGCGCGGTTCTCGAACGCTTCGAGCGTCGGAAGCCCCGGGCGCACGGCGACCAGGTCCAGCTGGTCCTCGAGCGCGGGCACCAGCCCGGTCGGCAGCGGGAGCGGGTCGTTCACCGTCGACACCACGCCGTCGAACTCGGGCACCACGACGAAACGGATGGCGAGCGGTGCCAGCAAACGGCCCGCCCGGAGGGTGGACGACGCCGCCATCTCGTCGAGTGCGGTGGTCACCAGTTCGGATGCGGTGTTCGTCGGCGGCATCCATCGGTCGCGGACGTCGAGCGGACCGTCGTCGATGATCGCCCACGCGACGCCGTCGCGGTACTGGGTGGACGGGACCGGCAGGATGCGCGGGTCGCCGACGAGGAGCACGTTGTAGTCACCGGCGGCCGACGCTTCGGGCAGCGACGCATCGAGCAGCCGGGCCAGCGGCGTGGACGGCGTCTGGAACGAACCGTCGACGAGCGCGCCGACGCCCGGTGCCAGGCCGACGACCACGGCCACGGTCGACAGCAGTCCCAGCGGCTGGCGCCACCCGAACGTGCCGCCGCGGACGTCGAGGTCGAACGCTGCGAGTGCCGCGGCCGCCGAAATCGCCAGTCCCAGCGCCACGGGCACGAGCAGCACCCCCGCCTCGGGTGCGGCGATCGGCAGTGATCCCCGGTCGGCCAGCACGACGAGGGCGCCGAAGACGAGCACCATCAGCCCGGAGCGAACCGCCCACGTCAAGCGCCAGGCTCGAGCCAGGAGTACCGCGGCGAGCACCGGGAGGTAGAGCGCAAGGGCGAGAGCTGCGAAGTCGGTGCGGCCGATCTCGAACGAAGCCAGCGGCAACAAGCCGAGGCCGGCCTCACCGATCGGTGGGGCCCCGACGAGACCCTCCCAGGTCCACGACGTGACCCACGGGAAGTTCAGCACGCCGGCACCGACCACCGCGCCGAGGCCGGTCGCGAGCGACCACCCTGCAGTGACGACCGACCCCCGGGCGAGCACGGTTCCCAACGCGAACACGAGCGTGAGCAAGACGGCCAGCGGCAACATCACGGGAGCGAACGCGACGGCGAGGGCGAGCACCAGGGCTGCAGCGAGGGTTCGCCGGAGCCGTTCGTCGGCGGGGAGCGCGATGACACCATCGGTGACGTCGAGTTCCGCACTGAGCGGATCCGCCGTCTCGACACCGGCGGCTCGTCGAACGAGATGCACCACCCAGGGCGCCGCGGCGAAGACGACGATCACGGTGAGACGTCCGCCCGACATCGCGCCGCTGACCAGGGGACTGGCGGCGTACACGAGCAGGGCGGCAATGCGGGCCCGAGTCGAGGGGAAGACCGCGGCGAGACGCCACACACCGGCGGCTCCGAACAACAGCAGCACGAGCACGAACAGTGTCTGCAGCAAGCCCATGTGGAAGAGGGTGAAGACGCTGAGCCCGGCGAGCGTCGCCCAGCCCGTCGGGTTCGGCGAGGTGGCGCCGGCACCGTTCGGGTTCCAGCCGGACAGGAACGTGTCGAGCAGCACCCGCGGGCTCTCCGGGAACGCCAGGAATTCGCCGACCGGCGGGAGTCCGCCGTCGAAGAACGAGCGGCTACCGACGACCAGGCCGGCGATGATCGCGATCCATGCGATCACCGGCGCCGTCGGACTCTGTCGCCATCGCCGCACCTGCACGCCCGAGCCGACGTAGGTGGCGGTTTCGCGACTGCGCAGGTACGAGTTCAGCCGGGTGCTGCCGCGCTCCTGCAGGCTGTACACCTCGCGTTCGGGCACCCGTCGCACCGGTTTGACCTCGCGTCGACGGGCGATCAGCGCCGGTGTCCTCGGCACCAGTCCCGCGAGCGCACGGAACGAATTCCAGGCCTGGCCGAAGCGTGCGGTGAACAGTCCGACCACCAATTCGGTCAGGGTGAGCAACACCATCTCGATCGAACGCACCGGCAGGCGGGAGGCACCGGTCAGTGTGGCGACCGAACGCATCCGGTGGCGTGCCCGCAGCAACCCGTGTCGAAGATCCGGACGTCGCTGCCGGAGGTGACCGAGGTGTCGGACCCGCGCCGACGGCACGACGACGACCCGGGCACCGCTGTGGTGGATCCGCCAGCACAGTTCGGTGTCCTCGCCGTGGAACTCGATCGCCGGATCGAACCCTCCGAGTGCGCGAAACAGATCGGCGCGCACCAGCAGGTAGGCCGACGGCAGGACGAACACGTCACGGACGCCGTCGTGTTGCTCCTGGTCGACCTCACCCGGCTCGATGACCGGGTCGATCTCGCCGAAGCGATCCATTCCCAACCCGACGGTCTGCAAGACGCTCGGCTCGGCCCAGTCGACCAGTTTCGGTCCGACCGCCCCGGCGTTCGAGCGGTACAGCTCTTCGACCAGAATGCGCAGCGCGTCCGGCTCGGGGGCCACGTCGTCATGGCAGATCAGGAAGAACCCGTTGTCACCCTCGACGAGGCGGAGCACTTCGTTCGCCGCGGCACCGAAGCCGACGTTGGCGGACACCGGTCGCACGAACGAGCCGGGCAGACGCGTCTGGATCCGCTCGTCGATGGCGGCGAACGAGCTGCCGTCGTCGTCGCCGGAGCGCACGGCCGAGGCGCCCTCGACGACGAGGAAGAGCATCCGCAGGTTCGGGTAGTCCTGACGAGCGAGCCCATCGAGCGTCTCATCGAACCAATCGCCGGGGTCGTGCACGACGACGACCGCGACGACAGGCGGTGCAGATGGGGTCTCCGGTTCCACGATGGGGCGAGGCTAGCGAGGCGGCTCGGTATCCTGCCGTCATGGCCACAATGCGTCCCGTCGACGATCGGGGCGGCGCGCGGTTCGACCCGACGAGCATCGACCTCACCGACTTCGACCTGGTCAAGGCCGTGCGCGGCACGCTCGACGTCGGCGGTTCGGTGGCAACGCGCGCTGCGGGATTGGCGAAGGATGCGACCTATGTCACCGTCGGTCTCGGCCTGCTGAGCTATCAGCGCGCCCAGGTTCGCCGCCGAGAGTTCGAACGCAGCCGTCGCCGTTGAGACATGGTCGGCGGCGCGCCCGGGTCGCGTAGATAGGCTTGTCCTCCCGTGTCGTCAGCCGCACCGTCAGCGCAGCAGCGCACCCCACTGCCCGAGGGCACGATCCCGGTCGGGATCGCTCTGCTCGTGGCCGGCGTCGCGACGTACGCGTTCTTCAAGGTCGGCACGGTTGCCGTCGGCGGTGCCGAGGAGTTCGCACCCATCGCGGCGATGTGGTTCGCCGTCTTCGCGCTCGCGCCGGGGTTCTTCCTCCCGCTCGAACAGGAGCTGGGACGGGCGCTGTCGGCTCGGCGTGCCATCGGTGACGGCGGGCGACCCGTCGTTCGCCGGGTGGTCGGGCTCGGCGGCATCCTCATGGCGGTCGTCGCGCTGGCGATCCTGGCCGCCAGCCCGCTGATCGCCACGTCGTTGTTCGACGGCGACTGGCTGATGCTGGTTGCACTGGTGGCGGCGTTCGCAGCGTATGCACCCGCCCACATGGCGCGCGGGATCTGCTCGGGCAGCGGCCGGTTCACCGAGTACGCGGTCGTGCTCGGCTCGGACGGCATCGTCCGCATCCTGCTGTGCGTGCTGCTCGCGTTCGTCGGGGTCACCGCAGCAGGCGCCTACGGGCTGGCCATCGCGGTGTCGCCACTGTTCGCCGTGGCGTACGTGTACCGACGGGGAGCGTTGCGTTCGGAACCCGGCCCACCGGCGGAGTGGAACGAGGTCACCCCGAACCTCGGGTGGCTGTTGCTGGGATCGGTGTGCGCCGCCGGGTTGCTCAACGCCGGCCCGATCACTGCCCGACTCCTGGCGGACGACGGCCAAGATGCGCTGGTCACCCAGTTCTCCTACGGCGTGCTGCTGGCCCGCATCCCGCTGTTCCTCTTCCAGGCGGTGCAAGCGGCACTCCTCCCCCGCCTCAGCCGACAAGCTGCACGGGGCGAGTTCGCCGAGTTCCGCTCGGGCCTCAGGCAACTGATGTACATCGTCGTCGCCGTCGGGATGGTCGGCACGGCCGGGGCGTTCGTCCTCGGCCCGTGGGCCCTGCGGATCGTGTACGACGCCGACCTCAGCGGGCGGACACTCGCGATGCTCTCGCTCAGCAGTGCGGTGTACATGCTCGCCTTGGCGACCGCCCAGGCCGTCATCGCCCTGAAAGGTCACGCCCTCGTGGCGCTCGGTTGGCTGGTGGGTGTGATCGGGTTCGCGCTCGGCACGTGGCTGTCGAGCGACGAGGTGTTCCGCCGGATCGAGATCGGATTGGTCGTGTCGTCGATGGCCGCACTCGTCACCTTCGCCTTCGCCCTGCGCAGCCGCCTTCGCGACGGCGCTCAGCCGGACTCCGGCTCCATGATCGAGGCGATCACCGACATGCCGTTCGAGACCTGATCGGCGTCGGCGGTCACCGCGACGGTCAGTGCGGGGTGATGCCGGCCTTGGCTGCTTCGCGTTGCAGGTCGTGGGCGACCATCATCTTCACCAACGCCGCGAAGTCGACTTCGGGTTCCCAACCCAACGTGGTGCGCGCCTTGCTCGAGTCGCCGATCAACAGGTCGACCTCGGCCGGACGCAGGAACTTGGGGTCCTGGCGCACGTAGCCGGCCCAGTCGTCGATACCGACCTCGGCGAACGCCCGCTGCACCAGGTCCTCGATCGAATGGGTCTGACCAGTCGCCAACACGTAGTCGTCGGGAACATCTTGTTGCAGCATCATCCACATCCCCTTCACGTAGTCACCCGCATACCCCCAATCACGCTTCGAGTCCAGGTTCCCCAACACCACCTCGTGCTGCAACCCCAACTTGATCCGAGCCACCGCGTTGGTCACCTTGCGCGTCACGAACTCCAACCCCCGCCTCGGGCCCTCGTGGTTGAACAGGATCCCCGACGACGCGTGCAACCCGTACGACTCGCGATAGTTCACCACGATGTCATGACCGAACACCTTCGCACACCCGTACGGGCTACGAGGATGGAACGGTGTCAACTCGGTCTGCGGTGTCTCACGCACCTGCCCGAACATCTCCGACGACGACGCCTGATAGAAACGGATCGGATTGTTCTGGGTCCCACCCACCATCCGCACCGCCTCCAACATCCGCAGCACCCCCAACCCGGTGATGTTCGCCGTCAACTCCGCCTGCGAGAACGACAACGCCACGAAACTGATCGCACCCAGGTTGTACACCTCGTCGGGCTGACACGCCTCCATCGCACTCACGAGCGACGGCAGATCCGCCAGGTCCCCCGACACCAACTCCACGAACGGCAACTCCTGCTGCAACGCCTCCACACGCGGATTGTTCTGCCCCTTCACCATCCCGAACACGTGATAACCCTGCCCGTGCAAGAACTCGGCCAAATGCTGACCATCCTGGCCAGTGATCCCGGTGACAAACGCTGTAGGCATGAGGCGGTGAGTCTAGGACTCCGGGTTCACACTCCGCAGATACGATCGGGCTCCACATGCTCCGAGTGGCCATCGATGTCGGGCCGACGCACGGTCGGCGGACCGGGATCGGCAATGCCGTTGCCTGGATGGTCGACGCGCTCGCTGCGGAAGCCGACCTCGAACTCGTGCGATACCTCACGAGCATCCGGGCCCGGATGCGACCGGGCGAACGCCGTCTTCCGCTGCCCGCGGCGCTGGCGCTGCGCAGCTGGTCGCGGCGGTCGGTGCCGATGGACAGGTGGTTGGGCCACGCCGATGTCGTCCACGGCACCAACTACGTCGTGCCACCGGCGCGTGTGCCTCGGGCCGTGACCGTCTACGACTGCTGGTTCCTCGACCACCCCGAGGATGCCGAGCCCGACGTTCGTCGTGCAGCGGCAGCACTGCGACGAGCGGTGGCCGACGGCGCCCATGTGGTCACCAGCTCCGACGCCACCAGTCGACGGGTCCGCGACCTCCTCGGCACCGACCGCGTGCACACCGTGCTGCTCGGCCCGCCGCTGGCCGACCACTCATCGTCGACGGAGCACGAACCGAGTGGGCTGCCGGACGTGTCCTCCTTCGTGCTGGCACTCGGCACCATCGAGCGTCGCAAGAACCTCCCTACGCTCGTCGACGCGTTCGGACGTCTCGCCCGCGAGCACGACGCCGTGCGCCTCGTGATCGCCGGTGCAGCCGGTAACGACGTCGCCGCCGTCGATCGCGCGATCGATCGACTGCCGAACGGCGTCGCGGGGCGGGTCGTGCGCACCGGCGTCGTCGACGGTGCCACCAAACGGTGGCTGCTCACCCACGCCCGGGCACTCGCGTACCCGTCGCTCGACGAAGGATTCGGGTTCCCGATCCTCGAGGCGCAGCAGGCCGGCACGCCGGTGGTTGCGAGCACCGCCGGGTCGATCCCACAGGTCGCCGGAGCCGCGGCACTGTTGAGCCCGGCCCGAGACGCCGAGGCTCTCGCAGCCAACTTGCACTGGATCGTGACCGACGACGACATGCATGCCAAGCTCGTCCGGCGCGGACACGCCAACGTGGCGAGGTTCTCGTGGGCCGCCACGGCCGAGCAGTACCACTCGATGTACCGCGAACTCGTCGAGCATGTCTGATCCGCCGTCGATCGCCGTGATCTCGGGCGGGGTGGGGGCCGCCCGGTTCCTCCGTGGGCTGATCGACGCCGTCGACGATCCCAGCACGATCACGGCAGTGGTGAACACCGGCGACGACTGCTCGTTGCACGGCCTCGCGATCTCACCCGACCTCGACACGGTGGTGTACACCCTGGCGGGGGCGATCGATCCCGAGCGCGGCTGGGGGCTCGTCGACGAGACCTGGCGCGCGATCGAGTCGTTGGAGCGCTACGAGGCGGTCCGCCCCGACGGGTCGGCCGCCGCTGCCCGGTGGTTCAATCTCGGTGACCGCGATCTCGCGACGCACTTCTACCGCACCGCGCGTCTCGGCGAGGGGGCGACCCTCACCGAGGTCACCGACGAGATCCGCCGAGCATGGAGCGTCGGGATCCGGGTGGTACCGATGTCGGACGACCGCCTGTCGACGGTCGTCACGATCGCCGATGGCGCCGAGATCTCGTTCCAGGACTACTTCGTGCGACTCCGCCACGGTGTCCCCGTCGAAGCCGTTCGTTTCGTGGGCGACGCGGAACTGTCCGCACCGGCGCAACGGGCGCTGGAGGACGCCCACACGATCGTCATCGCCCCGTCGAATCCGATCGTGTCGATCGGCCCGATCCGATCGATGGCCGGCGTCGACGCGTTGCTCGCCGAACGGCGTGACCGGGTGGTCGCCATCTCTCCGATCGTCGGCGGCGCGGCCCTGAAGGGCCCGGCCGACCGCATGCTCGTCGAACTCGGTCACGAGGCGTCCGTCGTGGGGGTTGCCCGGCTCTACTCGGCGATCGCCTCGACGCTGGTGATCGACACCGTCGACGCCCACCACGTCGCAGCTGTCGAGGACACCGGAATGCGGTGCGTGGTCACCGACACCGTGATGTCGACCCCCGGCATCGCCAGACAGCTCGCGCTCGACACACTCGCCTGAGCACGCGTCATTGGACGACCCGGGTGAGCCCTTCGTCGATGCCGGTCCAGGGCGACCACCCGAGGTGGATGCGAGCACGCACCGGCGACACGGCGAATCGTTGGACTTCGTGCAGGCGTCCCGGTGCGTGGGTCGGCTCGAGCGCCGCGGCGCCGGCGATGGTCGCAGCGATCCTCGACCAGAGTGCGGCGATCGACGTCTGCTCGCCGGTCCCCACGTTGATCACCAGACCGCTGCCACGACCGGCAGCGCGAACGCACGCGTCGACGACGTCGTCGATGAACACGAAGTCACGCGTCTGACGACCGTCTCCGTACACGACGGGTGAACGTTGCTGCGTCGCCGCGTCGACGAAGGCCGCGACCACGCCACCGGTGGGTCGCTGTCGGGGTCCGTACACCGTGCCGAGCGCGAGCGCCGTGAACTCGATGGCGTGGAGATCGCGATACGACACGAGCAGATCGATGATGGCCCGTGCGACGACCCCGCGCACGTCGTTCGGTTCGAGTTGGGACGGTTCTGCTTCCTTCACGGGGAGCTGCTTGGTCGCCGGGTGACCGTAGATCGCGGATGCCGGCAGGGCGACGACGACCTTTGCCACGCCGTGACGCCGCGCGGCCTCGAGCGTTGCGAGCGCCGAGCCGAATGCGTCACTCTGCGCGAGTGCGGATGCTCGGTGACGAGGGAGGAGGGCGAGGTGGAAGATCACGTCGGGGCGACGCTGCCCGATCGACGCCTCGGCCTCCGGCGTGGCAGTGTCGAGGTGATGGATGCGCAACGCCCCACCTGATGCCCTCGCCGTCGCGAGGTTGGCCAGGGATCCGTCGCTGAGGTTGTCGATGACGTCGACGGTGTGGTCCTCGGCGAGCAGTCGGTCGACGAGGTGCGATCCGATGAATCCTGCCCCACCGAGGACGACGACGTTCACGGGACGACGGGAGGCGCCGTGCCGCCGATCAGCGTCCCGCCGTCGGCGACGCTGCCGTCCACGCCGACCATCGAGTCGCGGACGACGGCGTCGGCCCCGACAGCCCCCATCACGAGCGACCGTTCGACCGTGGCGCCGGTCGCCACGGTGGCGCCGGGCAGCAGTACCGAGTCGACGACGATCGCGCCCGACGCGATCTCGACGCGGTCGCCGACCACGCTGTGTCGCACGTCCGCGTCGACGGCGACCTCGGCCGACGGCGCCAACGCCTCGCAGCGCTCGCTTCGACGTTTGCCGTCGAGGAGGTCGAGATTTGCCGCACGGTAGAGGTCGGGGACACCGGCATCGATCCAGTAGTCGTGGGTCGCCACGCCGTACAGGCCGCCGTCGGCGACGATTCGGGGGAACGTGTCGCGCTCGATCGAGACCTTGGTGTTCGCCGGGATGCGGTCGAGCACGGACGGCTCGAACACGTAGGTGCCGGCGTTGATCAGATTGCTCGGCTCGGTGCCGGGCGCCGGCTTCTCGATGAAGGCGCTCACGCTGCCGTCGTCGGCGAGATCGACCACTCCGAACGCCGATGGGTCGTCGACACCGATCAGGTGGAGCGTCGCCTCTGCGCCGAACGAGCGGTGGGCGTCGACCAGGGACGACACGTCGAGGTCGGTCATCACGTCGCCGTTCGCCACGACGAACGTGTCGTCGATGCCGGCGAACTCGGCCGCGAACTTGATCGCACCGGCGGTGTCGAGCGGCTCGGGTTCGACTGCGTAGGTGAGCTGCACGTCACCACAGCGACCATCCGGGAACGCCTCGACGAACGGCTCGGGCCGGAAACCCAGTGCGAGGACCACCTCGTCGACGCCGCCGCGACCGAGGCGATCGACCAGGCGGGCGATCATCGGGACGTGACCGATGGGCAGCATCGGTTTCGGGGTACTGGACGTGAGGGGACGCAGTCGCGTCCCGAAGCCGCCGACGAGGACGACGGCTCGCATCAGCCCTCGGTGGTGCCGGGTGCGTCCGACTCGGTGTCCGCCGGGAGCGAATCGCTCGGGTCGACGACGACCGAATCGATCTCACCGAGGGTCGGCAACTCGGGCGCCCACGGCGGCATGCTCACATCGGTGTTGTCGGGCACGAAGGCGATGACCACCACCATCTGGTCGCGATCGAGGCGGATGTTGTCGAAGTCCGCGATGTACGTGGTGCCGTCGTCGGTGTCGGTGAAGTTGTTCCACACGACCGCCTTGACCTCGGCGTCCTCCTGGGAGCCGTCGACCGTGCACTCGTCGCCGTCTTCCCAGACCAGGAGGTCGTCACGTTCGAGGAGTTCGCTGCGCGGCGGCTCTGCGGAGGAGAGCTGGTTGACGAGCGCCTCACGCTGCGACTCGGGGAACTCGATCTTGTCGTTCGACAGTTCGACGCCGTAGGTGTCGAGGAACACGCCGAGGCGAGCGTTGCTGCCGACCGCCGCAGACGTGAACGGGTGCCAGTGGATCAGACCGTCGTCGTGGCTGTGGACGCCGGTGCGGGCGTACTGCGTGAAGTTGTCGGTGCCCTGCTGCTCGGCGTCGCCTTCGAGCTGGAACCAGGTGTCGCACAGGTAGAAGCCGTACGCGTGGTGCCAGTGGTCGGACTGCAGCGGCGCTCCGGAGGCGTCGACGGAGGGCTGGCTCTGGCGGGCGTAGACCACCAGCGACAGCCCGAGGACGATCACGAGGGTCACGACCGCGGGGAACAGCGTTCCACCCTGGAATCGGACCTTCTTGCCCGAGCCGGACTGGGCCAGCTTGGCGGCTTTCTTGGTGGAGGACGAGGAGGGGGCCACGACCACGAGAGGTTAGCGGCGCTCGGATCGGATGCGGGTTCAGGCCAGCGAACGCAGCAGGTCGTCGTACGCGACACCCACTGCCGTCGGCGATGCCTCACGCTCGACCCAGGCGCGCCCGAGGGCACCCAGACGAGCGCAACGGTCCGGGTCGGCCACCAGTGCAGCCACCGCCTCGGTGAACGCCGCAGCGTCGTCGGGAGCGACCGCCACGCCTCCGCCGGAGTCCGCGAGGATCCTCGGAACTGCGGTGTCGGGGTCGATCGCTGCAACCACCGGGCGCCCCGCGGCCATGATCGAGTACGTCTTCGACGGGACGCTCACCCGACCGAGGCCGCGCCGCAGGGGAACGACGTGCACGTCGCCGGTGGCGAGCAGCTCGGAGAGACGCGATGGCTCGATGTAGTCGGCGAAGCGGACGTTGGCGAGATCGCCGGCGGCTGCTTCGAGCGATGACCGAGCGGCGCCGTTGCCGTTGATCAGGAACGTGACGTCCGGGAGCGCACGAGCCGCTGCGACCACCAGATCGAGCGACTGGGAGAACCCGACGTTGCCGGCATAGAGCACGACCGGGCCGGGACCAAGACCCAGTTCGGAGCGGTATGGGGTCGACCGGACGGCGGGAACGATCGCGTCGGTGTCGACGAAGTTGGGGATCACGTGCACGGTTTCGACGGCGCGGTCGCCCCGGGCACTGCGGAGTTTCGCGACCACGTTGTCGCGCAGGTCGTCCGACAGCACGGTGACGGCATCGGCTGCGCGATAGCTGATGAGTTCGAGCCACGCCGCCGCAGCGATCACCCTGGGGTTCGAGATGGCACCGGTCTCCACTGCGGCATCCGGGAAGACGTCCTGGATGTTGAACACCAAGGGGCATCGCCGAAGCCGGCTCAGCGGCGGGGTCAGGTGGTCGATGATCACCGCACTTGCGCGGCGGAACCAGCCGCCCACGCGGAGGCACTGGACGCCGGCCAGGAGCGAGAACGCACCGAACCCGAGCGCCCGCCGCACGAGATTCGCCTTGTCCCGGCCCGGGAACGGGTGAACGCGGGTGATGGTGCCCCACGCCGTCGTCTCCGAGCGGACGAGCCGGCCCTCCCAACCGGGTTCGATCCGGTGCGAGCGGTACCACGGCAACGCCGTGACGACGTGCACGGTGTGGCCGAGGCCGACCAGCTCCTCGACGATCCGGGTCATCACCACACCGGTGGGAGCGGTGTCGGGCTCGAAGTGCGGGCACAGCACCACCAGGGGTCGTGCTCCGGCCATCGGCGGCCGAGGGGTCATCGGCCGATCCGGAACGCCAGGTCGTACGCCGCTGCCAGGGCGGCACCGGAGCGCTCGGACGTGAAGGCGCGGGCGCGTCGGCGGCCCGCCGAACGCATGGCGTCCGAACGGGCGGCGACCACGTCGAGGGCGTCCGCCCACGCGTCGAGCTCGAGCGGCAGCACCAGGCCGGCGTCGCCGACGACCTCGGCCAGCGCAGGCTGGTCGGAACAGATCACCGGTGCGCCGAGCGCCATCGCCTCGACGGCGGGGGCCCCGAATCCCTCGTACTCGCTCGGGAACACCAGCGCGTCGGCCGCCGCGAGCAGGCCGTCACGATCGGCGTCGGGAACACGGCCGGGGCGAACCACGCGCTGCGTCAGGCCGAGTCGGTCGATGTCGGCCTGGACGTCGGCCTCCGCTGCTCCGCGGCCGCCGAGCAGCACGAGCCGGAGGTCGGGGTCGGTCCAGTGACGTGCCATCAACTGGAGCAGGAAGCGGTGATTCTTGTGGGGATGGGTGATTGCCGGGTAGACGAGCACGGTCCCGGACCCGAGGCCGTAGTCACGACGCAGGTCGAACGCACTCGGCGCCGACGCGCCGAGCGACGACTCGACGCCGTGGGGCACGACGACGACACGGTCGGCGTCGATGCCGTGTGCGTCGATGACGGTGGTGCGCACGTATTCGGTCGGCACGGCGACCACGGTGGCGCGGCGCACCGATCTCGGGATCACGCGTTCGAGATATCGACGCTTGGTCGGGGTGAGGTACTCGGGATGGGTGAGGTACTGCAGGTCGTGGATCGTGAGCACGATCGGGCGGCGACCGACGGCTGGTGTGGTCCCGCCGCCGTGGTGCACGACGTCGGCATCGCGCGTTCGCCGCCGCAACCAGCTGTGCTCGGCGAGCACCCGACGAGGGCGGCTCGTGCCACTGATCGCGGCTGCGTGCATCGGGTAGATCGACCCGAGGTCACCGTGCGCATCGACGAACGACGGCAGGCAGTACAGCGTGGGCACGAACGGCGACGACTGCGACGCGAGACCGTGGAGCTGTCTCACGAGGTACTGCTCGGAACCGCCGACCTGCCCGGGAACACACCACAGCAGGTTGACCGCCACGTCGATCGTCGACCATCGCCCGGGCGCGGCCGTCGGCGTGCTCGCCGTGCTCGGCGTGCTCGGCGTGCTCGGCTCGGTGGGACGATCGGTGGACTGCTCGGTCATGGGGCGAGTTCACGGTAGACGGCGAGCGTGCGTTCGGCCGACTGCTCCCAGGTGAGCTCTTCGGCGCGCCGGCGTGCCGCTGCAGCGAGATCGGTGCGACGATCCACTGCTTCGACGAGACCCCGGGCGATGTCGTCGACGTCGAACGGGTCGACGAGGACCGCCGCTCCTGCGGCGACCTCCTCGGTCGACGTGCCCGCGCTGGTGACCACCGCCGCCCCCTGTGCCATCGCCTCGGCCACCGGCAAACCGAATCCCTCGCGCTCGCTGGGATAGGCGAACACCGTCGCCGCTGCGTAGAGCGGAGCGAGGTCGGCGTCGGGGACGAACCCGAGGAAGAGTGTGTCGTCGTCACCCACGATCCCGACGTCACCCCAGCCGTTGGCGCCGGCCACCACGAGCGGACCGGGAGCACCGGGTCGGCGCATCGCTTCCGACAGTCGGGCCAGGTTCTTGCGCGGCTCGAGCGTCCCGACGAACAACACGAACTCGTGTGGCAGGAGATACCGACGACGCACACGTTCGATGTCGACGTCGGACACCGCGACCAGGTCGACACCGAGCGGCACCAGACGCAGGCGATCCGCTCCCACGCCGACGGCTTCGCAGTCGACGCGGGTGGCCTCGCTCGAACAGATCACCCGGTCGGCGCGGCGGACGATGGCCGAGAGGCTCCGGTTCATCGTGCGCACCCCCTGAGCCGAGAACTTGGCCGGATCATGCACGAACGCCAGATCGTGCACGGTGACGACCAGCGGTGCAGCCGTGGCGCAGGGCACCAAACCGGTGGCGTGTGCGACGTCGATCTCCCCCGTCACCGATTCGACCTTCGGCCAGTTGAGACGCGTCCACGCTTCGTACAACAACGGACGTGCGAACGGAAGCATGGCCACCGGTCCCGATGGTCGAAACTCCGCGGCCGGGGCCACCGGATGTCTGCCCGCGACGAGGTGGAGTTCGACGTCGTCGACGCGGCGAGCCAATTCACGTGCGATCCGCAGCGCGGCGATGGCGGTGCCCCCCGGGCTCGGGTGCCAGCACTGCTCGACGGTGTAGGCCACCCTGATCGGGCACGCCTGGCCGTCGTCGTGTCGAACCGCGGAGTCCACCGGAACCATCATGGCGGCTGTCGGCCTCGCTGCGGTGGCACCGCTCGCGCCCTAACCTCTGGCCCATGTCGACACCCACCGCCGCTGACGGATCCACCGGCCCCTGGACCGGGCGACGCGTGCTCGTCACCGGGGGTGCCGGGTTCCTGGGGCGGCGAGTGGTCGCCCGGCTGGTCGAACGTGGCGCCGAGGTCAGCGCCCCTCGGTCGATCGACTTCGATCTGACCCGACCGGGCACCGCCGAGGCGATGCTCGCCGCCCACGAGCCGACGATGGTCATCCACCTCGCCGCCGACGTCGGCGGCATCGGCTACAACCTCGAACACCCGGCTCGGCTCTACCTGTCGAACCTGTTGATGGGCACCCATGTCATCGAGGCCGCCCGGCACGCTCCCGGCGTCGACAAGACCGTGCTCGTCGGCACGGTCTGTTCGTATCCGAAGTTCACGCCGGTGCCCTTCGCCGAGGGCGACCTGTGGGACGGGTATCCCGAGGAGACCAACGCTCCCTACGGCATCGCGAAGAAGGCGCACCTCGTCCACGCGCAGGTGAACGAGCACGAGCACGGCCAGCGGTTCGCCTACCTGATCCCGACCAACCTCTACGGACCCGGCGACAAGTTCCACCCGTCGGTGTCGCACGTGATCCCGGCGCTGATCAAGAAGTGCGTCGAGGCACAGGAGTCCGGCGCCGATCACGTCGAGGTGTGGGGCACGGGCGCAGCGAGCCGTGAGTACCTGTACGTCGACGACGCCGCCGAAGCAATCGTACGCGCCGGCGAAGTCGACACGACGGCCGAGCCGGTGAACCTCGGCGCCGACCGCGAGGTGACGATCAAGGAGACGGTCGAGACGATCGCCCGCCTGGTCGGCTTCGACGGCGAGCTGCGCTGGGATCCGTCGAAGCCCGACGGCCAACCACGGCGCGCCGTCGACGGCTCGCGCGCCCGGGCGCTGCTCGGGTGGAATCCGACGATGGACTTCGAACGGGGCTTGCACGCCACCATCGACTGGTACCTCGCCAACCGCGCCGACGCCGAACGCGACCCGCACACCTGAGCGATGAGTTTCCGTGACCCCCGTCGTCACGGAAGCTCATCGCTCGGAGAGCATCCCGGCGGCGCGAGCAGCGGCGGCGTACCAGTCGGCAAGCGTGGTGACGGTCTCGTGGGCATTGAGACCACTCGGGTTCGGCACCACGAACAGCCGTGATCCCTCGAACCGCTCGGGCTGCTCGCCCATCGTCGCCTTCGGACGCGAGAACGCTGTCCGGTAGGCCGTGATCCCGGCGACGGCGACCACCGTCGGGGCGTGATCGCGCACGAGAGCTCGGAGCTGCTCACCACCCGCTCGGAGTTCCTCGGTGGTCAGCTCCGATGCCTTCGCCGTCGCGCGGTGCACCACGTTGGTGATACCGATGCCTCGTTCGATCATGTACCGTCGATCGGTGTCGGTCATGCCGACGCCGCGGTCGATCGGACGGTCGATGATCCCCGCCTCCAGCAACGCCGGGTAGAAGCGATTGCCGGGGTACGCGAAGTGGGTCTGTGTGGCTGCGGTCCACAGGCCCGGATTGATGCCGACGAACAGCAACCGCACACCCGGCCCGACGAGATCGGGCACCGTCACATCCCGGTACGACTCGAGTTCGGCTCGGGAAAACCCCACGGCGACGATGGTAGGGGTCTGCGACACTGCCGACGTGGGGAACGATCACTGGCCGCTGCTCGATCTGGAGGTGCACACGCCGCGTCTTGCGCTGCGCTACCTCGACGATGCGCTCCAGCGCGACGTACTCGCTGTGGCGCGCCGAGGCGTGCACGACCCGACGACGATGCCGTTCATGGTGCCGTGGACCGACCTCCCCTCGCCGCAGCTGGAACAGGAGGCGATGCGCTTCTACGCGCGGAATCGTGCCGACCTGCGGCCCGACGCCTGGAACCTGCAGTTCGCCGTGCTCGTCGACGGTGAGATCAGCGGCAGCTGCGACCTGGGCGCCGAGAACTTCGTGACCCTTCGTCAGTTCCGAACGGGCTCGTGGCTCGGACGCCAGTTCCAAGGAGGGGGCCTCGGCAAGGAGATGCGGATGGCATGTCTGGCGCTCGGTTTCGACGGACTCCACTCAGCGTTCGCAACCACAGCTGCCTGGCACGACAACGCCGCATCGCTCGGCGTGACGCGCTCGCTCGGGTACTCCGAGCAGGGGCGCCGACGCGAGCTCCGGCGCGGGGTACCAGACGAGCTGGTCGAATTTCGGATGTCGCGGGAGCACTGGGAGACGATCCGTCGTGACGACATCGAGTTGCACGGTGTGCCTGCCGCCCGCTCATTCCTGCAGCTGTAACGTCTGGTGTCTGACACCAAGCGTTACAGCTGCAGGTCAGACCGAGGTCTGACCCCTGGACTCGACGAGGGTCTCGACGAGCTCTGCGAGGGGTCGGCGGAAGTCGCGGAGCGGCTGATGGCCCGCTGCACTCCAGGCCACGTTGTCGAGCACGCTGTTGGCCGGGCGGGGCGCCGGACGGGGCGGATCGAGATCGGCCGTTGAGATCGGCCGCACGCGTTCTGGATCGTCACCTGCTGCCGACAGGACCTCCCGGACGAACTCGTACCAGCTGACCGCGCCGGCGTTGGTCAGGTGGAAGGTGCCCGACCGGCGCTCGGCGGCGAGGGTTCGCAGGGCCGGTGCGAGATCGGCCGTGAAGGTGGGATGGCCGCGCTGGTCGTCGACGAATGCGAAGTCCTGTTCAGGGTTCGCTGCCAGACGCAACACCAGTCTGACCATGTTGTTGCCGTGCTCGCCGCACACCCACGACGTGCGGGCGATCGTTGCACTCGGACCGGCGGCGATCTCACCGGCGAGCTTCGAACGGCCGTACGCCGACTGCGGGTTGGTCGCATCGTCTTCGCGATACGGGCGATCGAGCGTGCCGTCGAAGACGTAGTCGGTGCTGACGTGCACGAGGTGGGCGCCCACCAGTTCGCACGCCGCCGACAGGTGGCCGACCGCGTCGGCGTTGACGGCGAACGCAGTTGCCTCGTTGGTCTCACACGCGTCGACGGCGGTGTACGCCGCGGCGTTGATCACCGCCTCTGGACGAACCCTCGAGAGCAGTTCCCCGACGGCGACGGGGTCGGTGATGTCGAGCGCGGCCTTGTCGACCGCGACCACGTCGTCGCCGAGCGACTCGGCGTGGAGCACGACATCGCGGCCGAGCTGGCCCCCTGCACCTGTGACGACCAGGTTCATCGACACCTCACAGCCCTGCTTTGGCCTTCAGGGGTTCCCACCAGTCGCGATGGTCGCGGTACCAGTCGACGGTGGCAGCCAATGAGTCGTCGAACGTCCGCGACAGCGACCAGCCGAGGGCACTCACCTTGTCGATGTCGACCGAGTAGCGGCGATCATGGCCGAGGCGATCCTCGACCGGTCGGATGAACGACTCGTCGCGGCCGGTCAGTTCCAGGAGACGGTGGGTGAGGTCGACGTTGGTGACCTCGTTGCCGGCGCCGATGTTGTAGATCTCGCCGGGCGCTCCCTGTTCGAGCACGAGATGGGCGGCGATGTTGTGGTCCTCGACGTGGATCCAGTCGCGCACGTTGAGCCCGTCGCCGTACAGCGGTACCTGTTTGCCGTCGAGCAGGTTGGTGGTGAACAGCGGGATCACCTTCTCGGGGAACTGGTACGGGCCGTAGTTGTTCGAACAGCGGGTGACCACCACCGGGAGGCCGTAGGTGGAATGGTACGACAGGGCGATCAGGTCGGAGCCGGCCTTCGCCGCCGAGTAGGGCGAGCGGGGCTCGAGCACGTCGGTCTCGACCGACGAACCCTCCTCGACCGATCCGTAGACCTCGTCGGTCGAGATGTGCAGGAACTTGCCGACGCCGACCGTGTTGGCCACGTCACACAGCACGTTGGTGCCGGTGCAGTTGGTGCGCACGAACGTCGAACCGTCGGCGATCGACCGGTCGACGTGACTCTCGGCAGCGAAGTGCACGACAGCGTCGTGGCCGTCCATCGACCGGGCGACGTCATCGGCGTCGCAGATGTCCGCGTGCACGAACTCGGCGCGACTGTCGTCGAGGACGTCACGGATGCTGGCGAGGTTGCCGGCGTAGGTCAACGAGTCGTAGATCGTGACCGAGTGGTCGGTCGTCGCCAGCACGTGGCGGACGTAGTTCGATCCGATGAAGCCGGCAGCGCCGGTGACGAAGAGTTTCACGATGGTGCTCCCTGGCCGAGTTGGGCGAACGTGAGGGCCGAACGGTCCTTTGCCGAGATCTGTGCGGGGTCGTCGGCGTCGATCGGCAGCGGCCACCGATCGACGACGAGCGGGTCGAGCGGGGTGAACGCCGAACCGGGCATACCCGGTTCCCACTCGCAGTCGAAGCAGTAGGCGTACTGTGTGGCCGGGGCGAGCGCCTGGAACCCGTTGGCCACGCCACTCGGCACGAGGACCTGGACGCCGGGCTCGAGGTCGACCTCGTCGACCAGCCCGAAGGTCGGCGAGCCGGGGCGAACGTCGACGTAGACGCCGTGGGCGCGCCCGTGGGCGACCGCGACGAGCTTGGTCGTCTGCTCGGCGTGCATCCCACGCACACCGCCGAGGTGTGTCAGCGTGACATTGATCTGTTCGATCTGCCCGAACGACGGCCCGGCTCCGGCGAACGCCGACCGGCGGAACAACTCGCGCACCGTCCCCCGGTCGTCGGTGACCTGCTTCATGGTGACGGTCACCAAACCGTCGATTGCGCCAGGACGCGTCGCGAAGTCGACGATCTTCATTCGACGTCGATCTGGCAGTGGTCGCCGACCATCAGCCGGATCGCACGCGGTTTGCGTTTGGTGCGCGACACCACGGCATCGCTGCCGATCAGGCTGTCCTCCAGCCGCGGGATGTCGATGACCTGGCTGCGTTCCATCACCACCGAGTGCTCGATCTCGGAGTGGCGGACCTCGCAGTCAGCGCCGATCGCGCTGAACGGTCCCACGAAGCTGTCGATGATCCTGGTGCCCGGGCCGATCGCCACCGGCCCGCGGATCGTCGAATTGACGATCTCGGCGCCGGCCTCGACCACCACACGACCGTCGATGAACGAGTCGTCGTCGACCGTGCCGTCGATGCGCGTGGCGATCGTCTCGAGGATCAGGCGGTTCGCCTCCAGCAGCGGGGTGAGCTTGCCGGTGTCGATCCACCAACCGGTGAGGATCTCGGTTCGCACCCGCCGGCCGTGGTCGATCAGCCATTGGATCGCATCGGTGATCTCCAATTCGCCGCGGTCGGATGGTTCGATCGCGGCGACGGCCTCGTGGATCTCGCTGTCGAAGAGGTACACGCCGACCAGTGCGAGGTTCGAGGGCGGGTCGGCGGGCTTCTCGACCAGCTGCACGACGTGGTTGTCGGCGTCGAGCGACGCGATGCCGAAACGGTGTGGATCGCCGACTTCCTTCAACAGGATCTGGGCAGATGGCGGGTGCTCGCCGAGGCGCGCCTTCGTGAACGCCGCGGCGAACGCTTCGAGATCCTGTTCGAGCAGGTTGTCACCGAGATACATCACGAAGTCGTCGTCGCCGAGGAAATCGCGCGCGATCAACACGCAGTGAGCGAGGCCGAGCGGTTCGTCCTGCGGGATGAACGTGATCGATGCGCCGAACTGCGACCCATCGCCCAGGTCGGCCATCACCTCGTCGCGGGTGTCGCCGACGATCACACCGAGTTCGGTGATGCCAGCGGCGACCATCGAGTGGATGCCGTAGTGCAGGATCGGCGTGTTGGCCACGGGGACCAGCTGCTTGGCCCGGGTGTGGGTGATCGGCCGCAGCCGCGTGCCGGCGCCGCCGGCGAGGATGAGTGCCTTCATGACGGGACCGGAGTGTAGGCGGTCGGCGCACGGCCGACCTACGGCTCGACCGGTGGCGGCGGGCCGATCCCGCGGAAATAGTCGAGGATCGGCTCGGCACCGGGGTCGAGCACCAGCACGGAGTTGCCGTTGCGGTCGACGCCCGAAACCGGGAGCTGGTACTTGTTCAGCCCCGTACTGAACGCCTTGCGCAGTGTTCCGGCAGCGCCGACGGGGTCGAGACCGGGGTCCATGCGCACCGCTGACGTGCCGGCGTCGATGAGCTCCGACGCCAGGAACGGGTCGGACTGCAGCTTGTCGATCGTGGCGTCGGCGGTCTGCTGGAGGAAGTCCTGCTGGCGTTCGATGCGACCCAGGTCGGCGGTGGGGTCGGTGCGCCACTGACCGTCGCGGAACTCCTCGTAGTACCGGCTCCGGGCGTACTGCAACGACTGCAGACCATCGAGCACGTGGCAGCCCGGCTGCTGGTCGAGTCCCGTGTTCGCGTCGCGCGTCGGGTACAGGAAGCACACCGTGGTCCCACCGACCGCGTCGACCAGGTCCTTGAAACCGTTGAAGTCGATGTCGACGACGTGGTTGATGGGGATGCCGAGCTCCTGGGTGATCGTGGCAGCCAACACGTCCGTGCCGGCGCTGTACGCCGAGTTGATCCGGTTGGGGCTGTCACGTCCGGCGATGTCGATCCACAGGTCGCGAGGCAAGCTGACGATCGCCGCCCCGTTGCCGTCCTGTTCCTGGCGCAGGATCATGATCGTGTCGGACCGGCGTCCCGACACGGCGTCGGTGTCGCCGATCCCGCCGAAGTCGGCGTCGTTCGGGTCGGCATTCTCCCGGCTGTCCGAGCCGATCAGGAGATAGTTCCGAGCCGGCCCGTCCTGAGGCGTCAGCGCGAGTTCGAGCCCCTCGATGCGTTCGATGTCACCGGTGCGGGCATTGGCGGCCCTGATCACCCCGAACGCTCCGACGGCACCGACGATCACGGCGAGCGCTAGCGCCACGGGCGCAGAACTGCGCCGTCGCTGTCGGGTGCGGGTGGCCATGCAGGGCGACGCTAGTGGCGAGCCCGGGCGCCGCTACAGCACCTCACCCGTGATCTGCGTCTCACACCCGATTCTCACCCGGGCCGCACGTGCACGACGTCGCCGACGTCGAGGGCGTGGCGCTCGCCGACCGCGTCGACGACGACCAGTCTCCCGGCGGCATCGACCTCGACCGCGCGGCCGTCGAGCGGCGGGCGGTCGCCCGGCAACTCGACACGCACCGTCTGCCCGATCGTGGTCAGCGAAGCTCGGTACGCGGCGGTGATGTCGGCGCCGAGCGCATCGAACTCGCCCAGCACCATCGCCAACACCTGCGCGGGGGCGACGACCCCGGCCGCGACCTCGTCGAGTGCTGCTGCGCCGGCAGGGGCCCAGCCGACGTTCAGCCCCAGTCCGACGACGACGGCATCTCGCTCGGCCGCTCGTTGCGCGAGGATCCCAGCGAGCTTGCGACCCGCGAGCAGGACGTCGTTCGGCCACTTCAGCCCGACCTGCGAGACACCGAGCCGACGTGCGGCGGCGACCACGGCGAGGCCCACGCGCTGTGTTGCTTCGGTGGGCACGTCCGGAACGGGAGCCAGTGCGATCGACACGAGCAGGTTGGCCCCGGCAGGCGCCTCCCAGCGTCGATCGAGCCGCCCGCGCCCGGCTGTCTGATGGTCGGCTGCGAGCACGGTCCGGTGGCCCGCGGTCCCAGCCTCGACAGCGGCGATCAGGTCGGCGTTGGTGCTGCCCGTCTCGGTGACATGGCGCACATCCCATCCCTGCGGCCACGGCATCGAACCCCAGATGTCTCCGTCGACGCTCACGGCCCCTACATTGGCACTCGTGCTCAAGAAGATCCTGATCGCCAACCGTGGCGAAATCGCTGTCCGAGTCATCCGCGCCGCCCGAGAGATGGGCATCCCCACCGTGGCGGTGTACTCCGAGCTCGACCGAGACTCGCTGCACGTCCGACTCGCCGACGAGGCCTTCGCCCTGGGTGGGCAGACCGCTGCCGAGAGCTACATCAACACCGAGGTGATGCTCGACGTGATCGAGCAGAGCGGCGCCGACTCGGTCCACCCCGGTTACGGGTTCTTCTCCGAGAACGCCGACTTCGCGCGGGCGATCGCCGAGATGGGCGTCGAGTTCATCGGGCCGCCCGCCAGCGCGATGGACGAGATGTCCGACAAGGTGTCGAGCCGGCTGGCAGCCATCCGCGGTGGCGCCCCCGTGGTGCCGGGAACGACCGAGTTCGCGCAGGGCCCCGACGAGATCAAGGCCTTCGGCAGTGAGCACGGCTGGCCGGTGTGCATCAAGGCGGCCTTCGGCGGCGGTGGCCGAGGCATGAAGGTGGTGCAGAAGGAAGCCGACGTCGACGACGCAATGGCGAGCGCACAGCGCGAGGCCAAGGCGTTCTTCGGGCGCGACGAGGTCTACGTCGAGCGCTACCTCACCTGGCCGCGTCACGTCGAGATCCAGCTGGTCGGCGACAAGCACGGCAACTGCGTGTGGATCTCGTCGCGCGACTGTTCCGCGCAGCGCCGCCACCAGAAGCTCGTCGAGGAGGCACCCGCACCGGACCTGCCCGAAGGTGTCGAGCAGGCAATGGGTGAGGCAGCGGTGAAGGCAGCAAAGGCGGTCGGCTACTACGGCGCCGGCACGGTCGAGTTCATCTTCCAGGACGGGGACTTCTTCTTCCTCGAGATGAACACCCGCCTCCAGGTCGAGCACCCTGTCAGCGAGATGATCACCGACATCGACCTCGTCGAGTGGCAGATCCGTGTCGCTGCCGGCGAGGAGCTCCCGATGACCCAGGAAGAAGTCGACGCGAGCCGCCGCGGGCACTCGATCGAGATCCGCATCAACGCCGAGGACGTCGCCGAGGGCAAGT
>CAZJUC010000007.1:0-34213 GCA_964549065.1 uncultured Ilumatobacteraceae bacterium
ATGACGAGCACCTGCTCCTCCACCGGCATCGGGCTGTTGAGCGGCTGCTTGAGCAACTCGACGAGGCGGTAGCCACGCTCGAGCTGGGCCTTGGAGATCGCGTCGAGTTCGGAACCGAACGTGGCGAACGCCTCGAGCTCACGGAACTGGGCCAGATCACCCTTCAACGTGCCGGCCACCGACTTCATCGACTTGATCTGCGCCGCGCCACCGACTCGAGACACCGAGATGCCCACGTCGATCGCCGGGCGCACACCCGACTTGAACAGGTTGTCCTGCAGGTAGACCTGGCCGTCGGTGATCGAGATCACGTTGGTCGGGATGAACGCCGACACGTCGCCGGCCTTCGTCTCGATGATCGGCAGGGCGGTGAGCGAACCGGCGCCGAGCTCGTCGGACAGTTTGGCGGCGCGCTCGAGGAGGCGGCTGTGCAGGTAGAAGACGTCGCCGGGATAGGCCTCGCGGCCCGGGGGCCGGCGCAGCAGCAGCGACAGCTGGCGGTAGGCCTCGGCCTGCTTCGACAGGTCGTCGTACACCACGAGGGCGTGCTCGCCGTTGTCCATCCAGTGCTGGCCGATGGCGCAGCCGGCGTACGGGGCGAGGTACTTGAACGGTGCCGGGTCGGACGCCGGGGCGACCACCACGACGGTGTAGTCGAGGGCGCCCTTCTGGCGCAGCGTGTCGACCGTCTGGGCGACGGTGGAGCTCTTCTGACCGATGGCCACGTAGATGCACTTCACGCCGAGACCCTGCTGGTTGAGGATCGTGTCGACGGCGATGGTGGTCTTGCCGGTCTTGCGGTCGCCGATGATCAGCTCACGCTGGCCACGGCCGATCGGGGTCATGGCGTCGATCGACTTGATGCCCGTCTGCAGCGGCTCGTGCACGGGCTTGCGGCCCATGATGCCCGGCGCCTGGATCTCCATCCGGCGCTGCTGGGCGCCGGTGATCTCGCCCTTGCCGTCGATCGGCTGGCCGAGCGCGTTGACGACTCGTCCGAGCATGGCGTCGCCGACGGGCACGGAGAGGATGTTGGCCGTGGCCTTGACGGTCTGGCCCTCTTCGATGTTGTCGACGTCGCCGAGCACGACGGCGCCGATCGAGGTCTCGTCGAGGTTCAACGCCAGGCCGACGGAGCCGTCCTCGAATTCGAGGAGCTCGTTGACGGCAGCGTCGGGCAACCCGCTGACGCGGGCGATGCCGTCACCGACTTCGGCGACGCGGCCGACGGTGCGAGCTTCGAGCGAGGGCTCGTAGCCGTCGAGGTTGGTCTTGAGCGCCGAGGCGATGTCGGCGGCGGAAATGGTGAGCTCAGCCATGGAGGTCTCTCTTTCGATCCTGGGGACGGCTCAGAGCCGGCTCTTCAGCTGGTCGATGCGGGTGCGGACGGTGTCGTCGATGACGGTGTCACCAACAGTGGCGACGACGCCGCCGACCACCGACGGGTCGACGACGGTCTTGAGGTTCAGTTGTTTGCCGGTGGCGTTCTCGAGTGCCGCCTTGAGACGTGCCTGCTGGTCGTCGCTGAGCGCGACGGCGGTGCGCACCTCGGCGACGTCGAGCTGCTTGGCCGACGATGCGCGCTGCACGAGCGAGTCGACGATGGCGGGCAGATCGCGACCACGACCGGAGCCGACGACCATCGACACCAACTGCACCGTGGTCGTCGTGGACTTGCCGTCGAGGAGGTCTTCCACGATGGCCTGACGCTTCTCCAGCGGGGTGCGCTCGTCGGTGAGTGCCGTGCGGAGTTCGTCGCTCGACTCGTACGAGCGGGCGAAGCGGAACAACTCGTCTTCGACCTCGTCGAGGGTGCCGTCGGCGCGGGCGACCTCGAACAGGGCCCGTGCGTAGCCTTCGATGCGTGGGTCGCTCATGATGCGGCTCCTGACGTGGAAGCGCCGACGCGCTGGATGAAGCTCTCGATGAACTCCTGCTGGGCGGCGTCGTCGAGTGTCTGGGTGACGACCCGGTCGATGCTGGCGACCGAGTAGCGGCCGATCTCGCTGCGCAGCTCGTCACCGCTGCGGCTCGACGCCGTGGCGATGTCGGCATCGGCCCGTTCGTGCAGTTCGGCGATCTCCTGATCGAGTCGGGCGCGCCCGTCCGTGATGATCGACTCGGCTTGGGCGTCGGCCTCGGCGAAGAGGCGCTTGCGTTCGCCGTCGATGTCGCCGAGCGCGGTGCGGATCTCGGCCGCCTGCGTCTCGGCGTCGACCTTGGCCTTGGTGGCGCCGTCGAGCTCGCCCTGGATACGAGCGGTGCGATCGCGCATTGCCTTGGCGATCGACGGGCCGGCGAACTTCCAGATCGCGACGAACACGATCAGTGAAGCGGCACCGCCGATGAAGATCTCCTTGATCGGCGGCAGGATCGGGTCGTTCGCGGTGACGAAGCCGTCGTCGTCGATGTCCCATTCGACCTGCACGAGCGAACCGGCGACGGCGTGGAGGTTGGCAGCCAGACTCACTGCGCCACCTCCGCACCCATCGTGTCGCGCACCGCGTTGCGCACGACGGTCTGGTCGACCGGTCGTCCGGTCGCCCGCTCGGCGAACGTGGCGACCACGTCGGCCACTGCGGCTTCCACGTCGTCCTGTGCGGCGACGCGTGCGGCGTCGACCTCGGCCATCGCTGCACCACGCCGATCGGCGATCTCGGCGTTGGCGGCTGCGAGTCGTTCGGCTCGCTCCGCTTCGAGGGTGGCACGCGCTCCCTCGACGCGCTGCTGCGCTTCGGCGCGCAGACTCGCGACCTGCGCCTCGTAGCCGGCGACGTCGTCGCGGGCCGACGCGGTGAGTGCCTCCGCGGCCTCCCGGTCTCGCCGCACGCCGGCGGCGCGTTCGTCCATCCCCTTCTTCAACTTGGGATAGAGGACGTAGCGGAAGATGAGGGCCATGACCGCGAACGATCCGAAGCCCCAGGCGAGCTCCTTCATTTCGATCGCGATGGGGTTCAGGTCGTTCTCGGGGACTTCCTTGTCTTCGGCGGCCACGAGGGCCTCGACGACTTGGTGCTCGCCGAGGAACGTGACCTCGAGCGACTCCCCGGAACCGGTGACGACGGCTGTCAGCACGTCAGCTCCTTACGAATTGGTGGACGGATCGACAAGATGCGCTGATTCGGCTCAGGCGAACTTGAGCAGAATGAAGACCACGAAGCCGATCAGGGCGAGCGCCTCGGTGAAGGCGATACCCAGGAACATCGTGGTGCGCACCATGCCGGCGGCCTCGGGCTGACGGGCCATGGCCTCGACCGACTTGCCGACGAGGTAGCCGATGCCGATGGCCGGGCCGATGGCGGCGAGACCGTAGGCGAAGCCGGCGTTCGCCGCGGCGGCGATCGACTTCTGGTCGGCAGCGGTCAGGCCCTCTTCGGCCTGCTGGGCGAGAATGCTGAGTGCTTCCATGGTGGTGGTTTTCTCCTGTGTTGTCTGAACGAGAATCGGTTGTCTGGTGGTCGTGGTGTGGTGACCGTGGTCGGGTGACCGGGTCGAGCCCTGAGCGACTCAGTGCTCGTCGTGCGCCGCCATCGAGTTGTTGATGTACACAGCGGCGAGGATGGTGAAGATGTAGGCCTGCAGCACGGCGACGAGCACCTCGAATGCGGTCATCAGGACCAGCATGATGAACGGCAGCACGCTCATCGGAACCAGGAACACCTGGCTCGTCCGGGCGAACAGCAGCGCCTCGGTGAGCAGGCCGAAGGTGACGAGCAACACGTGACCGGCGAGCAGGTTGGCGAAGAGACGAACGGTGAGCGAGAACGGGGTGACGAGGATCGTCGACACGAACTCGATGAGGCCCACGAGCGGCTTGAGCGCGGTGGGCACGCCGGGAGGCCACAGCAGGTGGGTGAAGTATCCGACCCCCTGGTGCTTGAGGCCGGTGCCGATGTAGACGACCCACACCAGCAGCGACAGCGCCAGCGGGATGGCGATACGGGCGGTGGCAGGCATCTGGAACACGGGGATGACCCCGGGGATGTTGCAGAGGAAGATGAACAGGAACAGGCTCAGCAGCAGCGGCGTCCAGTTCAGGCCGGCCTTGCCCATCGTCTGCATGACGATGCCCTCTTCGATGAACTCGACCGACGTCTCGGCGAGGTTGCGAACGCCGGTGGGAGCGAGCGCCGCACTCTGGCGGTTCGCCATCGAGTAGAAGATGATCACGATCAGCGCCGACAGGACGGCGATCAGGCCGATCTTGTTGAACGTCGGGAAGATGTCCGGCCAGCGGAGCAGTGCGTTGATCGGCGGGAACTCGAGAGCGAAGAACACGTAGGGATCCGTTTCAGTCGTGCGTGAGCGTCGTGGGTGACGGGGACGTGGGGTTCGAAGGGGATTTCGGGGTGGAAGTCGTTGCGGCTGCGGTTGGCTTCAGTCCCGGGTGGGCGAGTGAGAGGGAGACATGCTTCATCTCCCACATCAGCAACCCGAGGTGCGTGATGATGATGGTCGCTCCGAGGGCCGGAAAAGAAATCCAAGCGGCATCTTGCACGAACCAGACGGCCGCGAAGATGAGCGCCAACCGGGCGAGGTAGCCGAAGAGCACGGCGCCCATCATCACGCCGACGGAGATCTTGGCGGTGAACGTGACCAGCGCGGCGGCCAGCGCGAAGTTCGCGAGCACGATCACGATGCCGTACGCGGACGACCAGGCGCCGTCGGCGCCCCAGACGACCAGGGACAGGGCGATCAGCGCCGGTGCCACGATCAGCCCACGTTTGACGATGTCGCGTGACACCGCCATCTCGGGTGCGGGTCCGTCGACGCGGGTGATCAACAGGTCGGTGCGATCACCCACGGGGCTCACCGACCGATCCGGCGCGAGGGGTCGGGTTCCGCTCGGCAGTCGCCGCCCGCCGCTGGGCGATGGCACCCTGCCGCTCGGCTTCGAGGGCGTCCATCTTCTCGTCGTAGCGGTACTTGTGCTTGGTGAACAGCCCCACCGCGCCGAGCACCGTGCCGACGATCATGAACAGCGGCAGCATGCCGAGCCATCGGTCGAGCGCGAACCCGCCACCGATGAAGAGGGCCATGACCACCGCGATCTCGATGGCCATGCCGAGGGCGTCGTCGGTTGCGACACGTGTCTGCTGGGGGAGGAGCTTCATTGATCCGAGATGGCGGCAGCGAGCGCTGCGGAGGGCAGCGGCGCTTGTGAACGCATGCACAACCTAGTGTCCGGGACCGGCCGGGGGCAACCCATCGACCAAAGTCTCCTCGACCGGCCCGTTGGCGCGACGGCGGGCACGCACGCTGGGGTGCAACACGGTGAACAACACGAGTGCCAACGCGATGATCCCGAACGGGAGATAGGTCGGGTTCCGCCCGGTCAGCGTCGGATACAGCACGAACGCCGACAGCAGCAGGGTCCACGTCCACAGGATCACCACGCTGCGCCGGTGGCCGTGGCCGAGGTCCATCAGCCGGTGGTGGAGGTGCCCCTTGTCGGCGGTCGACAGCGAGCGGCGACTCGTGGCTCGACGGAAGATGGCGAACGCGAGGTCGAGGATCGGGACGCCGAGGATCAGCAGCGGAATCGCCAGTGGCGCCAGGAAGAAGTAGGTCTGCCCGATGAACTCCTGGTCGAACGAGTCCGCCCGGCCACCGACCACGCTGGTCGCCACCGCGAGCAGCAAGCCGAGCAGGAGCGCGCCGCCGTCGCCCATCATGATGCGCGCCGGGTTGAAGTTGTGCGGGAGGAACCCGATGCAGACTCCCACCGCGATGATCGCGAGCAGCGGCCCGATGTTGCGCACGTCGAGCACGTCGCTGTCGATCAGTTCCTGGCTGTACAGGAAGAAGGCGCCGGCACCGATCGCGACGATGCCGGCGGCGAGGCCGTCGAGGCCGTCGATGAGGTTGATCGCCTGGGTCATGCCGAGCAACCACAGCACCGTGACGAGCGGGCGCCACTCCTCGGCGAGCAGGATCGGCCCGTCGAAGAACGGCAACCGGAACGCGAACATGACGACACCGAACTGCACGAGCGCGAGCCCGGCGAGCACGGTACCGGCAACCTTCGCCGGCGGCGAGAGGCCGCGTACGTCGTCGACCAGGCCGACCACGTAGATGATCGTCGCCGCGACCAGCACGCCGATCGGCTCGGAGTTGCCGGAGAACAGCACGTCGAACGCGTCCACCGACCAGGCGGTGAGCATCGCGGCGACGAAGCCGAGGTACATCGCCAACCCGCCGATGTCGGGCAGCGGACTCTGGTGCACCGTGCGGTCGTTCGGGAGATACACCCAGCCCCGGCGTCGGGCGAGCATCCCGACGAACGGGGTGGTGGCGGACGTGACGACTGCCGCGACGGCTCCGATCAGCAGAAAGGAACCGAGTTCGGGCACGATGGTTCAGCCTAGGACGGCGTCAGTCGGCCGGGTAGGCGGGGAACCGGGCACAGAGCTCGGCGACGTCCTTGCGGACGAGTTCGAGTTCGGCCGCGTCGTCCCGACCCCGCAGCGCCCGGGCGATGAATGCAGCGATCAGCGGCATCTCGGCCTCGGCCATTCCCTGCGTGGTGACCGACGGTGTGCCGACACGCACACCACTCGTGACGAACGGGCTGCGCGGGTCGTCGGGGATGGTGTTCTTGTTCAGTGTGATGCCGGCCTCGTCGAGCTTGGCCTGGGCCTCCTTGCCCGTGAGTTCGGCGTCGAACGGCGTGAGGTCGACGACCATCAGGTGGTTGTCGGTGCCGCCGGACACGAGACGGAAGCCTTCCTGCACGAGCGCCTCGGCGAGCGCAGACGCGTTCTTCACCACCTGATGGGCGTAGTCGCGGAACGAGGGGTCGGCCGCTTCGCGGAAGGCGATGGCCTTGCCGGCGATGACGTGCTCGAGCGGCCCGCCCTGCCAGCCGGGGAACACCGCCTTGTCGATCGCCTTCGCGTGCTCCGCCTTGCAGAGGATCGCTCCGCCACGGGGTCCACGCAGCGTCTTGTGCGTGGTGAAGGTGACCACGTCGGCGTACGGCACCGGGTTGGGATGTGCGCCGCCGGCGACGAGGCCGGCGAGGTGGGCGATGTCGAACAGCAGCAGCGCGCCGACCTCGTCGGCGATCGCCTTGAACGGCTCGGGATCGAGGCGCCGCGGATACGCGGTGGTGCCGGCGACGATCATCTTCGGCCGGTGCTCGAGCGCGAGCGACCGCACGTCGTCCATGTCGATGCGGTCCTCGGCGCCGGTGCCGTACGACACGAAGTCGTACAGCAGGCCGCTCGCGTTGACCGGCGAGCCGTGGGTGAGGTGACCGCCGTGGTCGAGGCTGAGACCGAGCACGGTGTCGCCCGGCTGCAACAGCGCCTGGTACACGCACATGTTCGCGTTGGCGCCGGAGTGCGGCTGGACGTTCGCGTGGTCGGCGCCGAAGAGCGCCTTGACCCTGTCGATGGCGAGTTGCTCGATGTCGTCGACGATCGCGTTGCCGCCGTAGTAGCGCTTGCCCGGATACCCCTCCGAGTACTTGTTGGTCAGTACCGAACCGACGGCGGCCATCACCGCCGGAGACGTGAAGTTCTCGCTGGCGATCAGCTGGATGCCGCTGGTCTGGCGTTCGACCTCACGTTCGATGAGGCCGATGACCTCGGTGTCGGGATCGGTGTCGGAGGGAAACGGCATCAGTGGTCCTTCTGGTCGAGCTGACCGACTGTCACACCGTGGCGGGCCCGGTGTGACAGTCGGTCAGAAGTCGGTTTCGAGTTCGGTGAGTTGGTCGACCCGTCGGGCGTGGCGTCCGCCCTCGAAGTCGGTGGTGAGGAACATGGTGACGATCTCCTCGGCGAGCCCCTCGCCGACGACGCGTGCACCCATCGAGAGCACGTTGGCATCGTTGTGTTCGCGAGCCAGCCGGGCGGTGTAGAGGCAGTTGCAGAGCGCGGCGCGCACGCCGCGCACCTTGTTCGCTGCGAGTTGTTCGCCCTGGCCACTGCCACCGAGCACGATGCCGACGTCGGCGGCGCCGTCACGCACGGTGCGTCCGACACCGGCACAGATCGCCGGATAGTCGACCGGGTCGGTGGAGTGGGTCCCCTGGTCGTCGACCTGGTGGCCCTGTCCGAGGAGCATCGTGACGAGATGCTGCTTCAGGTCGTACCCGGCGTGGTCGGAGCCGATGGCGATTCTGGTCACCGACGACGCAGCAGGCTCGCTCATGTCGTCGCAGTGTAGGTGGCGCGCGGGCACGGGGCATCGTGCTCCTCGCTCGTTGTGGCCTCGGCGCGCTGCCTAGGGTGCCGCCCGTGAACATCGACCCCCGCTCCCCTGTCATCGTCGGTGTCGGCCAGTACGTCCAGCGCGCCGACACCATCGCCGACGCCCTCGAACCGGTCGCGCTGATGGAGCGCGCCGTCATCGCCGCGGCCGGCGACGCCGGGCTGGACGGCCCGCCACCGGCCGACACCGTTCGCGTCGTGTCGCAGTTGTCGTGGCGCTACGGCAACACGCCCCGCTTCCTCGCCGAGCGTCTCGGCATCGATGCCCGGCGACTCGAGTACACGACCATGGGCGGCAACAGCCCGCAGTCGTTGGTGAACGCCACCGCGTTCGACGTCCGGTCCGGCGCCGTCGACATCGCCGTGCTCGCCGGCGGAGAGGCCACCCGCACCCGGATGCGCGCCCGCAAGGCCGGCGTCGAACTCGACTGGCCGAAGGGGCCCGAGGGCGACGAGCCGACGATCATCGGCGACGACCTCGAGATGAACCTGCAGGCCGAGATCGACCGCGGCATCTACCTCCCCGTGCAGATCTACCCGATGTTCGAGACCGCGCTGCGTGCCGCCGCCGGCCGTTCGGTCGAGGCCCACCGCGCCCACCTCGGACGGCTGTGGGCCGGGCTCAGCGAGGTCGCGGCAGCAAACCCGTATGCGTGGACCCGCGACGCGAAGAGCGCTGACGAGATCACCACGGTGTCGGAAACGAACCGGATGATCGGCCTGCCCTATCCGAAGCTGATGAACTCGAACAACGCCGTCGACATGAGCGCAGCGGTGATCATGTGCTCGGTCGAAGCTGCTCGTCGGCTCGGCATCGCCGAGGACCGGTGGGTGTTCCCCCACGCCGGTACCGACTGTCACGAGCACAACTACGTGTCGCACCGTGATGCGTTCGATCGTACGCCGGCGGTCGAGATCGGCGGCCGGCGAGCGCTCGAACTCGCCGGCGTCGGCATCGACGACATCTCCGTGATCGACCTGTATTCGTGCTTTCCGGCGGCGGTGCAGCTCGGCGCCGCCTCGCTCGGCATCGACACCGCCACCCGACAGTGGTCGCGCACCGGCGGGCTGCCGTTCGCCGGTGGGCCGTGGAACAACTACGTGATGCACGCCATCGCCACCGTCGTCGCCGACCTGCGCGAGCGCCCCGGGGAGTTCGGGCTGGTGTGGGCCAACGGCGGCTATGCCACCAAGCACTCGTTCGGGGTGTACTCGACCGTCGCACCGGGCGACGCAGGCTTCCGCCACGACAAGCCCCAGGACGCGATCGACGCCCTCCCCCGTCGCGAGTTGGCGTTGCCCGCCGACGCCGCCGGGCCCGCGACGGTCGAGGCGTACACGGTGATGTTCTCCCGCGACGGAGCCCCCGAACGGGCGATCGCGTCATGTCTGCTCGCCGACGGTCGTCGAGCATGGGGCACCTCCGACCACGCCGACGTCACGGCGGCGATGACCGACGGTGAATGGGTCGGCCGGTCGGTGACGCTGTCGTCGACCGGCGACCTCGAACCGAGCTGACGCGGATCGTCGGCGTCGGCCGGCGCTGCGTAAGGTCGGCGACCATGGCACTTCCGATCCGCCCCGGCATGACCGTCCCCCTCCCCGGCCCGCTGCACAGCCACGAGGAGAAACTCCATGCCCTCGCCGACATGGGCTACACCGACATCTGGTCGGCCGAGTCCGACGGTGCCGATGCGTTCACGCCACTCGCGCTCGCCGCGGCGTGGGAACCCCGGTTGCGTCTCGGTACGGCGATCGTGCCGGCCTACACCCGCTCGCCGGCGCTGATGGCGCAGAGTGTCGCGTCGATGGCCGACGCCGCACCCGGTCGGTTCGCGATCGGGATCGGGTCGTCGAGCAACGTGATCGTCGAGCGTTGGAACGGGATCCCGTTCGTCGAGCCGTACAAGAAGGTCCGCGACGTGGTGCGATTCCTCAACGACGCGCTCGCCGGCGAGAAGATCAAGCACACCTACGACACGTTCGAGGTCAACGGGTTCCGACTCGGCGTGCGGCCCGAGCAGCGCCCGAAGATCCTCGTGGCAGCACTGCGAGAGGGCATGCTGCGCTTGGCCGGTCGCGAGGCCGACGGGGCGATCATCAACTGGCTGTCGCCCGACGACGTCTCGACGGTCGCGCCGATCGTCACCGAGGCCGGCGGGGGCGACGACCGCGAGATCGTGGCGCGCATCTTCGTGTGTCCCAGCGAGAACGCCGAGGTCGTGCGCGCCGGCGCCCGGTTCGCGATCGCGGCCTACCTCAACGTGCCGGTCTACGCCGAGTTCCACCGGTGGCTCGGGCGCGGCGACCAGCTGCAGGGGATGTGGGATGCGTGGGCAGCGGGCGACCGCAAGGCGGCAACGGCGGCGATCCCCGACTCGGTCGTCGACCAACTCGTCGTGCACGGTTCACCCGAGCAGTGCCGGGCGACGATCCAGCGGTACTTCGACAACGGTGTCACCACGAGCACGTTGGCGATCCTGCCGCTCGACCCCGACCTCGACCACTGGCAAGCGGTCTGCGACCTGGCCCCCGACGCCGGATGAACACGCCGGTCGCGAGCCCTCAGTCGTCGATGACGTCGTTGCCCGCCAGGATCGCCTGGTCGGGGCACGTGTCGGCGATGTAGCCGAGCGTGCGCGGGGTGGCGGCGTCGGTCACCAGGCTGGGGTCGGCCGGAATCGGCGGCACACCGGCGGCGAATGCCGCAGCTGCCTCGTCGACGACGGCGTCGAAGCGATCGCCGACCACGACCACCAGGTCAGGCTCCCCGACGTCGGTCTCGGCGAGCACACCGAGCCACTCGTCGCCGAGCGCGCCGACGTCGGCGTCGCTCACTCCTGCCGCGGTGAGTTCACGGGCCGCCCGTTGCGCCCGCCGGGCGAACGGACCGATCAGCTCGTCGACGAACACGTCGCGCTCCGCGACGACCGCGGTCGGGAACGCCTCGGCGAGCGCCTCGGCGGCCGCGACCACGGCACCGGACGCGATCACCTCGAGCCGTGCCGGCGCGGTCGGGTCGGTCGCGATCGCCGAGGCCAGTGCGAGCGCCTGGAACGAACCGGCGAACTCGCTCCACGCCCGACAGAAGGGGTCGTCGCTGTCGATGCCCGGCACCCCGTCGTCGGGCACGGTGGCGATCGACGCATCGTCGGTTGTCACCGTCGTGCCGCCGGTCGACGGTGTGCCGGTCGACGGTGTGACGGTCGACGGTGTGACGGTCGACGGAGCGGCCGTCGCCGGTGTGGTGCTGCCACCATCGGGGCCGGTGCTCACGACATCCGCCGGCGATGCAGCGCTGTCGGTGGCGGCACCGTCGCAGCCGACGGCCGCGCAGCACGCGAGCACCACCACCACGTGTCGGCATCGGCGCCGGCGTGTTCGCATCACCCCAGTCTGGCCCGCGCCGGGTGGCATGCTCGGAAGATGCCAGCGATGAGATACCAGCGATGATGCGACGGATCCTGCTCGACTGCGACCCCGGCCACGACGACGCGATGGCGATCGTGTCGGCCGCCCGGTACGCCGACCTCGTCGGGATCACCACGGTGGCCGGCAACGCACCGCTCGAGCGGACCACCCGCAATGCCCTCGTGATGCGCGACCTCCTCGGCATCGACGTGCCCGTGCACTCGGGGAGCGCGCAGCCGCTGCTCGGCCCGCTCGGCTACGGTGCCGCCCACTCGGTGGCCGTGCACGGGGAAACCGGGCTCGACGGCGCCGACCTGCCGGAGCCGACAACGCCCCTCGACGGCACCGACGCCGTCGGGTTCATCATCGACACGTGTCGTTCGGTCGACGACGTCTGGCTCGTGCCGGTCGGACCACTCACCAACATCGCGTTGGCGCTGCGAACGGCGCCGGACATCGCCGAGCGAATCGCCGGTGTCTCGCTGATGGGCGGCGGCACGTTCGGGAACCGCACGGCGACCGGCGAGTTCAACGTGTGGGCCGACCCCGAGGCGGCGGCGATCGTGTTCGGGTACGGAGGACCACTCGTCATGGCAGGCCTCGACGTCACACACCGATTCCAGGCCACGCCCGAACGCGTCACCGCGATCGGGGCACTCCCCGGCGTGCTCGCTGCGACCCTCGCCGAGCTGTTGACGTTCTTCAGCGACAACTATCGGACCCGTCACGATCCCGGATCGATGCGCGGCGCCGCGGTGCACGACCCGCTCGCCGTGTTCGCGGTGACGCATCCCGATCTGTTCGAACGAGCCGCCCGGCACGTGATGGTCGAGACCAGCGGTGACCACACCCGCGGCATGACGGTGATCGACCGGCGCGCGATCACCGAACGACCCGCACCGAACTGCGACGTGCTGACGACCCTCGACGACGATGCCGCCTTCGACCTGATGATCGGCGCCATCGCCCACTTCACCCACTGACCCCCAACCCCAGAACGTTTGCGTTGCACTTCGGGTGGGCCGGTCCTCCCGGAGTGCCACGCGAACGGGGTGTCCGTGTCGTCGGGGCCCGGCGGCGGGGCCGTACTGTCGGCACATGCGTGCCGCCGTGATGACCAACTGGGAACTTCGCGTCGACGACATCGACATCCCGACCGCCGGTGCGGGCCAGGTGCTCACCAAGGTGCTGTCGTGCGGGATCTGCGGCAGCGACCTACACCTGCTCACCCATGGGGAGGAGTCGCGTCGCCTCTCCGATCAACTCGCCGAGGAGAACGCCGAGGCCCGCTCACCCGACGAGCCACCGGTCAACATGTTCGATCCGGCCGGCGACCTCGTGATGGGCCACGAGTTCTGCTGCGAGGTCGTCGACACCGGTCCGGGCGTCGAGCACCTGGCGGTCGGTGACGTCATCGTCTCGATGCCGGTCGTGTTCGACGCCGCCGGCATCCACCCGATCGGGTTCTCGAACCTCTACCCGGGCGGATACGCCGAGTACATGGCGCTCAACGAGCTGCTGGCGATCAAGGTCCCCAGCGGTCTGCCGCACGAGATGGCGGCGATGACCGAGCCGCTGGCGGTCGGCGTCCACGCGGTCGCCAAGTCCGGCATCACCCCGGGCGACGCAGCGATCGTCATCGGGCTCGGACCCGTCGGCCTCGCCTGCATCGCCGCGATGAAGATGCTCGGCATCGGCCCGATCGTCGGGGCCGACTTCTCCCCCGCCCGTCGGGCCCTCGCCGAGCAGCTCGGCTGCGACGAGGTGGTCGACCCGAACGAGGAGACGGCGATCCGGGCGTGGCGGCGCATCGACGGCGCCAGGCCGCTCGTCGTGTTCGAGGCGGTCGGGGTACCCGGCATGATCGAGCACACGATGCGGATGGCCCCGACGGGCAGCCGGATCCTGGTCGTCGGCGCCTGCATGCAGGAGGACCACATCCACCCGATGCTCGGCATCGGCAAGGAGCTGTCGCTGCAGTTCGTGCTCGGCTGTTCACCGGATGAGTTCGCTGCGTCGCTCGACGCGATCGCCGAGGGACGTGTCGATCTGTCGCCGCTGCTCACCGGCACCGTGGGCATCGACGACATCGCGAACGCGTTCGACGAACTGCGCAATCCCGACGCGCACGCCAAGATCCTCGTGCAACCGTCGCAACCGTGAGATCCGGGGGTCGCCGGTTCCCTACAGTGGGGCCGTGACCGACACCTTCCCCCGTCAGCACGCCCGGACCCAACGCTTCACGCTGGGTGAGCCTCGCAACGTGACGGTGTCGCCCGACGGGAAGCGGGTGGTGTTCCTGCGCAGCGCAGGTGGCAGCGACCCGGTGACGGCGCTGTGGGTGCTCGACGTGCCGACCGGAAACGAGCGGCTCGTCGCCGACCCTCGAACGCTGCTCGATGCCGACCTGCCCGCCGACCTGCCCGCCGAGGAACGTGCGCGTCGTGAACGCGCTCGTGAAAGCGCTGGTGGCATCACGGCGTATGCCACCGACCGCGAGGTGACGGTGGTGGCATTCGCCCTCGCCGGTCGGCTGTTCGCCGGCGGGCTGGTGTCGGGCCAGGCCCGGGAACTCGCCGTCGAGGGGCCGGTGTTCGACCCCCGACCCGACCCGACGGCCCGTCGCGTCGCCTACGTCAGTGGCCGCAGTCTGCGTCTCGGCGAGCTCGACGGGTCGTCGCGGGCGTTGGCCGGTGGTGGCGACACCGAGGTGGACACGGTGTCGTGGGGCAGCGCCGACTTCGTCGCGGCCGAGGAGATGGGACGATTTCGCGGGTTCTGGTGGAGCCCCGACGGCACCACGCTCGCGGCGTGTCGGGTCGACGATGGCCCGGTCGGTCAGTGGGTGATCGCCGATCCCGCCCATCCCGAACGCGATGCCCGAACCGTTCGGTATCCGGCGGCGGGGACGGCGAACCCAGATGTGACGTTGCACCTGCTCGGCCTCGACGGGTCGGCGACCCCGATCGACTGGGATCGAGACTTCTTCCCGTACCTCGCCGCCGTCGACTGGTCCGACGCAGGCCTGACCCTGCTGGTGCAGGCCCGCGACCAACAGGGCACGATGGTGCTGGGGGTCGACACGAGTGCCGCGCCGACGCGCGGCGAGACCTCGGTGCTCTCGCACGACTACGACGACGCGTGGGTCGAGCTGGTTCCCGGGACTCCCCGGCGGTTGGCGGACGGCCGCCTCGTGACCACCGCCGACCGTGATGGCGCGCGGCGTCTGGTGATCGGCGACGAACCGGTCACGCCGCCCGACCTCCAGGTGCGTTCGGTCGTCTCGATCGACGGCAGCGCCGATTCCCCCAGGGTGACGTTCTGCGCCAACCCGCTCGACGACGCCACCCAGCTCCACGTGTGGCAGTGGAACGACGACGACCTGCGCGCACTCACCACCGAGCCCGGCGTGCACGGTGCTGCGGTCGGGGGTGACACCACGGCGACCCGATCGGCGACGACCGACCGACCGGGAACGACCACGGTCGTTCGGTCGGCCGCCGGCGAGCACGAGATCGCCTCGCTCGCCGAGACCCCGCTGGTCGAGCCGAACGTGCAGTTGCTGTCGGTCGGCGAGCGCGACCTGTCCGTTGCCGTGCTCCTCCCCCACGACGTCGACCCCGACGGGGCGCCGCTGCCGGTACTGCTCGACCCCTACGGCGGTCCGCACGCCCTGCGTGTCACCCGCGCCCACAACGCGTATCTCACCTCGCAGTGGTTCGCCGACCAGGGTTTCGCCGTCGTCGTCGCCGACGGTCGGGGCACTCCTGGACGCGGCAGCGAGTGGGAACGGGCCGTCCACGGAGATCTCGCGGGCCCCACGCTCGACGATCAGGTCGAGGCCCTGCACGCTGTGGCCCGACAGGTCCCCGGGCTCGACCTCGACCGTGTCGCCATCCGAGGATGGAGTTTCGGGGGCTACCTCGCTGCGCTCGCGGTGCTGCGCCGCCCCGACGTGTTCCACGCAGCGATCGCCGGCGCCCCCGTCACCGAATGGCGGCTGTACGACACCCACTACACCGAGCGGTACCTCGGCGATCCGTCCGATCACGCCGACCGCTACGACGCCAACTCGCTGCTGCCCCTCGCCACCGAGTTGACGCGGCCGCTGCTGCTGATCCACGGGCTCGCCGACGACAACGTGGTGGCCGCACACACCTTGCAGCTGTCGGCGGCACTGCTCGCTGCGGGTCGTCCGCACGAGGTGCTGCCACTGGTCGGCGTGACCCACATGACCCCGCAGGAGGAGGTGGCCGAGAACCTGCTCCTGCACCAGCTCGACTTCCTGCGTCGATCGCTCCCCGGCGACGGCTCTGCGATCGCCGATCCCCGCTCCGGCCCTCACTCCGACACACCCTCCGACGATCCGAAGGACCCCACGTGAACCGCCGTCTCGAAGACCTCTACCGCGGCGTCGCCGTGCATGCCACCGCCGACCTCGAACACCAGGCAGCGCTCGAACTGCTCGCGCTCGTGATGCTGTCCGACCACGACATCAGCGACGAGGAGATCGCGCTGGTGCGCGAGATCAGCACCGACTGGCGCGAGGACGGAGAGACGTTCGAGCAGTACATCCGCCCTGCCATCGAAGCGGCCCGGCATGCCATCGAACGCGACGACGTCGAGCCCTTCCTCGACGGGATCGACGGGCGCATCAGCAGCCGCGTCCTGCGATCTGCGCTGTTCTCGGCCGCTCGCGACGTCGCCGGCATCGACGACGACGTCAACGCCGACGAAGGGACGATCCTCGCCGAGGTCGCCGTCCGCTTCGGCTGATCAGAGGTCCGCGGTCGACGCTGCGGAGCGCAGCCGCTGGTCAACCCGAACGACGGGCCACGGCGATGCGGTCGCGACCGGTGAGGTCCGGGCGAATCTCGACGGCCACGAGCCCGGCCGCGCCGAGGATGTCGCGAACCGCGTCACCCTGGTCGGCGCCGATCTCGAGCACCAGTGCTCCGCCCGGGCAGAGTCGCTCGCGCGCACCGGCCGCGAGCTCCCGGATGTCGTCGAGGCCGTCGTCGCCGGAGAGCAGGGCGTCGAGCGGCTCCCAGTCGCGGACCGTCGGTTCGAGGTCGGGCGAATCGGCGGCCACGTACGGCGGATTCGACACGATCACGTCGAACGACACCTCGGCCGGCAGCGCCTCGAACCACGAGCCCGCAGCCACCCGCACGTTCGCGGCCGCCGGACCGATGCCCGCGAGGTTCGCCCTCGCCACGTCGAGCGCATCGTTGCTCGCGTCGGTGATCCACACCGTGGTGCCCCGCCGCGGGAGCTCGACCGCCAACGACAGCCCGATCGCCCCCGACCCCGTGCCGAGGTCGGCCACCGTTCTCGTCGGCGAGCAGGCCGAGGCGACCTCGATCGCAACTTCGGCCACCAGCTCGGTCTCCGGTCGCGGGATCAGCACCCGACGGTCGACGGCGAGCGTGAGATGCCGGAACCCCCACTCGCCGAGCACGTACTGCAACGGCTCACCGGTTCGGAACCGGGCAACCATTGCGTCGAGGTGTGCGACCATGCGCACGCTCGCGGCCTCGCCGAGTCGGGTCAGGAATTCGTCGCCGTCGATGCTGGCCGATGCCACCTCGCACAACCATCGGGCGCGGACCCGGTCGCCGATCGCCGAGTCGGTTTGGTCCCACAGTTCCCGCCACGTCACCGGGCGGCTCTCGGAGCGACCGGCGGGATCGCCCGTGTCGCTCGTGTCGGTGTCGGCCGTGTCGTCCGTGTCGGCCGTGTCGTCCGTGTCGGTGTCGTCCATGTCGTCCGTGTCGTCCGTGTCGTCGATCCCGGTCACTCGCCGCCGGCGAGCAGCCGCGCCCGTTCGTCGGCCTGCAGGGCGTCGATCACGACCTGCAGATCGCCGGCCAGGACGGTGGCGAGGCGATGGACCGTGAAGCCGATTCGGTGGTCGGTGACGCGGTTCTCCTTGTAGTTGTACGTGCGGATCTTCTCGCTGCGCCCGCCACCACCGACCTGCGAGCGGCGTTCGGCCGACAGTTCGTCGCTGCGTTCGCGTTCGGCGAGTTCGAACAGCCGAGCCCGGAGCACCAACATCGCCCGCGCCTTGTTCTGCAACTGCGAGCGCTCGTCCTGCATCGACACGACCACGCCGGTCGGCCGGTGGGTGACGCGCACGGCGGAATCGGTGGTGTTCACACTCTGGCCGCCCGGCCCACTGGCCCGGTACACGTCGACGTCAAGGTCGCGCTCGTCGACCTGCACGTCGATCTCGTCCACTTCGGGCAGCACCGTCACGGTCGCCGACGATGTGTGGATCCTGCCCTGGCTCTCGGTCACTGGCACACGCTGCACACGGTGCGGACCGCCCTCGAACTTGAGATTGCGCCACGCCGTTGCACCACGCACCTCGAACGTGACGTCGTTGAGGCCGCCCATGTCGCTCGGCGACGACGACAGCGTCTCGGTCTTCCAGCCCTTCGACGAGGCGTAGGCCAGGTACATCTCGTACAGGTCGCGGGCGAACAGGTTCGCTTCCTCGCCGCCCTCGGCGCCGCGGATCTCCATGATCACGTGCTTGCCGTCGTGCGGATCGGTCGGCAGCATCAGCTCACGCAGTTCGTCCTCGAGTGCGTCGGCGTCGTGGGTGGCCTCGTCGATCTCGGCCACGAGCATGTCCCGTTCGGCGCCGGACGCTCCATTGAGCATTTCGCGCGCGGCGTCGGCGTCGGCGCGTCGGGCGTTGCGGCGTCGGTAGGCGTCGACGACGGGACCGAGTTCGGTGTAGCGCTTCGACAACCGGCGCAGTTCGTCGGAATCGGCCAGGACGACCGGATCCGACAGCTGCTGCTCGAGCGTCTCGTACTCGTCGACGACGTGGCGGAGGCGTTCGAGCATGGCGAGTTGAGGCTACTGGCCGCGCCCGGAGGGCGTCAGACGACGCGGATCTCGACCGGTGTCGCCAGCAGCGCCAGCAGATCACGGGTGAGGGCGATCGCATCGCGCGAGCGCAGCGCCACGATCACCGGGGCATCCACCATCTCCTGCACGTCGGCGACGAAACCGACCAGGTCGACGTCGACGCCGACCGAACACACGATCATCGACTCGACGCCGTCAGCGGTGATCCCGCGGGCGACGCACGGAAGCGGGTCCTTGAGGTTCGGTCGAGGTTGCGGGGGCTCCGCCGGCGACACGTCGACCATGGCGACCAGCGCGGGTTCCTGCTCGAGCTGCCAACGCAGCGCACGCTCCTGGCCGAGGCGGTTGAGCGGGTGCTGCGGCGCATCCGGCGACCGATGGGCGAGTACCGAGTCGACGACCGCAGCGAGCGCCTCGACGGTGGGGATGTCGCCGTGCAGCATCCGAAACGCCTCACGGTCGTTGGCACCCACCCCGACCTCGAGCAGCACTCCGTCGAACGCCGACGGATCGGCGGGTGGGGCGCTGTCGAAGTCGCCGAGTTCGGCGAAGTGACCCACGGTCGGCTCGTCGACCACGCGGCACACCTCGAGTCCGCGAACCTCACCGACCACCACCCCGTGCTCGACGTTCGCCGCGGCGCCGGCGGCTTCGATCACGGGGATGAGGTCGAGGTGGTCGGGCGACGGGGTCGCCGGCGCAGCGAGCGGCTCGGCAACGACGGGAAGCAGCGTGCGCTCCTGGGGGTACCAGACCGTGACCGGGAACGAGCACCGCCGAGCCCGACGCGCCAGGAGTCCACTGTCGTGTTCGACCACCAACTGCAGTGAGGAGGCCCCGTGTCGTATCGCCCAGGCCAGCGCCGGGCCGAGCGACCGGGCCGCGGGACCATCCACGAGCACCCAGGCCGAGTCGTCGATCCGCAGCGCGGCACCGCTCGGGAAACCGACCGGGTCGGCCTCCACCGGCCGACCGAGATGGTCACCGACCAACGCGCGCAGCTTGATGCCGAGCAGGCGGCTGCGGCGATCGTCGGCGGGAGCCGATGCGACGTCGGCGGGTTCGGTCATCGTCGCGAACCTACCGGGGAACGACGCCACGGGTCGGACGTGAACGAGCGGCTCAGACGAAGTAGCCGGCGACGTCGGCCACGAGATGCGTGGCCCCGAGATGGTTGTAGAGCCGCACCCGACCACCGCTTCCCACCTTCGCGATCGCCAGGTTGGCGATCGTGCCGCCTGCTGTCACGTTCAGCGTCGATGCGGTCGGGCGTCCGACACCGTTCGGGTAGACGGTGACATAGGTGTCCGAGGTCGCTTCGGCCGCGGTCACGTTCAGGACGACCGCTCGGGCGTTCGACGCGACGCCGCCGACCCCGGCGACGACGAGCTCGATCTCCGATGCTGCGGTGAGGGGTCCGCTCCGGGCACCCTGCCCGCGGCGCGTATCGAGCAGCCGGGTCGGCGTCACCGGCATCATGCGGGCTCCGTCCGCGGTGAAGCATCCGACGACGTCAGCGACCAGGTCGAGATCACCACCGGACGCATACAGGCTCACCGCGCCGTCGGTGCCGAGCTTGCAGACGACGAGGTTGGGTACATTGCGTCCGCGCTCGTAGTTGAGATTCGACACGAGCGGCCGTCGTTGGCCACTCGGCCAGACCGAGACGTAGCCGCGTCCGCTCGGGGCAACGGCAGCGACGTTGAGCACGACCGAGTCCGCTCCGCTCGCAGGGACTCCGCCGCGCCCAGCCACCATCACGTCGATCGTCCGCCCGGCGCGCAGGCGCTGAGCCGGTGCGCCGTTGCCGGTGCGCGTGTCGAGCAACCGGTCGGGAACGAGCGGCAGCAGGCCACTGCCGGGGTCGGCTCGGACGTACCCCATGACGTCGACCACACAGTCGGTCGTGCCGGATGCGTTGTACACACCGATGCAACCATCGGGACCCAGGCCCACGAGCGCCATGTTGGGCACCGAGCGTCCGGGTTGCGGGTTGAGGCTCGACGAGCCGGTGACCGGCGCATCGGAGGGGAACACACTGAAGAAGCCGCCCGTGGTGGCGTTCACCGAGGTGACGTTCACTGCCGCGGCGAACACACCCGTCGAGGGCACGCCGCCCCGACCGGCGACCTGGACGCGCAAGGTCCCGCCGGGCCCGATCGGTCGACGAGTACCGCCCGTGCCGTCCCGTGTGTCGCACACCCGAGACGGCGTGAGTCCGACGAAGTGTCCGAGCTTCGCCGCGTCCGGAGCCGACGGCGATGTCGGGCCGCCGGCCCCGCCGGTGCCGCCGGCTGGTGGTGGCGGCACGATCCCGGGACCTCGGGCGAACAGCCCGAGGTCCTCGACGGATCGACCGCCGAGCACCTCCGAGGCGCCGCCACCGAGCCAGCCGTCGATCAGGCTGGCGTAGTAGTCGCGGAAGTCGACGTGGAAGGGCATGCGATCCCAGCGGCGCAACCCGGCGAGCGAGGGACGCTGGCCGTAGCGACCGCCTCGCACGTTGGCGCCGAACACGAAGTGCGGCGCCGCGGTGCCGTGGTCGGTACCGGCGCCGTCGTTGCTCCAACTGGTGCGGCCGAATTCCGAGAACGTCATGATCGTCACCCGGTGCGACCATGCCGGCGAGAGCACCTGGAAGAACCGGGTGACTGCGGCATTCAGCTCGCGCATCCTGGCGGGATGCTGGTTCGGTTGACCCGCATGGCTGTCGAAGTCACCCCAGCCGGCGCTGAGCACGCGCATCCCGAGGTTGGCGTTGATCAGCCGGGCCATGACCTCCAGGTCGGCGACGAGGGGTACGTCCGACATGTCGTCGCCGTCCGGGATCAGCGGGGCGAGCGTGCCGGCCAGGTCGAGTTGATCGGTCATCGCCTGCCCGACGCGACCGCGCCACGTGGCTGGATCACCGGCGGCCAGACGCCGCAACCCGGTGTAGAGCTTGCGGTCACCGCTCTTGCTCGACGCACCGAACGCAGGTCGACCAGCAGGCACGGCGGTCCCCCGCTGGGTCCGACCGATCATGTGCAACGGCACCGACTGCCCGATCTCGGCGGCCGCGTAGAGGTCCTTACCGGCGCCGATGTGGCCGTCGAGCCACCGGCCGAGCCAACCCGAAGTGGGAATGCCGGTGGGGCTCCCGGCCATCCACTTCGCCATCGAGTTGAAGTGGCTGAGGTCCGGATCCGGATAGCCGATGCCCTCGACGATCGCGAGCTGACCGGCGTCCCAGAACTGCTTGAACACCGTGAGCTCGCCGTGCAGGCCGGTGTCCGCGTCGATCGGCAGGGTCTGCTCTGGGCGGATCGCCAGGTTGCGGTGTTGGCCGTAGTAGAGCTGATCGTTGATCGGCACCACCGTGTTGAGTCCGTCGTTGCCGCCGAACATGCCGATCACGATGAGCACCCCGTCGTTCGGTCCGGCGGGACCAGCCGCCCACCCCGACGGGTCGAGCTCGGGGATCGACAGGTCGAGCAGCGACCCGGCCTGACCGGCGAGCGCACCGGCGCCGACGCCGAGACCGACGAGCTGGAGGAAGCGGCGGCGATCGAGGGCCCCCGGGTCGGTCTCGACGGTCTGCAGATGGGCCAGCGCGTCGGCGGTGGAGATGTCGGGATCGAGCATGATCAGGCCAGCTGCATCTCGGGGGCGAGCATTACGAGCAGCAGTGCGTTGTTGCGCTCCCAGACGGTGGCCGAGTCGGCATAGCGCACGATCTCGGCAACGGTGGCCGGTGGGAGCTCGAGGTGCATGAGGTCGAGGAGCCGATCGATCAGGGCGGCGTTCGTCAGCACGGGTTGCTGTTCGGGCCACGGTGTCCGGGCGGTGATCTCCGAGCGCATGATCGACCCGCCGGCGAGCGTGATCGGGCCGTCGTCGCCGTTCCAGTAGCCGCGACCCGCTGCCCATGCGATGCTCTGCGCAGTACGGGCACGGCCCTCCATGGCGCTGGCGTTCACCCAGTACCCGTTGGGTCGCCAGCCGCTGACGTTCGGCGGGAAGAGCAGGCGTTGACCCATCGCGTCCATCAGCCAGGTGACATCGGCCTCACGCGAGCGCCGACCGGTGGCGACGAGCAGCGCGACGACGTACTCGACGGGCGTGCGGACCAGGCCTCGCTGCACGGCGTCGCCGTAGAAGTCGGGATGGGTCAGCATCGCCGTCACCCACGGGCGCACGGCGAAATCGGCGCCGACGAGCGCGTCGCGCATCACAGCGAGGACCGCTGGGGGTGGTGGCGTGTCGGTGGCGAACGACGTCCACAGCTTGCGTGACAGGAACTCTGCGGCGACGTCGCGTGTGGGTCGCCCACGATTGGCCACGTTGCCGGCTCCGGTCGGCACGAGGCCGTTGCCGAGCATCACGGCGATCGTCTCGGGCCCGTGCCCCGGCCACGCGGCCGGCGAGCCGTCGCCGTTGATCTGACGGCCGAGGAAGCTCTTCGGCGACGGATCGTGCCACTCCGCACGCCATCGGTACGGCTCGTCGTCGTCGTTCCACTGATCGCTGTGTCCGGTCCAGGCGAGCGTCGATGCTTCGACGTCGGCCTCGGTGTAGTTGCCGACCCCGAGCAGGAACAGCTCCATCAGTTCCCGGGCGAAGTTCTGGTTCGGTGAACTCTTCTTGTTCTGGTTGTTGTCGAGGTAGCGGATCATCGCGACCTGGGTCGACATCGTGGTGGCGAGCGTGCGGACGTTGCCGAGCCCGTCGCTGCGCCACAGGTCGATCTGGCGACGCATCTGCTCCGACGAGCCGACCTTGCCGAACTCGCTGCAGAAGTGTCCGTGCCAGAAGAACGCCATGCGCTCCTGGAACGGCCGGGTCGAGTCGTGGGCCATGCGGTCGAGCCAGAAGTGGGTGAGGTCGCGTCCGCGTTCCCAGTCGCGGCTCGCAGGCGCAGTGAACTGCACCGACGGCGGATTCGCGGCGACAGCGAGCACGTCGGTGACCGCCTCCTCGATCGATGCGAGTCCGAGCAGGTGCGCCACGCGATGTGGGCGGTCGACGAACTCGGTCCGACGCAGCAGATGTCGGACGTTCGCTTCGGTCAGTGGTGGTGGTGGTGCCATCGAGAAGTCCCCCCTCGTCATCGACCCACCACCGAGGAAGGTTGAGTGACTTCTCTGTGTGTTTTCCGTCAAGGACCGAGAACGACGAACGCCGCCCCGCGGGGCGGCGTTCGCTCGGTTCGGTGTCGGGCGCCGGGCCCCGGACGGGATCAGTCGTCGGCGGGCGTGGCCGGCGCGTTCTTGCGCTGGCCGTAGCGCTTGTTGAAGCGCTCGACTCGGCCACCGGAGTCGACGAGCTTCTGCTTGCCCGTGAAGAAGGGGTGGCACTCGTTGCAGAGTTCCACGGTGAGGTCACCCTCGCGGGTCGACTTGGTCACGAAGGTGTTGCCGCACGAGCAACGCACCGTGGTGTCGGCGTAGTTGGGATGGATGTCGGTCTTCATGATGGATCTCCTGTGGATGGCTGAGCGGGCGGGCCCTGTGCCCCCGGTCGTCACCCAGATCGGTGTCCTACGCTACCGAGCAGAAGCAACGGTCACACGGTGCCGGGCCTCCTGCGACCGGTCACATCGACGGTTGCTTGGCGATCTCGGCGAGGAACTCGTCGTTGGTGCGGAACGTCTTGAGACGGTCGATCAGCAACTCGAGACCGGCCGCAGCGCTGCCGTCCTGAGCCAGCCCCGACAGCACGCGTCGCAGCTTCCACACCTGCTGGAGCTGCTTGCGGTCGAACAGCAACTCCTCGTGGCGGGTCGACGAGGCGTCGACGTCGATCGCCGGGTAGATCCGTCGCTCGGCGACCTTGCGGTCGAGACGCAACTCCATGTTGCCGGTGCCCTTGAACTCTTCGAAGATCGCGTCGTCCATGCGGCTGTTGGTGTCGACCAACGCCGTGGCGAGGATGGTCAGCGAACCGCCCTCCTCGCAGTTGCGGGCCGAGCCGAAGAACTTCTTCGGCGGGTACAACGCACCGGCGTCGATACCACCCGACAGGATCTTGCCACTCGCCGGCGCCGCCAGGTTGTAGGCCCGACTGAGACGGGTGATGCCGTCGAGGATGATCACGACGTCCTTGCCGGCTTCGACCATGCGGCGGGCCTTGGCGATGGTCATCTCGGCCACGTGGGTGTGTTCGTCGCTGGGACGGTCGAACGTGGAGGAGATCACTTCGCCCTTGACGCTGCGGCGCATGTCGGTGACCTCTTCGGGCCGCTCGTCGATCAGCAGCACGAGCAGTTCGACCTCCGGATTGTTCAGCTCGATCGACTTCGCGATGGTCTTCATCACCGTGGTCTTGCCGGCCTTCGGCGGCGACACGATGATGCCGCGCTGGCCCTTGCCGATCGGCGACACGAGGTCGATGATGCGGGCGGTCATGTTCGCAGGATCGTTGGGGTCTTCGAGCGTGAGCCGTTCGTCGGGGAACAGCGCCGTCAGACTCTCGAAGTGGGGCCGCTTCTTGGCAGCGTCGGGTTCGCCACCGTTGATCGTGTAGATCTCGAGCAGGCCCGGGTTCTTCTCGTTGCGACCCGCGGGACGCACCTTGCCGGTGACCTTGTCGCCCTTGCGCAAGCCGAACTGACGGGCCAGCTTCAGCGGGATGTACGCATCCTGCTTGGTGGGCAGGTACCCGTCGACACGAAGGAAGCCGTAGCCCTCGTCGCGGATGTCGAGGTATCCCTCGACGTCGACCGGCTCGCTGCTCTCGAAGCCGGAATCCTGCTCGATCAGCTCGATGTCCTCACCCTGCGGGCCGTCCTGGCCGCCGCGACCCTTACGACGCCGGCGCCGGCGCTTGTTGCCCTCGCCGGGTTCGTTGTTGCGGTTGTCGTTGCGGTTCTGTCCGCCGCCCTGCGGGTTGCGATTGCGTTCGCCCTGGCCACCGCGATCGTTGCGGTTCTGGTCGTTGCGGTTCTGGTCCTTGCGTGCCTCGCCGCTCTGGTCCTTGCGTGCCTCGCCGCTTTGGTCCTTGCGTGCCTCGCCGCTCTGGTCCTTGCGTGCCTCGCCGCTCTGGTTGGCGCCCTTCTGACCCGACTGGTCGCCGTTCGAGTCGGCGCTCTTGTCAGCGGTGCGACCGCTGGTCTTGTCGCCGCGATTGCGTTCGTTGCGTTGCGCACCGTTGCGGTTGCGAGCGTCGTCCTTCGCCGACGAGCCGTCGCCTGCAGACGAGCCGTCGCCTGCATCGGTACCGCCGCCGCTCCTGGCGAGTTCGATCTCCCAGTCGGCGAGCGGCTCGCCGTCCGGTCCCAGCACGACCTCGTCCGCCCCGCTCGGAGCGTTTCCACCAGCACCGCCGGCCGACGCTGCGTCGTCGTCGGAGGTGGCCGTCGCGGATGCCGTGGCATCGGCGCGCCCACCGTTCGACGACTGCGCCTCGGGCGACGGCGTCGGGGCACTGGGCCCGGTGGTGTCGAGGATCTTGTCGATGATGTCGGACTTCTTCTGGCGGGCGGTGACCTTGACGCCGAGCGCCTTGGCCATCTCCAGCAGGGTGTCCTTGTCCTTCGATTCCAACATGGACTGTTCGAGTGCGGCTGCGGCCACGGGGATTCCTCTCTTCTCGTTCGCCGAGGCAGGAGACGAGTGTTCGAGTACCAGGAGACGGGGGTGTGGAGACGCAAGACGCGCCCGCAGACGGGAGTCCCCTGGCAGAAATTCGCACACGACCGAGATTTCGGGGTGCGGCCCGAACGAATCGAGCGACCGTCACTGTATCACCGGCCATTGACAGAACCACGCATCCCCACCCCACCGTCGACGCCGACCCCCACCCACGCGCCCACCCCTCCCCGAAAAATCGCGCCTGCGTCTCGCTGAGCGCAACGCTGGCGCGACATTTCGGGTCGGGGGACGAGTTCAGGAGCGAGTGAGTTGCTCGACCAGTGCCTGCACCGATGCCAGGTCGTTGGCGACCGTCCGCGTGCGCTCGGGGCGATCGAACAGATCTGCGAGGTGCGGGGGCAACGCCGGACGCTCACCGATCGCCTGCTCGACCGCGTCGGGGAACTTGGCGGGGTGCGCGGTGCCGAGCGTGATCACCGGGTGGTCGTCGACGTCGAGTCCGGTGAGCATCGCCGCGGCGGCGGTCCCGGTGGCCGTGTGCGGATCGAGCACCATCCCGGTTGCCGCGTGGATCCGACGGATCTCGGCGAGGGTCGCGTCGTCGTCGAACGCTGCGGCGCGGAAATTGCCGGTGATGTACCGCTCGCGCTGATCGGCCTCGATGTCGAGTCGACCGGTCGCACGGAACCGACCGAGCTGCTCGGCGGTCATGCCCCCGTCACGGCCGTTCATCTCGAAGAGCAGACGCTCGAAGTTCGACGACACCTGGATGTCCATCGACGGGCTCAGCGTCGGCAGCACGTCGCGGGTACTCATGTCGCCGTCGTTGACGAAGCGGGTGAGAATGTCGTTGGTGTTCGACGCCAGGATGAAGTCGTTGATGGTCGCTCCCATCTCGCGGGCGATCCATCCCGACAGGACGTTGCCGAAGTTGCCCGTCGGGACGCTGAAGGTGACCGACTCGGCAAACGTCTCCGCGGCAGTGACGTAGTAGACGGTCTGCGCCATCACGCGCGCCCAGTTGATCGAGTTCACCGCCGACAGCTGGTTGCGCTCGCGGAACGCTGCGTCGTTGAACATCGCCTTGACGAGGTCCTGACAGTCGTCGAAGGTGCCGTCGACCGCGATGGTGTGCACATTCGGCTGATCGACCGTCGTCATCTGCCGGCGCTGCACCTCGCTGGTGCGGCCGAGCGGATACATGATCACGATGTCGACGTGTTCACACCCGGCGACGCCGTCGATCGCCGCCGATCCCGTGTCGCCGCTGGTGGCGCCGACGATCGTGACGCGCTCGCCACGCTCGCCGAGCACGTGGTCGAACATCCGCCCGACCAGCTGCAGCGCGACGTCCTTGAACGCAAGGGTCGGTCCGTGGAACAGTTCCTGGGTCCACTGACGGTGGTCGAGCTGCACCAGTGGCACGACGGCTGGATGCCGAAACGTGGCGTACGCCTCGATGCACAGCCGGGTGAGCGTGATCTCGTCGATGTCGGGCTCGACGAACGGCAGCATCACCTCGACGGCCCGTTCGGCATAGGTGTGCGCATTCGACGGCGCGAGCGTGGGCCATCGCTGCGGAACGTAGAGCCCGCCGTCGTTGGCGAGACCGGCGAGCAGCACGTCTGCGAACCCGAGTTCGGGTGCGCTGCCGCGGGTGGAGACGTACCGCACGGCTCAGTCGCCGATCACACGGAGCAGCCCGCCGACGTTGCGGACGACGTCGAGTTCTCGAAGCTCACGTACCGTCGCCTGCACGTCGGATTCGCGCGCCGTGTGCGTGATGAACACCAGTCGAGCGTCGGGGCCGTTGCCCTCCTGCTCGGCGACACGGATGCTGACGCCGTGGGTGGCGAACACCCCGGTGACCGCGTGGAGCACGCCGGGCTTGTCGGCGACGTCGAGGCCGAGCAGGTACTCGGCCGAGGTCTCGTCGATCGCTCGCACCGTCACCCGCTCCAGCGAACCGAGCGAACCGTGCGTACCGTTGCGCAGGTTGATCGACGCGTCGACCACGTCACCGAACACCGCACTGGCCGTCGGGGCACCACCTGCACCGCGCCCGTAGAACATGAGAGAGTCGACGAAGTCGCCCTCGACGAACACCGCGTTGAAGCTGTCGCGAACCGACGCGAGTGGGTGGTGGATCGGCACCATCGCCGGATGCACGCGAACGCTGACGTCACCGGTGTCGGGGTCGCGTTCGACGATGCCGAGCAGCTTGACGACATAGCCGAGACGGTGCGCGATCGCGATCTCCGCGCCGGTGATCCGGCTGATGCCCTCGTGGTACACGTCACCGGCGACCACCTTTGCCCCGAAGGCGACCGTGGCGATGATCGCCGCCTTGGCGCCGGCGTCGAAGCCCTCGACGTCGGCGGTCGGGTCACGCTCGGCGTAGCCGAGACGTTGCGCCTCGGTGAGCGCCGTGGCGTAGTCGGCCTCTCCCCCGCCGGCGACGGCGTCGGTCATCTTCGTGAGGATGAAGTTGGTGGTGCCGTTGATGATGCCGAGCACCCGACTGATCGGCTCGCCGTGGAGGCTTTCGCGCAGCGCACGCATGATCGGGATGCCGCCCGCCACGGCCGCTTCGAACAGCAGGTCGCGGCCGGCGACGTCGGCGGCTGCATAGAGCTCGGCGCCGACGTTGGCGAGCAGCTCCTTGTTGGCGGTGACGACCGGCTTGCCGTTGGCGAGTGCTTCGAGGATCAGCTCACGGGCCGGCTCGATGCCACCGATCGCCTCGACGATCAGGTCGATCTCGGGGTCGTTGACCACGGCGTGCACGTCGCGGGTCAGGACACCGTCGGCGAGTTCGACGTCTCGTGGTGCCGACAGGTTGCGTACCGCCACCCGCGTCACGTCGAGACGCAGCCCGGTACGGCGCTCGACGGTGTCACGTTGCGCCTCGACGAGTTGCACGAGTGCAGCTCCGACGTTGCCGCATCCGAGGACGCCGATCCTGACCGTTTGCGCGTTGCTCGTCACGGAGATGGAGGCTACGGGATCGGCCGGGTCGGGCCCATGACCGTTTCGGCAGTGTGAACGTTGCGACGCCGTGTGCGGTGCGGCTCGGACCGCTGGCTACGTTCGCGCCGTGACCTCCGCCGCCCAGACCTCAACCGACAGCCTGCGGGTCGCCGCCGATGGATTCCGCAGCGTCGTCACCCTGATCCGCGACGATCAGTGGCTGCTCCCCACCCCCTGCGACAGCTGGACGGTGCGCCAACTCGTCGGCCACGTCACCGCCGGGTGCCAGATGGCGGCCGCACTGGCCGATGGCGGCACGCGTCAGGACGCGATCGCCGTGCTCGGCGTGGATCACATCGGCGACGAGCCGATCGCTGCGGTCGAGAGGGCGCTCGAACGCCAGCGGGAAGCGTTCGAGCGACCCGACATCGCGACACACGTGTTCCAGCATCCCGCCGGCGACATGCCCGGTGCCCAGGTGATCGCGTTCCGCCTCGGCGATCTGCTCGTCCATCAGTGGGATCTGGCTCGAGCGATCGGTGCCGACGAGACACTCGACGAGGCGTTGGTGCAGGAGGTGTGGCGCGGCATCTCCCCGATGGTCCCGGTGATGGCCACCAGCGGTGTGTTCGGTCACGGCCCGAGTGGCGACGTGGCCGACGACGCACCACTGCAACTCCGACTGCTCGACGCAATGGGCCGCCGCCCCTGACGCTGCCGCTCGGCGCCCGGGTCAGCCCGAGGTCGCAGTGAGCGTGTGGTGTTCGCCGACGCCGGCCACGACGGCGTCGAACCGGCCCCGATCGAGCACGGAGCCTTCCCGGCGGACGTCGCGTTCGCGCACGACGAGCAGCTGATCGACTTTCGCGTAGCTCGGCCGACCGCTTCGGTCCCAGCCACCCGTGCCCACCGGCACGGTGCCGTGCCCCTTGTTCTTCGAGGTCAACGGCACACCTGCGAGGTCGTTCCCGGAGCGCCCGATCAGTACCACGGGACGATCCTTGCCCTTCGACGGATCGTCCTCGTACGGCACCCAGGTCCACACGACCTCACCGGGATCGGCATCCCCGTCGATGTCGGGCGAGTACTCCACCTTGGTGCCGGTGGCGACGCGCCGTGTGGTCGGTTGCGACTGCTTCTTCGTCTTGCCGGCGAGCCGATCACGTTCCCTGAACAGCGCCAGGCCGGCAGTGACCAGTCCAGCGACGAGGCGACGGTTGCGCGACATCCGCCCGACCCTATTCCCGTTTGCGTTGCAGTCTGCGTGGCCCACCCCACCCGAAATGTCACGCAAACGGGGTTCGGAGCGCCGCGCGCAGTCAGCCGACGTCGGTGGCGAGGAGGTCGTCGAACGTCTCGCGACGAACCACCAGGCGGGCCTCACCGTCGGCGACGAACACCACGGGCGGCCGGGTGATCTTGTTGTAGTTCGACCCCATCGAGTGGCCGTAGGCCCCGGTGACGGGCATCGCCAGCAGGTCCCCGACGACGAGGTCGGACGGCACCTGCGCGGCAAAGGCGAGGACGTCACCCGACTCGCAGTGCTTGCCGACCAGGCGCACGGTGAGGTCGCGCTCGGCGTCGACCTCCCGGGGGAGGAACGACTCGTAACCCGACCCGTAGAGCACCGGGCGCGGGTTGTCGCTCATCCCGCCGTCGACGGCGACGTACGTCCGCACGCCCGGGATCTCCTTGATGGTGCCGGCCGTGTAGACCGTCATCGCTGCGGCTGCGACGATCGCCCGGCCGGGCTCGACACTCACCCGCGACCGCACGCCGAGCGCCTCGCAGGCATCGAGCAGCACACTGCCCCACTGGCCGATCGTCGGGGCCTCCTCTCCTTCGACATAGGCGACGCCGAGGCCGCCGCCGAGGATCAACTCGGGCAGGTCGAGTGGAACGGCGAAGTCGGCCATGACCTCGGCTGCCTTCGCGAACGACGACGCCTCGAACACGTTCGAGCCGATGTGGCAGTGCACACCGACGAGGTCCATGGCCGACGAACGGCGTGCGTGGTCGATCGCTCGGAGCGCGTCGCCGTTGGCGAGATTGAACCCGAATTTCGAGTCGTCCTGACCGGTGGCGATGAACTCGTGGGTGTGGGCTTCGACGCCCGGCGTGATGCGCAGGACGACACGGGGTGTCGGACCGACCCCGGCGACCGCGAGCACGTCGAGGCGGTCGAGTTCGTCGAACGAGTCGACGACGATGTAGCGCACCTCGGCCTCGATCGCCTGGCGGAGTTCGTCGCCGGACTTGTTGTTGCCGTGCAGCGTGCAGGAGCCGGCGGGAACTCCCGCCGCGAGGGCGACATGGAGTTCACCGCCGGTGGCCACGTCGAGGAGCAGCCCCTCGTCGTAGGCGAGCTTCGCCATCGCGCGACACAAGAACGCCTTGGTGGCGTAGATCACCCGCTCGCGCCCGAACGCTCCGACTGCCTCGCGACATCGGGCGCGCAGGTGCGCTTCGTCGTAGACGAACAGCGGGGTGCCGTACTCCTCGGCCAACGCCTCGACCGATACCCCGCCGACCTCGAGCCAACCGTCGTGGCCCACCGCCGCCGTGTCCGACAGCAACCGCCGCGGGATCGCGCTCACCGCGCCCCTCGACCCATTACGCTCCCGTTTGCGTGACGGAATCGGTGACCCGGCCCGTCAGCACTGCAACACAAACGAACGGGGCCCGGCACATCCTCGTTTGCGTGACGGAAGTGGTGACCCGGGCCACCGGGACTGCAACACGAACGAGGTGTGATGGCGGGACTCACATCTGCTCCGGGGCTTCGATGCCGAGCAGGCCGAGGGCGTGGGCGAGCGTGCGGGCGGTGACGTCCGCGAGCGCCAGGCGGCTCGAGCGCACCGGCTCGTCGGCTTTCAACACAGGACAGTGTTCGTAGAAGGCGGTGAAGTCGGTGGCGAGGTCGTACACGTAGGTGCACAACTTGTGGGGCGCGTAGGCCTCGAGCGTGGCGTCGATCGCCGTCGGATAAGCCAACAGCCGCAACGCGAGTGCTCGCTCCTGAGGCGTGTCGATCATCACCGGGAGGCCACGCACCGACGCCCGGTCGATGTCGGCGCGCCGGAAGATCGAGCAGATCCGGGCATGCGCGTACTGCAGGTACGGGCCGGTGTTGCCGTCGAAGCTCACCATCCGGTCGAGGTCGAAGACGTAGTCCTTCACCCGATCCGTCGACAGATCGGCGTACTTGACCGCACCGATGCCGATCATGCGGGCGACACGAGCCCGGTCGTCGCCGGTGAGATCGGCATTCTTCTCCGCGATCGCATCGTCGGCACGCTCGACCGCTTCGTCGAGCAGGTCGACGAGCTTCACCGAGTCGCCCGATCGGCTGCGAAGCATCTTGCGGTCGGCGCCGAGCACGTTGCCGAACCCCACGTGCACCGCCTCGGTCGGCGGCGCCAACCAGCCCGCCATCTCCGAGACAGCGAACACCATCTGCAGGTGCTGCTGCTGGGGTGCGCCGATCACGTACAGCATCAGGTCGGCACCCAGGCGCTCGACACGGTCGATCACACACGTCAGATCACTCGTCGCATAGTTGAAGCCGCCGGTGCGCGCCTGGATGATCAACGGGAGTGGATCGCCGTCGCGGTTCTCGTATCCGGGAGGGAACACCACCTTGGCACCGTCGTCCTCGACGAGCAGGCCTGCCTCGTCGAGGCGTTCGACGGTGCGCGCCATCATCGGCTGGTACATGCTCTCGCCGGCGAGATCGTCGTCGGTGAGCAGCACGCCGAGCTTGTCGTACACCTCGTTGAAGTACGCCGTCGACATCTCGACGAGGCGCTGCCACAGCCGATGGGTCTCGGCGTCGCCCGCTTGCAGCAGCACGACACGCGCGCGGGCGCGCTCCTGGAACTCCTCCGAGTCGGCGAACTTGGCGTTCGCCTGCTTGTAGAAGCCGTCGAGGTCGCCCTGCGTGAGACCGACGGCGGCGACGTCCTCGCCGAGGTCGAGGAGGTGCTCGATCAGCATGCCGAACGGGCGACCCCAGTCGCCGATGTGGTTCTCACGGATCACCCGGTGTCCGAGAACGTCGAACATCCGGACCAGCGAGTCACCGATCACCGTCGAGCGCAGGTGCCCGACGTGCATCTCCTTGGCCACGTTGGGCGCCGAGTAGTCGACGACGACCGTCATCGGTTCGGTCGCCGTTGCGATGCCGAGGCCGACATCAGTCGCGACCTCGGCGAGCTGGGCGGCCAGGAACTCCGGCGAGAACGTGACGTTGATGAAGCCCGGGCCGGCGATCTCGAGGTCGCTCGCCACGCCACCGAGCACGCCGGCATCGACGATGCGTTGTGCGATCTCGCGTGGGTTCGCGCCGATGCGCTTCGCCAGCGGGAGTGCTCCGTTGATCTGGGCGTCGGCTCGGTCGGACGGCCGCACGGTCGGGTCGACGGGCTCGCCGCCGTTGAGCTCGGCGAAGACCGGTGCGAGCAGTGTGGTGATCGTGGCGATGGGGTCCGACATGGTCGCACCAGTCTGCCGGACGCGGACACCACGATCACAGGGCGATCAACTCGCAACCGCCACGCCCGCCCAGGTCGCAGTGCACGTCGGGACTTCGGACCCTGTCGTTTGCGCGCGCAAATCACCACACTGCAGGCAGCGACTTTCACAGATTGGAGAATCGAATGACCGACACGATGGAGCAACTCGACACGCGACTGAGTGACGAGGGACAGACGAAGGGGATGTGGGCGTGGACCGTCCTGCGGATCCTGCTCGGCTGGTCGTTCCTCTGGGCGTTCCTCGACAAGATGTTCGGGCTCGGTTTCTCGACGTGCCGTGGCTTCGGACCGGAGGGCACCCCCGCATCGAGCATCGACTTCATGTGCGATGCCGCGATGATCCAGGGCGGCTCGCCCACATTCGGGTACTTGAATTTCGCCACCCAGGGGAGCCACACCGGTTTCCTGTTCGACTGGATGGCACCCTCGGCGCCCGACTCGATCAACTTCGCCGACGTCGGCTTCATGCTGGCGCTGCTGCTGCTCGGTGTGGCACTGATGCTCGGCGTGGGCACCCGCATCGCAGCGATCGGTGGCGCACTGATGATGGCGTTCATGTTCCTGGCCGGTGACGTGTGGCCGGAGAACAACCCGGTCAACTCGAGCCATGTCGTCGAGATGG
>CAZJUC010000008.1:0-32532 GCA_964549065.1 uncultured Ilumatobacteraceae bacterium
GTGCAGTCGATGACCAACAAGGAGCCCAACAAGACGGTCAACCCCGACGAAGTGGTCGCCATCGGCGCCGCCGTCCAGGCCGGCGTGTTGCGCGGCGACGTCAAGGACGTCCTGTTGCTCGACGTCACCCCCCTCAGCCTCGGTATCGAGACCAAGGGCGGCGTGATGACCAAGCTCATCGAACGCAACACCACCATTCCCACCAAGCGCACCGAGGTGTTCACCACGGCCGAAGACAGCCAGCCGTCGGTCGAGATCCACGTGATCCAGGGCGAGCGCGAGATGGCCAGCTACAACAAGACGCTCGGCAAGTTCCAGCTCGTCGACCTGCCGCCCGCCCCGCGTGGTGTGCCGCAGATCGAGGTCACCTTCGACATCGACGCCAACGGCATCGTGCACGTGTCGGCCAAGGACCGCGCCACCAACAAGGAACAGTCGATGACGATCACCGGGCAGTCCACGCTCGACAAGAACGACATCGACCAGATGGTCAAGGACGCCGAAGCTCACGCCGAGGACGACCGCAAACGCCGCGACGAAGCCGAGGTCCGCAACAACGCCGACTCGATCGTGTATCAGACCGAGAAGGTGCTCCGTGAGCAGGGCGACAAGGTGACCGCCGAAGAGAAGGATGCCGTCGAGCAGCCCCTCGCCGACCTCAAGAAGGCCATGGAGGGCAACGACACCGATGCCATCAAGGCCGCCACCGACACGCTGATGTCCGCCAGCCAGGCATTCAGCCAGAAGCTGTACGAAGCAGCGGCTCGTGACTCGGGCGCCGACGGGACCTCCGCATCCGGTCAGGGCGGCGGCGACACCGGTGCCGGCTCGGTGGACGACGACGACATCGTCGACGCCGAGATCGTCGACGACGCCGACGGCGAGAAGGCCTGACGCTGTCGTGGATGGCGACATGGTCGATCCCCCCGACAAGCACGACGACGACGCAGCCGACCTCCCCGACGGTGCCACGGTGCCGTCGGAGGAGCCGGCGCTCGGCGACGACGCCCCCGAACGCGCCAGCGAGATCGACGACCTCACCGATTCGATGCGGCGGCCCGATGCCGGCGCGGACGTCGACGACTTCGACTCGATCGTCGGCGAGCTCGACTACTCCGATGTCGACGTCCCCGCCCTGCTCGCAGAACGCGAGGAGTACAAGGGCTTGGCACAGCGACTGCAGGCCGACTTCGACAACTACCGCAAGCGTTCTGCCGCCCAGTCGTTGGCCGAGGCCGATCGGGCGTCGGGCCGTCTGGTCGAGGCTCTCCTGCCCGTGCTCGACGCGGCCGAAGCGGCCTACGTTCGCCACCCCGACGAGGTCGGCCCGCTGCTCAATCAGATGCTGGTCGAGCTGAAGAAGCACGGTCTCGAGACCATGGCGCTCGAAGACCAACCCTTCGATCCCGAATTGGCCGAAGCCGTGGCCCACGAGCCCGGTGAGGGCGGCGAGCCGATCGTGGCCGAGGTGCTGCGCAGCGGCTACACCTGGAAGGGCAAGGTCCTGCGCGCCGCCATGGTCAGGACGAAGGACTGATCATGACCGGGACGACACGGGCCGGACCCGTGTCGTCCCCATCGCAGACGAGGAGGTGATCGCCGATGGCAGCACAGCGAGAGTGGTTCGAGAACGACTACTACCAGACACTTGGTGTCGACAAGGATGCAACGCACAAGGAGATCACCAAGGCCTACCGCAAGCTCGCCCGCGACCTCCACCCCGACAAGAATCCGGGGAACAGCGCCGCCGAGGAGAAGTTCAAGTCGGTCGCCGCCGCGTACGACGTGCTCGGCGACGAGACGAAGCGCAAGGAGTACGACGAGGTCCGCGCCGTCGGCCCGATGGGCGGTTTCGGCGGCCCTGGCGCTCGGGGTGGTCCAGGTGGTCCAGGTGGCTCCGGCGGCTTCACCTTCAACATGGAGGACATGGGCGGCGCCGGCGGCCTCGGCGACCTGTTCGGCGACATGTTCGGACGCGGCGGCGCGCCCGGTCGTGGTCGCAGCGGCGCCGCTTCGGGTGTCGGCCCGCGACGCGGTGCCGACATCACGGCGCAGCTGACCGTCGACTTCAAGGACGCCGTCCACGGCATCACGACCACGCTGTATCTCACCACCGACGCCCAGTGCTCCACCTGCAACGGCTCGGGAGCCAAACCGGGCACGTCGCCGGTGACGTGTTCGGCGTGTGGTGGCCGAGGCGTGGTCGACGACAACCAAGGCATGTTCTCGTTCTCGTCGCCGTGCCGGGTGTGCGGGGGGCAGGGCAGCCGCATCGACGACCCGTGCCCGACCTGCCGCGGCAGTGGCGTCGAGCCGCGCCAACGCGAAGTGAAGACGCGCATTCCCGCCGGCGTCAAGGATGGCCAGACCATCCGTCTGAAGGGTCGCGGCGGGCCCGGTCGCAACGGTGGTCCCGCCGGCGACCTGCTGGTGGAACTCAAGGTGATGCCGCATCCGCTGTTCGGTCGCAGCGGCGACAACCTCACCGTGTCGGTTCCCGTCACCGTCGCCGAGGCAGCACTGGGCGGCGACATCGACGTCCCGACACTGGAGGGGCCACGGGTGACCCTGCGCTTGAAGCCCGGCACGCAGACCGGCAGCCGCCACCGGGTGCGCGGCAAGGGCATCGAAACCCCCAAGCACACCGGTGATCTGATCGTCACCGTCAACGTGCACGTTCCCACCGACCTGACCGACGATCAGCGAGCGGCGATCGAGCAGCTCGCTGCGGCGACTACCGTGAATCCCAGGAGTTCACTGACATGACCACACACGAGCACGAACGGTCCCACACCCGGGCGGTGTACGTGATCTCCGTCGCGGCGGAGCTGGCCGGAATGCATCCCCAGACCCTGCGGATCTACGAACGCCGCGGTCTGGTCACGCCTGCTCGCACCGAGGGCGGCAACCGGCGATACAGCGACGCGGACATCGCTGTCTTGAAGCGGATCTCCGAACTCACCGACGAAGGCATGAACCTCGAAGGGATCCGGCGTGTGATGCGCCTCGAGATCGAGAACGCACGGTTGCGTGCCGAGCTCGATCAGGCCCGAGAGATCGCCAAGCACGCGATCGCCGCAGCCGAGGGGCGTCGCAACGCCGGCGACCTCGTTCCGCTGCGCCAGGCCGTTGCGGTCTTCGGGCAGCGCCCGTCGATCTTCGACGACGACTGACGCGGTCTTCGCCCGGCGAACCGGTCATCGGGGAGTCGAGCCGTCCAGAAGAATCCGCGCACCCTTGCGGTCCCGTAACCTGCGAAGACCCATGGACGTCGTACTGCGAACTCCACACGGCGAGGCCGAGTTGTCGGTGGCGCCAGGCCGAGGCGACCTCACGATCGGCGACCTCGTCGAACGGGTCACCGGGCGTCCCCCACCCAGCGTGCTGTTCGTCGATGGGCGCGCCGTACCCGAATCGACGGGTATCGGTACGAGCGGACTGCGGGCAGGGTCGACGATCACCACCCTCGACGAGACGGAGTCACCGCCACGCGACGCCGTCGTCCAGTTGGTGCAGGTCGCCGGTCACGGAGCCGGCGCACGTCGCTGGCTGACGCCGGGTCGCTACCGGATCGGTGTCGGCCGGCGGGTCAGCGCACCGGAACTCGACCAGGCACCGGTCGACGACCCGATGTTCGAGATCGACGTGGCTGCCGACGCCGGTGTCGGTGTACGTCCCGTCGACCCCGGCCTGCGCCTCGACGGGGTCGGCCTCACGGCCGAGGCAGCGACAGCCTGGGGGAACGGACTGCTCGACGTCGGTGGTCGCGTCTTCGAACTTCGCCGCGGTGACCCTCGTCCCACCATTGCCGCGGGCCACCGGTTCGGCGCAGTCGGCATCGACGGGACGGCCGCATTCAATCGGCCGCCCCGCCGTTCCCTCGAAGCCGAACCGCCGCCGCTCGAAGTTCCCGACGGCGGCGAGAGCGTGCGCGTGGCGCAGCCCTTCCCGATGCTCGCGGTGCTTGCTCCACTGCCGATCGCCGTCGCCATGGCGCTGCTGTGGGGCAACCCCTGGTTGCTGCTCATCGGTCTGTTGTCACCCGTGACGGCCGGCGCCAACTGGATCTCCGGTCGTCGCAATCACCGACTCGACGGGCCGACCTCGACGCGAGCCGACACCGCAGGGGTCGCGGAATTCACGGAAATGGTCGGCCGGCGTCATCGCGAGGAGGTCGGTCGTCGTCGATCGGCCCACCCCGACCTTGCCGCCGCTGTCGACCTCGCAACGTCGGCGGGCGTCGAGTTGTGGCAGCGTCGACCGGACCATCCCGACGCGTTCCAACTGGCGTTCGGCCTCGCCGACCTCGACTTCACGCCGCCGTTGGCGCACACCGGACGATCGCTTGCCAGCGCCGCCTCGATCGTCGACGCCCAGGGGCCACTCCCGGCCGTTCCCGTGGTCGCTGATCTACTCCACGAACGCGGGGTGGGCATCGTCGGCAACGCCGACTTCCGTCGAGCACTGGCGCGTGGTCTGATGCTCGAAGCAGCAGTCGGTCACGGTCCCGCCGACCTCGACGTGGTCGTGCTGACGTCGCCGGAGCGGTGCGAGGCGTGGGAGTGGGCGAAGTGGTTGCCGCACACCCGTCCAGGCGGCTGGCCTCGGGTCTTCGTCACCGACGAACAGGTCAACGGATGGGCGTCGGCGGTGACGTCGGGGTGGGAGCGACCCAGCCCGACCACGATCCCCTCGCACCTCACGCTGGTGGTCGTCGACGAACCGACGTGGTGGCGAGAGCGCACCGCGCCGCTGCGCCCACTGCTCGCCGATCCGACCTTGCCGCTGCGCTTCGTCGCGCTGACCGATGCGGTCGAGGACGTTCCGGCGGCGTGCACGACCGTGATCGCCGAACAGGCCAGCGGTGACGTCGTCGTCGAGTATCTGACCGAACGTCGCCACGTCGATGGTGTCCGGCCGCTGCTGGCATCGCAGACCCTGGCGAACGACGCGGCCCGACGCCTCGCGCCACTCGACGATCCCGACGTGCCGGTGGTGTCCGAGTCGTCGCTTCCGTCGGCGGTCCCCCTCCTCGGGCTGCTCGGCTTCGACCGACCGAACGCTCACGTGCTGGCCAGCCGGTGGACGAGCGCACGCCATCCGCACCCGCGGGTCCAGATCGGCGTCACTGGCTCCGGGCCCCTCGTGATCGATCTCGTCGACGACGGTCCGCATGCCCTGATCGCCGGAGCCACCGGCGCAGGCAAGAGCGAGCTGCTGCGAAGTCTGATCGTCGGTCTCGCCGCAGAGCTGCCACCCGATGAGATCAACTTCGTGCTCGTCGACGGCACGGGCGGATCCGGATTCGGTGCGTGTGCCGAACTCCCTCACACCGTCGGACTCGTCACCGACCTCGACAAGCACCTCGCTGGTCGGGTGCTGCGGTGTCTGCGCGCCGAGCTGCACCATCGCGAGGGGGTGCTCCGCGACGCAGGCGTGTCGTCGCTGGACGACCATCGGCAACTCGCCGTCGCCGACCCGCTGCCCCGGTTGGTGTTGGTCATCGACGAGTTCGCCTCGGTTGCCGCCGAACTCCCGGAGTTCGTCCCGTCGCTCGTCGACATCGCCCAACGGGGAATCGGCCTCGGAATGCACATGGTGCTGGCCACCCAGCGCCCGGCCGACGTGCTCGACGACGAGATCAAGGCGAACACCAACCTCCGGATCGCCTTACGGGTGCAGGACGACGGTGACTCGCGCGACGTGCTCGGGTCGAACGACGCCGCCCTGCTCCCCCGACGCACCCCTGGACGCGGATACGCGCGTCGTGGAGCGGGTGACCTGGTCATGTTCCAGTCGGCGTACTCCAGCGGTGTCGCCGTCGCTGACGCCGCCACCGACGAGCACGTCGTCGACGTCCGACCGTTCGTGGTCGGACGCGAGCTCACACCGATGGAGAACCGACTCGTGCGGTCGTCGCTCGATCCGAAGTCGGCAGCCGTCGTTCCGACCGACCTCGATCGGCTGGTCGCTGCGATCGCCGCCGCCGCTGCCGACCTGGAGCAGACCGGACAGCGGCGCCTGTTCCCCGATCCGTTGCCGACGTCGTTGCCCTACGACGAGTTCAACCGCCGTCATCCCGGTGACGGCGTGCCCTTCGCGCTCGTCGATTTTCCCGACGAACAGCGCCAGGATGCGGCTTGGTGGATCCCCGGAGCAGACGGCAGCCTGCTCGTGTACGGGCTCGAGGGTGCAGGAACTTCGTCGCTGCTGGTGACCCTGGCGCTCGGGCTGGCGGAGCGGCATGCGGCCGACGATGCACACCTCTTCTGCATCGACGCGGACACGGGCACGCTGGCGCCGCTCGCTGCGCTCCCCCACACCGGAGCAGTGGTCGGGGTCGACGACCTCGAACGCGTGCACCGGGTGGCGGTGTACCTGTCGAGCGTGCTCACGCATCGCAAGACGCTCGCTGAGCAGCTGGACCCGGTAGCGGTCCGCGCCGGCGAGCCGACGATCGTGCTGATGATCGACGACCTCGCTTCGTTGCGCCGCCAGCTCGACGATCGCCACGACCTCGAAGGCACGTGGGCCATGCTCGACGAGGTCATCCGCGACGGTCGCTCGTTCGGGATGTGCGCTGTCGTCACCGCCAAGCAGGAGCGAGCGGTCCCCACGTCGATTGCTGCCCGGATACCCGATCGTCTGGTGATGCGTCTGGACGACCGGACCGGGTACGCCGGCTTCGGTTTGCGGCCAGATGACCTACCGGAGTTCGTCCCGGGCAGGGCGGTCCGGCCCAGCGACAAGGTCGAGCTGCAGGTCGTCGAGCCGCCGGCGGGGGTGGCGGACCGGATCGCCGACCTGAGCGCTGACCGACCGCGGGAGCGTCCGGTCACCCGGATCGAGCCGATGCCGGCGAACGTCACGATCGGTGACGTCGTGCAGGCCTCCCACTGCTCCGACCGGGTGTTGTCGGTTCCCGTGGGGCTCGACCTGCGCACGGCGGCACCGGCGTCGGCCAAGGTGCCGTTCGGCGAGAATCTCGTCGTCACCGGCTCGCCAGGCACCGGACGATCAACGGTACTGGCGGCGTTCGCTGCGGCCGCGCAGTTGGTGGAGCCGGGTCTGGCGACCTTTGCAGTGGCGGCGCGGGGCGGCCCATTGGGCGAATTCGTCGACGTCGATCTCCCGGCGACGCCGGGGGAGATCAGCGCATGGGTCGACCGGGTCGAGCAGTACGACGGTCGACGGCTCGTCCTGATCGACGACGCCGACCGGCTCGGCGGACAAAGCTTCGAACGTCTCGCCGCACTGCGCTCCGACGACCTGATCGTGGTGGTCGCAGGACGCAACGACGACCTGCGTTCAGCGGGTCACTGGACTCGCCCGTTGATCAGATTCCGCCACGGCGTGCTGTTGCGTCCGGCTGCCACCGACGGGGAGATCATCCGGGTGTCGCTCGGCGCCCGGCTACCGAGGTTCGGCCCCGGGGGTGGTCTGCTCGTCGTCGACGGCGACGTCAGCCCGATCCTGGCCGTGAGCCGACCCGTACCCGCGAACAATGGGCAGCGCTGATGGCCAAGCGCGGTGACGGGATCGGTCTCGAGGTGTCACGCCACCTCGTGCGCGGGGTGCGTCTGTCGAGCGACCATGCCGGACGGGTGGTTGCCGTGTGCGAGGTGCCGGTGGCCCGGTTCGACGACAACGCCGTACTCTTCGATGCGCTCGTGCGTACCCGTGGCCGCCTCGGCGACCACGACGCACCGACGAGGGTCGCGTGGTTCCCGGCCGGCACCACCCTGCAACGCGTCGACGTCACGGGTCGTACCGGCCCCGAGCTGAACCAGCTCCGCCACGAACTCGCCGACGAGCACGGAGTGTTCTCGTCGATGCTCGTCGACGTCGACGCTCGGCGGTGGATGCTGGCGTTGCGTTGGGACGCGGGCCAGTCGCTGCGGGTCCAGGAACTCGCCGAGCGAGCCGGGTTCGTCGACGTGTCGATCGAGCCGGCGCCGATCTCGCTCGAACGCGTCCAACCCCGTGGGGCGACGATCGCCCGTCGGGACGTCAGCGAGGACTCGTCGTGGGCCGCGGCCTACGACGGCCGGGTCCCGGTGGCGGCGGCCGTCATCGAGCAGGGCGATCGCGAACACCCGTCGGTCACCGTCACCGATGTTCCCCTCGGTGTCAACCGACTCGAGTCGACGCTGGCAGCGGACGAGCTGTCCGAGGAAGTCGGGCGACTCGTCGGTGACGAACTCGGCCACGTGCCACCCGGGACCGAACTCGACGTCCGCCTCCGTGTGCTCGACGAGCCGTATCCGCCCTTCCCTGCGCACGACCTCCGCGCGCCACAACGGGTGGCGGTCGCACTGGGAGCGGCTCTGGGTGCTGCGGGCCTCGCCGGACGGTTGCTGCCGGTCGACGCGGTCACCTCCGTGCGCCACCTCGACGGTGTCGTTCGGCGACCGTGGGTGATCGAACGCCTCAGCGACTCATCGCTCGAAGTCCCCGAACGGCGCCCGTCGTTGCTGACGCGCACCCGGCGGCGATTGCGACGACGCCCCCGGGGCGCGTCGGTTGACGAAACGTGAACATCTTCTTGAGTTCGGACCCCTACCTGCCGATGACGAACATGGCTGCTTCGGTGAGATGCGGCAGTCGGAGTGAATCGGAGAGATCCAGGAGGAGGGTTCGTGACGTCAACGGTCAGCTGGCGAAAGACGGTCGCCGCGATCACCTTGACGGTCGCGGCCATCTTCGCCATCACCGTCGTCGTCCGGTCCGACGGGCTGGCGGCGGTCGACGCCGCGTCGGCGCGCGCCACCCGCTGGTTCGTCCATCAGCCCACGGGTCGGGTCGTGCTGATCGACGGTTACGCGGGACGCGCCCTCGCCGGGCTCGACGCCGCGGTCCAGGGCGAGCGACTCAGTGTTGCCGAGGCCGGCGCAGGTGCCTACGTGTTGAACGACACGACCGCCGAGGCCCGATCGATCGATTCGGCAGAACTGAGCTTGGGCACGCCGTTCGGTCTGGCGACCCTCGGTGACGGACAGGCGATCTCAGCGGTCGGACAAGCGGGATTGGTGGTCGTCAACCCTGTGGACGGCGCGGCCACACTCGTGCCTGCCGATGGTGAACCGCTCGGCTTTCCTGTCGAGATCGGCTCGTCGACGCTGATCGCACCTGACGGATCGATCTGGTCCATCGTCGACGGTGACCTCCGGAGGACCACCTCGTCGGCAACGACGAGCGAACCGCTCGGCACCGACGACGCCGTGCTGACGCTCGTCGGCAACCGACCGTTGGTGGTCGACCGGGCGAATCGCCGGGCCAGGCTGGCCGGCGGCTCGTGGCAGGCGTTGGCGACCGATGCCGACGCCAGCGAGATCATCGCCCAGGTCCAGGGCCCCGCCGCCGACTGCGGATGGGTGGGTGCCGACGACGACCTGTGGTGCGTTTCGACGAACGGCATCGACGAGTCGTCGACCATCGACGGTCTCGAACTCGACGGTGCCGATTCGCTCGCCATCGCCGGTGATGCCGCGGCGGTCGTGCGCCGTGGTCCGAGCTCGATCGTTCGCTTCGACTGGCGCGCGGGGCGGATCCTCGATGATCAGTCGACCACGGTGTCGTCCGACGCCGCACTGCGCGTGCACAGCACCACCGATCTCGTGTGGGTCGACGACAGCGCCGGCGACTTCGTGTGGGCGATCAATCCTTGGCGGCTCGAAGCGGTCGACAAGGCCGCCCAGGGAATCCTGGTGATCGACGAGGGTGGCGACGTCGTCGACGCCGGTGAGTCCGCAACAGGGGACACCACCGGGGCGGACGACTCTGCGGCCAGCGAGCCGGAGGTGCGCGAACCGGACGGCGACGGCATCGACGATCCGCCCGTCGCCATCGACGACCCGGTCACTGCCCGGTCGGGCGCCTCCGTGCCGGTGCAGGTGACGGCGAACGACTACGACCCTGACGGCGAGGCCATCGCCGTGAGTGAGGTGGGTGTGCCCGGTCACGGTCAGGTCGACATCAAGACGGCCTCGACGGTCGTCTACACACCCGATTCGGGCTACGTCGGCGACGACGAGTTCGAGTACACCATCGTGGACGGCAACGGGACCACGGCAACAGCCACCGTGCGCATCGCGCTGCTCGCGACCGATGCCACCAACAAACCGCCGGTCGGCGTGGCCGATCTGGCACAGACCGGTGCGGGCGTGCCGGTGATCGTCGAGGTGTTGCTCAACGACGTCGATCCCGAACGAGATGCGCTCCGCATCGGTGGGTTCTCGCCGCCGGAAGGTGTCGGCCAGGCATCGCTGGGCGAGGTCACCGAGGTCGTCGGTCCGTCGGGGTTGCCGGCACTGCGCTTCGCCCCCGTCGAGGGGTTCGAGGGCGCCGCTCTCTTCTCGTACCGGCCGGTCGACTCGCGGGATGCGGTCGGTGACGACGTCGAGGTACGTGTCGAAGTTGCCCGCATCGACGACGAGAACCGTCCCCCGACCACGCGACCCGACTCGGTGCGACTCCGTCGTAACGTGGTCACCCCGCTGCCGGTCCTGCTCAACGATTCCGACCCGGACGGCGACACCCTCACCCTCACCGTGATCGAGCCGCTTCCCGAGGGCCTCGACGTCGACGTCGAGGGTGAACAGCTCTCGATCGTCGCCCGCGCCGGCGCGCCGGCACTGACACCCTTCGAATACGAGATCGACGACGGACGTGGGCATGTGGTTCGAGGCTCGGTACTGGTCGACGTGATCGACGACGTCGAACCCAACCGGCCACCCGTCGTGACCGCCGACTCCGACAAGGCGGTGGTGGGGCAGACCGTCGTCGTCGACGTGGTGTCGAACGACGTCGACCCCGACGGCGATCCGCTGACGATCGTCGCCGTGACGCAACCCGAGAACTCGGGCGGCCAAGTTGTCATCTTCGACCGTGAGCGCATCCAGTTCACTGCTGCGGCGCTCGCGGACGACACCGAACAGGTGAGCGCCCGCTTCACCTACACGGTGAGCGATGGCAACGGCCACGAGGTCGAGGGCGACGTCTCGATCACCGTGCTCCCCGAGGCCCTGCTGGTGCCGCCGTTCGCCCGTGACGACTCCACGTTCACCTTCGTCGACGTGCCCGTGACGATCGACGTGCTGCGCAACGACGGCGACCCGTCCGGTGGCCGCCCGACGCTGGCGGGTCGTGTCGGCTGCCCATCGGGAGGCAGTGCAACCGTCACGGCCGACAACCAGGTCCGCTTCGACCCGCCGCCGGGCGAGTCGGGGGCGTTCCGCTGCAACTACGAGGTCACCAACCAACGGGGCTTGCGGGCGTCGGCGTCGATCATCGTCTCGGTCCGCGAGCCGCAGCTGACCAACGAGCCGCCGATCGCGAACAACGATTCGCTCACCGTCGAGGTCGGGGCGACGGCCTCGATCAACGTGGCGCGCAACGACGTCGACCCCGGCGGCGACAGTTCGGCGCTCGAAGTGGTGTCGTCGACGGCGCCGATCCTCGGGACGGCGCAGCGCACGAACAACACGATCACCTTCGTCGCCGGGTCGATCGTCGGGACGACGACGATCAACTACCAGGTTGCCGACGAGGAAGGTGCCGTCTCGCTCGGTCGTCTGCTGATCCGCATCACCGAGAAGGCCAATCAGCCACCGATCGCCGTCGACGACACCAGGAGCATCTTCGGACCGGGCACTCCGCAGCAGTTCAGCGTGCTCGTCAACGACTCCGACCCGGATGAGACGCCAGGTGGGTTGAGTGTGGTGTCGGCCTCGATGGTGTCGGGCGACGCCAGTGCATCGCTGACGGGTTCGACGGTGACGATCTCACCGGCAGCGGAGTTCGTCGGTGAGGCCATCGCCACGTACACCATCAGCGACGGAGACGGGCTGACGGCGACCGCCCAGATCGTGTTGCGCATCGAACCCCCGCTGAACCGTCCACCCGAGGCCGTCGACGACACCGCAGACCTCGTCAACGGCGGAACGACACGCGTCGCAGTCCTGCTCAACGACAGCGACCCGGACGGCGACGCTCTCAGTCTCACGATCGTCGGTGCCCCCGACGCGCAACTCGGCACGGCGAACGTCACCTCCGACCGCACGATCTCGTTCACTGCCTCCCCAGGGGCCAGCGGCACTGCGATCGTCGGCTACCAGGTCAGCGACGGCGAGCTCAGCGACGACGCTGTCGTGCGGATCTCGGTGCGCCCGTGTGCCGAGTCGACGCCGGTGGCCGAGGATGCATTCCTGCGAACCGGCTACCAGCAGCCGATCGCGATCGATCCCAACGTCTACGTGTCGAACGGAGCCATCGTCGACGTGGTCGCCCCGACCGGATACGCCAACGGGGTCTACACGCCACCGGCGGGGGAGAACGGCAACGTCACGATCACGTACTCGGTCGTCAATTCGTGCCGGTTGCGGACGAGCGGTCGGATCACCATCGACGTGAATCAGGATCCGGTCGCACAGCCGAAGACGATCAACCTGGCTCGTACCACGTCGCGTGAAGTGCCGGTGACCGACCTGGCCACCGACGACGAGCCGCTCGCGATCGTCGATGTTCTCGACGCGCCCGGCTGGGTGAGCGTCGAAGCGGCGCGTGTGGTCGTGGCACCGGGCGTGGAGGTACCCGTCGGACCCACGACCTTCACCGTGACCGTGCGGGATCCTGGAGGGCTCTCCACCAGCGTCGCCGTCACGGTCGTCGTCGCCAACTCGGCCCCGGTTGCCGTCGCCGACCGGATCGACGTGTCCGACGGCCACGCCACGACGGTGTCGCTCGTCGACAACGACACCGACCGCGACGGCCCGAACGCCGCACTCCAGATCCGCAGCGTTCCGGCGACCGTGGCGTTCTCCAACGGGGCCGACGGCACCGTCACCATCGGTGGCGACGGTCGATCGGTCACCGTCGATCCGCAGGACGGTAGCGGGCGGGCTTCGTTCAGCTACACGGTCGAAGACGCCGACGGTGGCGTCTCTGCGCCGGTCGCCGTGACGGTGACGGGACGCAATCTCGCGCCCACCGCCGCCGACCAGACCGTGACGGTCACCATCGATACCCCGACCAGTTTCACCCTCGACGCCAGCGACCCGGACGGCGACCCGTTGGTGGTCGAGGACCTCGTGGTCGTGTCGGGCGGACTGGTCGTGGAGGCCGTCGACGCATTGACCTACACGGTCACGGCGCCGGCATCCGGATCGTTCACCTATCGGGTGAGCGACACCCGTGACACCTCGCGCACCGCCACCGTCACGGTCAGTGCTTCGCCACCGGTCACCACCACCACGACGACCACGACAACCACCACCACGACGACGACCCCCACCACGACGACTCCGCCGACCAGTCCGCCGACCAGTCCCGCGACGACCGTGCCCTGATCGGGGTCAGTCGGCCACGGGCGAACGCGTCGAGGGGCGCAGCGACCGCAGACTCAGACGCCATCGCGCACGCTGCGACCACGATCGCTCCTCCGCCATGGCCGCTTCCACGGTCACCAGGCACGTGGTGGCGTCGTCGGCGAGGAGTTCGGGTTGCGCGGGCACCCCGAACGTGGCCGAGGTCGACAGCGACGCGAGGCGTCTGAGTGGACGCCGGGCGCCCGTGACCATCGCCTCACCGGCCCCGGCGATCTCGGTGTCGGTCGACGAGGGCCCGATCGACAAGCCGGCGTCGACGAGCGCGTCGGTGGCCGTCGCCCATGCCCCTCTGATGCGCGCCGCGGCATTCGCGGCGCGCAGCCGGCGTCGCCGACGACGGAACTTCACACCGAGGATCGTCGCGACGGCGAGGAGCACCGGCAGTGCTGCGAGACCGACGACCACGACACCCCGCAATGCCCAGGTGAGTGCCGTCGACAGTGCGCTCTCGGTGGTCTGCTGCTCGTCGGTCTCGGTGTCGCCGGCATCGGTGGCTGGTTCGGGCGGGGGTGCGATCGGTGGCTGCGGGGCGGCCGGTGACTGCACCTGAGGTTCGGGGGGCGGCGGTTCTCCACCGGACACCTCCTGCAATGGCACGGGACCGAACGGCAACCAACGTCCGTCGTCGAGGCGTACCTCTGGCCAGACGGTGGCATCGGCCGATTCGAGGCCGAACGTGGCGGCGGTCGTCGGCTCGATCAGAAAGCCGGTGGCGACACGGGCATCCACACCCAACGATCCGGCGAGCAACGCGAACCCGCTGGCGAATTGCTCGGAGTTGCCGCGGTTCGTGTCGCGCAGGAACCGTTCGATCAGCGCCTGCTGGAGGCCACCGCCCTGTACGTCGCTGTCGAGTTGCCAATCGTCGCGCATCGTCGACTCGATCCGTCGCAGCTGCTCGAGGATGGTGCCCTCGCCCCCCAGCTCCCGGGCCAACTCGGAGAGGCCCGACACTTCGTCCTGGACGGGCCGCACCGCCAGCCCCACCACCGCGGCGTCGTCGGGTGTCGGCACTGCAGTGGCGCTGGCGGCGATGACGTCGCCGACGTCCGGTCGTTCGACGAGCCGCACCACGGTGCGCTCCGGGTCGGTTTCCACGCCGGCATCGACCGAGACGGGGCTGCCCGGGAACGGAACGAGCGAGATGTCGTCGTCGAGGAAGCTGATGTCGTAGTCGATGACCGGATCCTGCGCAGGGCCGAGTGTCCTGCCGATCGGCCGCAGGGTGAGGTCGGGTGTCCATCGGACGCCGTCGTAGTTCTCCAGTGCCGCTGTCCGCCACAGGCGCGGGGCGGTCCCCGACCAGGACGCGTCGACCTCGTGCAGGACGATCGACGGCTCGAGGGAGCGCAGGGCGTTCGTGGCTTCGATCGGGTCGAGCAGTGGTGCGGTCTGCTGGGCAGCGTCGTTGCGGCGTGGGTCGGCGCGTACCTGCATGGCGATCGGGAGGCTGACGATCGCCGTGGTGGCGACCGCGACCGCGAGCAACGGTGCCAGCCGTCGCTCGCCGCGCAACAGTCGGAGGCGGTGACGCAGCCCCTCGTCGTCGCGAAGGCTCGCGAACACGATCGCCGCTGCTCCCATCGCCATCACCAGCCCCCACCGCACGCCCAGTGGTGCACTGAGCCCCACCACGATCACGGCGACCACCACCAGCGGGATGAGCGGTGCGAGATGCCACCGCTTCCGGCGGGCCAACTCGGCAGCGAGCGCAGTCGCCGTGGCCGTCAGGGCCGCGATCGTTCCGACGAGATCGGCTCGCACCGGGCTCGGCCATTCGGTCGACAGGAGGCGTTGCGGCCCGGCCGTGAACGCGTCGACGAGGTCATCGACCGAGCCGTCGGTACCCCACAGGGCCACCCCGACCGAGACGAGCACGGCGAGTGCCGTCGCAACGGAGCGCACCATCGCACCACGCTCGACCAACACGATCATGACGACGCCGGGAGCCAGGGGTGCAACGAGCAGCGGCCACTGGTACTCGTCGAAGATGCCGCCGGCGGCGACGCCGATGATGGCCCCGATCGCCATCAGCACGAGGATGCGGGCCCGTGCGATTCCCGTGTCGGTCATCCCCACGACCTCCAACGACGCACGAACTCCCGTGCGTCCGTGGCGGCCAGCACGACGCCCCGGTCAGCTGTCGCCCCGACACCGATCCGCACGATCGACAAACGCTCGGATGACGCGAAACGGCTGGACGGGCCCGCGGGGCCGGTGACCATCAGCACGGATGTGTGATCGAATCCTCCGGTGAACAGTGCGCTCACGGGGAGCACGTCCACCCCGCTGCACTGCTGCACCGGGGTCAGCAGGTCGAGCACGTCGGCGTCATCGGTCAGCGGCGACGACCGACCTGGGTGGGCCCGGTTCGTGGTCCTGACCACGACGTCGAGACCGGTGCGCAGGGCGTGCACCGCCAAGGTCGCTGCCACGTCGACGGCCTCTTCGAAGTCGTCGGGCGTCCCGACGCTGCCCGCGGTGTCGAGCACGACGGTGAACTCGGGCCGGCGCACCTCGACGTGTTCGCGTACCATCAGCGTTCCGGTTCGGGCGGTGGTCGGCCAGTGGATCATGCGGGGGTCGTCGCCGGCCACGTATTCGCGCATCGAGACGAATCCCGACATCGGGTCCGACGTCGCTCGCCGGAGCACCGATTCGTTCTCGACCACCCGCACGGCCCCGTGCGGGCCGACGAGGTCGTAGATCTTCGGGTGCACGATGACCTGGCTGAGCCGGTCGTCGCGGCGGCGTCCGACGCTGAGCCAGAACGGGTCGATCCGTTGGATCTCGAGCGGCCCGACGTCGAACACGCCGCGGCGACGCGTCGCGATGGTGCCGGGCACCACCAGTTCCGTGTTCGGTGGGACCTGGGGGAGCTCGGCCGTGGCTTCGACGCCGTCGCAGCGGTCGATGATGGTTGCTTCGGCTGATCCGAAGCGGGTGGCGTTGCTCGCCCGATACGAGAGCTGGATCGGGTCGCCGCGCGGGATCCGAACTGCTGACAGCTGTCGTCGCACCACGGCTCGCGGTGGGCGTTGCGAGATCCAGATCGCCGTCACGACGACCCCCGCCACGCCGATCCCGGCGACGATCATCTCCTCGTAGCCCCACCACCATCCGAACGCGGCGAGGATGACGGCGGAGAGGACCGCACCGAGACCCGACCTGGTCAGCACCGTCAGCTCTCGCGGTTGCGCGGTACCGGGACTTCGTCGATGACGTCGGCGAGGACCGTCTCGATCCGCACGCCCCGCAACTCTGCTTCGGCGGTGAGTGCCATGCGGTGTCCGAACACGGGTGCAGCGACGGCCTTGATGTCGTCCGGTGACACGAAGTCGCGTCCGTCGGTCGCGGCGAAGGCTCGGGCGACGCGCAGCATCGTGAGCGTGCCCCGCGTCGAGACGCCGAGCCGGAGGTCTGGGTGCAAACGCGTCGCGTTGGCGATCTGCACGATGTAGTCGTGGACGGATCGCACGACGCTGACGCCGTCGACCTCGGTGATCGCCCGATCGATCTCCTCGGGGTCGGTCACAGCGCCGATGTCGTCACCGGCACGGTGGCGATGGAAGTTCTCGAGGATCGACACCTCGGTGTCCGGGTCGGCGTAGCCGAGCGTGAGGCGCATCGAGAATCGGTCCATCTGCACGTCGGGGAGCGGAAAGGTGCCCTGGAAATCGCGCGGGTTCTGGGTGGCGATCACCAGGAACGGGCGCGGTACCAGGCGACTGACGCCATCGGCGGTGACCTGGCGTTCCTCCATCACCTCGAGCAGTGCCGACTGTGTCTTCGGACTGCCACGGTTGATCTCGTCGCCGATCAGCACGTTGGTGAACACCGGGCCTTCGCGGAATGTGAACGTGCTGGTCCGCTGGTCGAACACCATCACACCGGTGATGTCGGTCGGCAGCAGGTCGGGTGTGAACTGGACACGGGTCCACGTGCCGGAGATCGAGTTGGCGAGCGCCTTGGCGAGGCTGGTCTTGCCGGTGCCGGGGACGTCGTCGAGGAGCAGGTGTCCTTCGGTGAGCAGACAGCACAGGGCGAGACGGATCTCGTCGCGTTTGCCCCGGACGACTCGGTCGACGTTCGTCAGCAGCGCGTCAGCGACCCGGGCGGTGTTGGCGACCATGCACTGAGTGTAGGGGTGCGCCTACGCTACGTGGAGGGCATCCCGAAAGGGTGGCGTGGTTCAGTCCCATTCGATACGCAGGTTGCCCAAGGCGTCGCGCAGGACGTTCGCCAACTCACGCGACCTCGGAAGCTGCGGTTCGATGCGATCGATGCTGCCGACGTCGGGGAGGGCGGTGCCGTCGGGAATCCGGAGGAGGTCGGCGAGTGGGTCGGCACGGGGCCCCGTCGGTGTGAACCGTCGATCCCGATCGGTGGGTTCCGACCCCACGAGTCGGAGATGACCTCGGCGGCGTTCGCTTCGGGCCGGTCCCTCGCCGGTCTCGTCGGCGTCGTCGAGCTTCGGCTCGTCGAGGTCAGGGTCGTCGAGGTCAGGATCGTCGGCATCGGCCCGGTTGCGCCACAGATCGAGCAGCTCGGGTTCGAGGAGGAACTCGTCGCTGAGCGTGAACAGCGTGGCGACGACGTGCTTGCAGGCGTCGTTGTCCCAGTTGTCGCCGTCGGGGCAGGTGCACGTGTACTGCACGTCACGACGAAGCGGCATGCCGTCGCCGGGTGTCACGGTGACGACCGCGATGTAGGGGGTCGATCGTGAGCCCTGGATCTCGCAGGTGACCGTGCCCGGGTCGATCACGATGTCGAGCACCGAACCGTCCTTCGCGTACTGCTTGCCGCGACGCAGGCGCGACGGATCGGTCATCTCGGCGGCGAGCACCTTCATCATCGTCGCCGGGAGACGACCCGGATGGTTGGCCCCGAACGGCTTGCGTGGCCGGGTCACGAGTCGGTCTCCAGCACGACGAGGTCGCGGAGTTCGTCGGTCGACAGCTCCGACAGCCAGGCTTCACCGGTGCCGACGACCGACTCGGCGAGCTTGCGCTTGTCATCGATCACCACACCGATGCGTTCCTCGACGGTGCCTTCGCACACCAGCTTGTGCACGTTGACGGTGCGGTCCTGGCCGATACGCCACGCCCGGTCGGTGGCCTGGTCCTCGACCGCCGGGTTCCACCAGCGGTCGTAGTGGATCACCTGGCTGGCAGCGGTGAGGTTGAGCCCCGTGCCGCCGGCCTTCAGGCTCACCAGGAGCAGGGGTGGCCCGGAGCCATCCTGGAAGGCGTCGACCATCCGGTCGCGGCCCGTCCGCGAGACACCACCGTGGAGGAAGGGTGCGTCGAAGTGGAACTGATCGCTCACGTGGCTGCGCAGCAGTTCACCCATCTCGCGGAACTGGGTGAACACCAGGGCGCGTTCATCGGCGTCGAGCAGTTCGGTGACCAGTTCATCGAAACGGGTGAGCTTGCCGGAGCGACCGGCGAGGCGCGAGCCGTCGCCGAGCGCGTGGGCCGGATGGTTGCAGATCTGTTTGAGGCGCATCAGCGCCGCGAGCACGAGGCCGCGGCGGCGCATGCCCTTGGCCTGCTCGGCGTCGACCAGCAGTTGGTCGACCACCTGCTGGTACAGGGTGGCCTGCTCACGGGTGAGCTTGGCGTAGGCGATCTGTTCGATCTTGTCGGGCAGGTCGGGCAGCAACCGCTTGTCGGCCTTGGTGCGCCGCAGGATGAACGGCCGGGTGATGTGACGCAGCCGGGCCGCGGCCTCGGCGTCGCCGTGGCGTTCGATCGGTGTGCCGAAGCGCTCGCGGAACTTCTGCAGGCTCCCGAGCAGGCCGGGGTTGACCGCGTCGAGGATCGACCACAGCTCGCTCAACCGGTTCTCGACCGGCGTGCCGGTGAGGGCGAGCTTCTGTCCAGCACGCAGCTGGCGCACCGCGCGGGCCGCTTTGGTGTTGGGGTTCTTCACCATCTGCGCCTCGTCGAGAACGACGGTCGACCAGTCGACGTCGCCGAGATGTTCGAGGTCGCGCGGCAGCAGACCGTAGGTGGTGATCACCAGCTGGCGCTCGGGATCGGTGGTGAAGAGCATGTCGTCGGCGGCGGCCTGCTTGCGGTTGGCGCCGTGGTGGATGGTGACCTCGAGTTTCGGGGTGAAGCGGGCGGCCTCCTGGCTCCAGTTGCGCACCACGCTGAGCGGGCACACCACCAGGTGGGGGCCGGGACGTTCGAGCAGGTGGGCGAGGGTGGTGGCGGTCTTGCCGAGACCCATGTCGTCGGCGAGGCAGCCGCCGAGACCGAGCTTCGCGAGGAACTGCAGCCACGACAGCCCGCGTCGTTGGTAGTGGCGCAGCTCGCCGGTGAACTCGGGCGACTCGCGTACCTCGTCGAGGCGCTCGTCGGGCAGGCCGGCCAGCAGGTTGTGCACCCAGTCGGTCTCGGTCGCCGCGCCGGCGCCCGAACCGGTCTCGTCGAACTCGCCGTGCACGGTGATCAGCGGCGCGCGTGCGGCGTCGTCCGGGTGGTCGCCGTCGGCATCGTTGCCGCCGTCGCCGAGGCTCTCGTCGTTGGCGAGGCGCAGCAGCTCGATGGGGGTGACCACGGCCTTGGTGGTCTGCAGTTCGTTGAGCCTGGCTCGTTTGCGACGCAGTTCGTCGGCGTCGATGCGCACCCAGCGGTGGCCGGTGTGCAGCAACGACGCCCCGGCCTCCTCGGCCCGGGCGATCTCGGCATCGGAGATCTCCTCGTTGCCGATCACCATCTTCCATTCGACGAGCGCTTCCTTGCCGAACTGCTTCTTGCGGTCGTCGGCCGGCGACGGTGTGGCCTCGCCGTTGATGCTCACCCGAGTGCGAACGAGTCGCTCGGGTCCGATCAGCTCGATGCCCATGCGCTGCAGCTCGACCGGGGCGATGTCGAGGAAGTCCTCGGCGACGTCGAGTTCGAGTTCGATCTGGGTGGGTTCGTGTTCGAGCGCCAGATCGGCGAGGCCGGGAATCACCTTGACCTGCTCGACGGTGGCACCGACGAGCTCACGCAACCGGTCGAGGTGTTGCGCGCCCTTGGCGACCTCGGTGGCGGTGTCATTGGCGTCCCACACGTCGTTCGCGGTGCACCACCGCGAACTGTCGGTGTCGTCGACCAGCTCCAGGCGCACGACCCACGAGTCGCCGGGGTCGTCGGAGATCACGAGGCGAATGCGCGGCACCACCACGGGTTCGCCGGCGAGTCGGCGGTGGTGCCGGTCGAGTTCGTCGCGCAGCTGACGGAGCGCGCCGTCGAACTCGTCGGTGCCGCCGCGCACCACGTGGTCGGGCTTGGCGAGTGCGCCGAACGCCGCGCGCAGGACCTGGATCTCGGGTTTGCGTTGGCGCCCGAGGTCGGCCTTCCACCCGTACTGGAAGAGGAACGCACGGGCGATGCCGTCGACGAGCTGCGCGTAGATCGTGCCGGCGGCGACGCCCGAGCCAGCCGTACAGATCGGCGGCATCGACGTGTCGAGCGCGGCGATGGTGGTGTCGATCGACTCGGTGGTGATCGGCGTCCATCGGGCCACGGTGAACGGGCCCTCGTTCACGATCACCGGGGTGATGCGCCCGGCCGACACGGTGCGGCGTGCCAGTTCGGCGACCCGGGCGAACCAGGCGAGCGAGTCGGACAGGAATTCGGATCCGGGGAGTTCCGACAGCCACACGGCAGTGCCCATCGCGTCGAGCTGCACCGACGACGCGTGCAGCGAGGGTCGTCCGTCGATGTCGAGGCTCAGTCGCCCGATTGCGCCGTACGACACCGGTGTGTCGTGCCAGCCGGTGCGCTGCCCGTCGGCATCGAGCGCGCGGAACCCGCCGTAGAGCCAGGCCATGGGTGCGGTGTCGATGCCGTTCCAGCCCCACACGTGCAGCGCGCCGCTGCGCCACGTCCCCTGCGCGACGTGCGCAGGCCGATGCCGCGACAGCGAAGCCATCCGACCGACGCTACCGACGGGGTGTGACATCGTTGCCCGCACCTGTCACACGGTGTCGGGCCGACTTCGACAGTTCAGGCGTCGACGGGGACGCCTGCGAAGTTGCGCAGTGCGTCGGCCATCGCAACCCGGGCGTACTCCGAGGTGACCATCGCATCGACCGCTGGGATCGCCGTGTGGGTCTGGCCGGGGCACTGCAGGTGCTCGACCGACACGCCGGCGGCTGCGAGCGCGTCGGCGTAGGCGTCGCCTTCGTCGCGCAGCGGGTCGAACTGGCAGGTGATCACCAGTGCCGGTGGCAGCCCCGACAGGTCGTCGGCGAGCAGTGGTGATGCCTTCGGATCAGCCCGGTCCGTCGGGTCGCAGTAGTGGTCCCAGAACCAGTTCATCACGTCCATGGTGAGGGCGTAGCCGTCGGCGTTCTCGGTGTGCGACGGCCGGTGCGTGGTGCCGTCGGTGACCGGGTTCAGCAGCACCTGGCCGACGATCGTCGGCCCGCCGGCCAGCTTCGCCTGCTGTGCGGTGACCGCCGCCACGTTCGCGCCGGCACTCCAACCGGCGACCACGATCCGGCCCGGCACACCACCGAGTCGGTCGGCATGGTCGGCGATCCATGTGGCCGCGGCGAGGCCGTCATCGGCGGCCGCCGGGAAGCGGGCTTCGGGGGCATGGCGGTAGTCGACCGACACGATGATCGAGTTCGAGTTGACGCACAGGTAGCGGCACAGCGGGTCGTCGGACGTTGCGCTGCCGAGCACCCACCCGCCGCCGTGGAAGTACGCCACCAGCGGATGGGGTCCCTCGGTCGGCGGCCGATACAGCCGGTACTCGAGGCTCGACCCGTCGGCGCCCGGCAGCGTGCCGTCGACGACCTCACCGACCTCGGGCCCCGGGGGCATCGCGGCACCGGATGCCTCCATGAACATGCGGGCGCCGTCGACGCCCATCGTCTCCAGCGGTGGGAGCTGCATCTCGGCCATCGTCTCGAGCAGCACCTGCACGTCGGGCTTCAGCTCGCGGATGATGCCGTCGTTGACCTGCCGGCCGCCGGGACCGTCGAGGACGAAGCCGAGATGGTCGCGGTCCACGACCTCGTCGCACGCTGCCCGGTAGCGGTCGACGCCGCCCGGGTACGGCAGGAACACCTGCGGCTTGCCCGGCACGTTCGCCCCCATGTACCACGAGTTCGCCATGGGCATCAGCGTGAGCGATGCGAACTCGTTGCTGTGCTGTACCCACCGCTCCTGGGCGAGCGGGGTCGGCTCGATCGTGTCGAGATCGCGGTCGCGCAGCATGATCAGCGTGTCGGCGATCCAGTCGACGTGTTGCTCGATCGACACCATCATGTTCGACAGCACCGAGGGACTCCCCGGCCCGGTGATCATGAACAGGTTCGGGAAACCGACGGTCATCAGACCGAGATACGTCTCGGGCCCGTGCGCCCACGCGTCGCGCAGCTTCACACCGTCACGGCCGGTGATGTCGACGCCGACGATCGCTCCGGTCATCGCGTCGAAACCGGTGGCGAACACGATCGCGTCGAACTCGGCCGACTCGCCGCCCGGACCGGACGTGTCGATGCCGGTCTCGGTGATCGTCTCGATCGGGTTGGTGCGCAGGTCGACGAGGCGGACGTGGGGCAGGTTGTAGGTCTCGTAGTAGTTGGTGTCGAGACACGGTCGCTTGGTGCCGACGTAGTGGTTGGTGGGGCACAGCGCCTCGGCCACCTCGGGGTCGTTCACGGTGGCGCGGATCTTGTCGTGGATGAACCGGCGCAGCGTGTCGTTGGCATCGGCGTTGGAGAGGATGTCGGTGAACGCGCCACCGATGCCGAGCAGCTCGCCGGCCTCCCACATCTCCTCGTAGCGCGCCGTGCGTTCCTCGTCGGACACGTCGAGCGCACCGACCAGTGGCTTCTCCCGCGGTACTCCGGCACCCGACCAGCGTGCCGCTTCGCGGTACGCAGCGGGGTCGGCGCGGTACGCCTCGAGGCGATCGTCGGAGATCGCGCCGTTGCGTGCGGGGATCGAGAAGTTCGGGGTGCGTTGGAACACGGTGAGCTCGTCGGCCTGCTCGGCGATCAACGGGATCGACTGCACCGCCGACGAGCCGGTGCCGATCACGGCGACGTGTTTGCCCGTGAAGTCGACGCCGTCGTGCGGCCACGTGGAGGTGAAGTAGACCTCGCCGCCGAATCGGTCGGTACCGGCGATGTCGGGCACCTTGGGCATCGAGAGGCAGCCGGTGGCCATCACGTAGAACTTCGCCGTGACGTCGTCGCCGGTGTCGGTGCGGATCGTCCAACGGTCGGTGGTGTCGTCCCACGCCGCCGAGATCACACGGGTGTTGAACCGGATGTCGCGACGCAGATCGTGCTTGTCGGCGACGAACTGTGCGTAGCGGAGGATCTCGGGTTGGGTGGCGTAGCGCTCCGACCACGTCCACTCCTCCTGCAGTTCGGGATCCCAGCTGTAGGAGTAGTCGACGGTGAGGATGTCGCAGCGGGCGCCCGGGTACCGGTTCCAGTACCAGGTGCCGCCCACGTCGTCGGCGGTCTCGAGCACCACGGCGCTCAGCCCGGCGCGACGCATCCGCACCAACTCGTACATCCCGGCGAACCCGGCGCCGACGATTACGACATCGACGTCCGCGGTGGTGTTGCTCTCGGTCATCACGTTCCCCTTCGCTCGGTCCCCTCGCCGACACTGCGACGAGCCAACAGTGTCGCGCCTCGCGGTCGCCGGCGCCGACGCGGACGACGTCGCTCTGCCGTCGCCCCCTGTCAGGTGACGTCGGCGGTGCCGTCGTTGCGGGCGAACAGTGTGCGCAAGGCGTCGTCGGCAGCGTCGTCGAACGGCTGGACCACCTCGTCGATCACTCCGGCGTCGACCAGCGCATCGAACATCGCCGCGTCCTCGTCGGTGTGCGCCGTCACCGCCACGCTGCCGCTGTAGCCCCAGTTGCGAAGCGAGGAGACCAGCACCTTGTTGGGTTCGACCCTCGGAATCGTCGACACGACCCAGGTTGCGGCGGCGAGCGGCAGACTCTCGGGATAGGCAGCGTCGTCGGCGTCGCCGTACACGACCGACACTCGATCACCGTGCGCCGTCGCGGCCGGGGTCAGCTCACGTCGGGGGTCCCAGTCGACGATCAGCACGCCCCGACCGTCGTCGAGCAGTCGCTCGACGAGGTGACGGCCGAAACGGCCGTAGCCGTACACGATCACGTCGACGTCGACCGGCTCTGCCTCGGGCAGGTCGCGGGTCCGTTCGCGCTCGAACACAGACAGCAGCGGTGCGATCCGTTCGTAGATCTGGTGCGAGTACAGGATCAGGTACGTCGACATCCCGATCGTGATCATCCCGACGAGTGTGACCAGGCCGACCGCTTCGTTGTCGACATGGCCGAGGTCGCGGCCGAGCGCGATCAGGATCAGTGAGAACTCGCTGATCTGCGCGACGGCCAATCCGCACAGGAACGACACCCGTTTCGGATACCGCATGATGCCCATGATCACCATCACGATCAGCGGGTTGCCGATCAGCACGAACAGCGACAGCACGATGGCGACGGGGATCTGCGAGCTGATGGCCGAGAAGTCGAGCTGCGCGCCGAGCTCGATGAAGAAGAACAGCAGCAGGAAGTCGCGCAGCCCCGACAGCGACGACGCGAGCGACTCGCGGTAGGGGGTGGAGGCGAGTGCGAAGCCGGCGAGGAACGCGCCGACCTCCACCGAGAAGTCGAGCCACGAGCTGAGCGCGGCGATCGACACCGCCCACGCCACCGCGGTCACCACCAGCAGTTCGCTCGATGTGGCGACGTACTTCATGGCCGTCGGCAGGACCCACCGCATCACGATTGCGAGGCCGACCAGCAGCGCGGCGCCCTGCAGTGCGACCAGGCCGAACTGGGCGGCGACCGAACCCTCGCGGTCGCCACCGAAGCTGCTGAGGCTGATCATCACCAGGACCACCACGATGTCCTGCACGATCAGGAAGCCGAGCGCGATACGGCCGTGGAGTTCCTCGAGTTCGCGTTTGTCCGACAGCAGCTTGACGATGATGATCGTCGACGAGAACGTGAGCGCGATCGCCACGTAGAGCGCCACGGTGGGATCCATCCCGAGCAGCCAGGCGAGCAGGAATCCGACGAGCGAGGTGAACAGCACCTGGCCGAGCCCGGTGATCAACGCCACGCGTCCCGTGGTGCGCACCAGGTGCACGTCGAGCTTGAGCCCGACGAGGAACAACAGGATCGCGATGCCGATCTCGGCGAACAACTCCAACGGCTCGGTGTCGCGCACCCATCCGAACCCCGTCGGCCCGACCATGATGCCGACCGCGATGAAGGCGACGATCAGTGGCTGTTTCAACCGTGAGGCGACGAAGCCGACGACAGCCGCGACGGCGAGCACTCCGGCGGTCAGTGTGAACGTGTCGGTGGCGGCGAGCATGACCCTTCCCGCTCAGCGTAGGAAGCGGGCGAGCGGATCGCCCGCCCTCGACCCGGGTGAGAACGGCGGGCGATGGTGTTGCTCAGCCGGCGGCGGACACGGAGACGGGGTCGTGCACGTCGGCGAGGAGATCGACCGAGCGGAGGCGTTGGTCGATGGTCGGCGACGCGTGGGCGGTGATCAGTTCGTCGGCGCCGGCGAGTTCGACGAACTCGTCGAGATACGCGGCCACGTGGTCGGGTGTGCCGACGGCGGAGTAGTGCATCATCTGCGCGATCTGCTGACCTTGCGGTGAGGCGAGGACGGCATCGGCTTCGTCGTCGGTGAGGTCGCGCCCGGGCGCGACGAAGCGGGCGATCCGCCTGCGGCGGACGGTCGTCCACTGCTCGTTCGCGTCGTCGCCGGAGTCGGCGGCGATCACGTTGACTGCGGCGATCGCGTACGGTTCGGCGAGCTGCTCGGACGGGCGGAACTCGCGCCGGTACAGCTGCATCGCGTCGATCAGCGAACCTGGCGCGAAGTGCGACGCGAACGCGTACGGCAACCCGAACAGAGCCGCGACCTTGGCGCCGAACAGCGACGAGCCGAGGATGTACAGCGGTACGTTCGTGCCGGCGCCCGGAACGGCGGTGACACCGGGGATCTTCGACTCGCCCCGCAGGAACCCCTGCAGTTCGAGCACGTCGTCCGGAAAACGATCCGACGAGCGGGCGTCGCGCCGCATCGCTCGCATCGTGTTCTGATCGCTGCCGGGCGCCCGACCGAGGCCGAGATCGATCCGGCCCGGATGCAGGGTGGCGAGCGTGCCGAATTGTTCGGCGATCGTGAGCGGGCTGTGGTTCGGCAGCATCACGCCACCGGCGCCGAGGCGAATCGTCGACGTGTGCGCGGCGACGTGGGCGATCAGCACGCTGGTGGCCGACGATGCGATCGAGGCCATGTTGTGGTGCTCGGCGTACCAGACTCGTTCGTAGCCCCTGGCCTCGGCCCGCTGGGCCAACGTCACGCTGTTCGTGAACGCATCGGCAGCGGTGTCGCCGCGCCCGATGATCGCCAGGTCGAGGATCGACAGTGGGATCGAGCCGTTCATCGTCCCAGCATGCCCGCCCGACCCGCTCCGACGCACCCCAGCGACGCGCGAAGTGGTCGTCTCCGGTCGTCGAGCTCGTCGTCGGCGCGAGATGAGGCGGGTTAGCGTTCGGGGCATGAAGCCTGTTGGTGCGGTCGTACCCACGCCGCCGTACCTGCCGTTCATGGACGGGCCGGCGCCGAGCGGCGAGGCCAACTTTCGCTGGCGGCTCGGTGTCCGACCACTCGACCTGCGCGACTGGATCGAGCTCGGTTCCGACTCCGACGCAGCGATCGCTGCCAAACCGCTGCTGATGGCTCAGCACCCCGACACCGTGTTCGCCGTGCTCGACGACGTGGAGCCGGAGTCGAGCGAGGTCGCCGACGCGTTGGTCGGGCACCTCCGTCAGCGATGGCCTGACCGCTACCGAACCGCCGAACTCGACCGCAGCCTGCATCCGCTCGACGCAGCGGCCCGGTTGGTGCCCGAGGACCTGATCCTCCTGGTCGAGCGCGACGAGGGCCTGGTGTTCGGCGGGGGCTCGGTGTGCTTCCCCAACCGGTGGGACCTGCGCTCCAAGCTCGGGTTGTCGATGGCGCGGGTCCACGCCCCTGTCGCCCGCCTGAACGACCAGCTCGAGGATCCGATCGACGGGTTCTTCGCCCGGCTCGCACCGGAGCGCAGTTACTGGCGTCTCGCCTGGAACATCCTCGACACGCCGGACCAGTACACGCCCGTCGACGGCACCGAGGCTCCCCGTCCGGTGCTGCCCGAGCCCGACGGTCTCTTCTTCCGGATCGAGCGCGAGACCATGCGTCGGTTTCCGGTCACCGGCGTGGTGCTTTTCACCGTGCGCACCTACGTGGCGCCGTTTCCCGCCGTGTCCGATGGGGGCGACGTCGCAGTTCGCCTCGCCCGTGCGGTCGCATCGCTGCCCGCTGATGTTCGGGACTACAAGGGGCTGGCACCCATGGCCGATGCGGTGATCGAGCACCTTCGAGGGATTTCGGGCACGAGTTGATACACTCAGACTCAAGATTGCTGATACAAACTGTGAAGGAGTAACATGGCCATCGATCCGAAGAAGTGGACGCTGAAGACCCAGGAGGCGTTCTCGGCCGCCATCGATGACGCCAAGGAACGCGCCAATCCCGAGCTGACCCCCGATCACGTTCTCGCAGCGATGATGCGCCAGGAGGGCACCGTCGTGCCAGCGGTGCTGGCGAAGCTCGGCCAGGCACCGCTGATGGTGCGCAACCGGGCCGACGAAGCGGTCCAGAAGCTCCCCAACGCCTACGGCGGCGCCGAGCCACGGATGAGCAAGGAGCTCAACAACGTCGTCGAGAACGCCCAGAAGTACCAACAGGAGTTCCGCGACGACTTCTTGTCCGTCGAGCACCTGCTGCTCGCGATGAACAGCCGCCTCGACGTCGGCTCCGAGGAGCTGCTCCAGGTGCTCAAGGAGGTGCGCGGCTCGCACCGTGTCACCGACCAGAATCCGGAGGAGAAGTTCGCCGCGCTCGAGAAGTACGGCCAGGATCTCACCGCACTCGCCGAGAGCGGCAAGATCGATCCGGTCATCGGCCGCGACGAAGAGATCCGGCGCTGCATCCAGGTGCTGTCGAGGCGCAGCAAGAACAACCCGGTGCTGATCGGCGAACCGGGCGTCGGCAAGACCGCCATCGTCGAAGGCCTCGCTGCGCGCATCGCCGACGGCGACGTGCCCGAAGGTCTCAAGAACAAGCGGCTGATCTCGCTCGACATCGCGTCGATGCTCGCCGGTGCGAAGTACCGCGGCGAGTTCGAGGAGCGGCTGAAGGCCGTCCTCAAGGAGATCACCGACGCCGAGGGCGAGATCATCACCTTCGTCGACGAGCTGCACACGATCGTCGGCGCCGGCGGCGCCGAGGGAGCGATGGACGCCGGCAACATGATCAAGCCGATGCTCGCTCGTGGCGAGCTGCGCATGATCGGCGCGACCACACTCGACGAGTACCGCAAGCACGTCGAGAAGGACCCCGCCCTCGAACGCCGGTTCCAGCAGGTGTACGTCGGCGAGCCGTCGGTCGAGGACACGATCGGCATCCTGCGCGGCCTCAAGGAGCGCTACGAGGTGCACCATGGCGTGCGCATCCAGGACTCGGCGCTCGTGAGTGCGGCGGTGCTGTCCGATCGCTACATCACCAGCCGGTTCCTGCCCGACAAGGCGATCGACCTGATGGACGAAGCGGCCTCGAAACTGCGCATCGAGATCGACTCGCTGCCGACGGAGATCGACGTCGTGCAGCGTCGGATCCTGCAGCTCGAGATCGAACAGGTCGCCCTCGAGAACGAGACCGACGAGGCGTCGAAGGAACGCCTCGACGCCCTGCACACCGAGCTCGCCGAGCTGAACGTGCAGATCGGCCAGATGAAGCAGGTGTGGGAGCAGGAGAAGCAGGCGATCGACGCCATCCGCTCACTGAAGGAAGAGCTGGAGGGCTTGCGCACACAGGTCGAACGCGAGTCCGACCTCGCGGCTGCCGCCGAGATCCGATACGGCCGCATCCCCGAACTCGAACGCCGCATCGAGGAGGCGACGGCGCACCTGTCGTCGATCCAGAGCGACGGTGCGATGCTCAAGGAGGAAGTCGACGCCGAGGACATCGCCGAGGTGGTCGCCAAGGCGACCGGCATCCCGTTGAACAAGTTGATGGAGTCCGAGACGTCCAAGCTCGTTCACCTCGAAGAGCTGCTCCACGAACGGGTGATCGGCCAGGACGACGCCGTGACGGCGGTCGCCAACGCCATCCGCCGCAGCCGTGCCGGGCTGTCCGACCCCAACCGGCCGATCGGGTCGTTCATGTTCCTCGGCCCCACCGGCGTCGGCAAGACCGAGCTCGCCCGGGCGCTCGCGGCGTACCTGTTCGACGACGAGAAGTCGATGGTGCGCATCGACATGGGCGAGTACATGGAGAAGTTCTCGGTGTCGCGCCTGATCGGGGCGCCCCCCGGCTACGTCGGCTACGACGAGGGCGGCCAGCTCACCGAGGCGGTGCGTCGCCGGCCGTACTCGGTGGTGCTGCTCGACGAGATCGAGAAGGCGCACCCCGACGTGTTCAACGTGTTGTTGCAGCTCCTCGACGACGGTCGACTCACCGACGGACAGGGTCGCACGGTCGACTTCACCAACGTGGTGCTGATCATGACGTCGAACCTGCCGGGTGATCCGAGCGAGTTCTTCAAGCCCGAGTTCATCAACCGTGTCGACGACATCATCCGCTTCCGTTCGCTGACCGAGGTCGACCTCGAGCGCATCGTGCGGGTGCAGTTGGCCACCTTGGTCAAGCGGCTCGCAGACCGGCGCATCGTGCTCGACATCGACGAAGGTGCAATGGCGCAGCTCGCTCGCGAGGGTTTCGACCCGGCGTTCGGCGCCCGACCGCTCAAGCGGGTGATCCAGCGCGAGATCGGAGATGCGGCATCGCTGCTGATCCTCAGTGGCGACGTCGGCGACGGCGGGACCATCGAGGTGCGCGCCGGCAGTGCCGACGACGGCCTCCACGTCACCGCCGCCTGATCACGCCAGGGGTCAGACCCCAGACGTCATCGATCACGCCTGGGGTCTGACCCCCGGCGTGATCGGTACGAGGACGAGGCGGAAGACCGCCGGGCTCGGTTGGACGAGTTCGAGGCGGCCGCCGTCCGATTCGGCCAGGCGTCGCGCCAGAGCGAGACCACGGCCGTGGGCGGCTCGATGGTCGCTCGGCCGGTCGAACAGCGTCGCGACACGGTCCTGCGGCACACCGGAGCCTTCGTCTTCCAGCGTCACGCTCGAGTCCTGCACGAGGACGGCGACCGTGCCGCGACCATGCCGCAACGAGTTCTCGAGCAACACGTTCAGGACCTGGCCGACGAGGCCCGGCGTCGCCATCACTCGCTGCGTGACCCCAGTGGTCACCACCACCTGGCGACGCTTCTCGGCGAACCGCTGTCGCCAGTCGGCAACCTGGTGATCGACGAGAGCGGTGAGGTCGACCTCGGTGCGCTCCTTGGTGGAGCCGGTGCGCGCCACGGTGAGCAGCTCGTCGAGTGTGGTGTTCAGTTCGTGTGTCTGCGCCAGCGCCGCGGCCGCCTCGGTGGCAACATCGGCATCACCGGCGCGCTCCAACAGCTCCAGGCGCATGGCGATGGCGGTCAGTCCGGTTCGGAGCTGATGTGTGGCGTCCGCGGTGAACCCGCGCTCGGACTCGAGCATGCGATCGACGCGGTTTGCGCTCAGTCGGAGCGAGCGGGCGATCGCATCGATCTCTCCGATCCCGGACGGTTGCGTCGCTCCCGCGCTGAAGTCGCCGTCGCCGACCCGTGACGCGCTCCGCGCGAGCCGTTCGAGCGGCCGCGCCAACTGCCGCGCCTGCACGCCGGCGAGCAACGCGGCGGCACCGATCGCGGCGACGGCGATCACCGCGAGCCGCGCGACGACGCTGCCGGGCAACTCACCGTCCTCGGCGTCGCGCACGATCAACAGCACCGGGATCGTCAACACGACGATGACGACCAGCACGACGGCGATCGTCGAGAGGACGAGGCGGCGGCGCACCGGTTCAGCCCTGTGGTGACGGTGTGGCCGGTCCGACGGTGGGATCGAAGCGGAAGCCGACACCGCGTACGGTGACGATCTTCGACGGTGGGTCGGTGTCGTCGAGGATCTTGCGTCGCAACGTCGACGTGTGCGTGTCGAGCGTCCGGGTCGACCCCCACCAGTTCTCGTCCCACACGTCGCTCATGATCTGCTCGCGCTTCAGGGTCACGCCCGGCTGACGCATCAGCAACTCGAGCAGGTCGAACTCCTTGGTGGTCAGCTCGATCTCGTCTCTGCGGCCGCCGATGCCGGTCACGAAGCAACGTCGCGCCTCGGTGTCGAGGTCGATCCCGGCGCCGCTCAGCCGAGCGCTCGCGCTCGTCGTCGACGAGTGCTCGACGATGCGCAGCCGGGCGCGGATCCGTGCGACGAGTTCCGCGAGTCGGAACGGTTTGGCGACGTAGTCGTCGGCGCCGGCGTTGAGTCCGACGATGACGTCCATCTCTTCGGCGCGGGCGGTCAGCATGATGATGGGGAGGTCGAGATGCGTGGCGCGGATCTTGCGGCACACGTCGAGACCGTCGATGTCCGGCAGCGTCAGATCGAGCAGGACGAGATCGGGGCGGGCGTCGAGCACCGAGTCGATCGCAGCGAGTCCGGCGTCGACGTGTCGTACCTCGAAGCCCTCGGAGCGCAGCACACGGATGAGCGGTTCGCTGATGCGTTCGTCGTCCTCCACCAGCAGTACAGCCGTCGTGGTGCCGACAACGCCGGTGTCGCCGTGTGCGCGAAGCGTCGATTCCATCACCTGGTCATCGGCACCCGGCCCGGACGACTTGAAGATCGTCTTCGGCGGACCTGTACCGACGGGCGATGACGCCTGGGGTCTGACCCCTGGCGTCATTCGCTCGAACTACGGGTGCGGACACTCAGCGCTGGCGGAGGCGGAGGGCGTCGCCGTGGGCGGGGAAGCCCTCGTGGTCGGCGAGCGCGAGCACCGACGGGGTCATTCGCGCGAGGGCCGCTGCATCGGCTCGCGCCACCGCGGTGCGCTTGAGGAACGTGTCCGCGGTGATGCCCGACGACACGTGGGCGAAGCCCGAGGTGGGCAACGATGCCGGACAGCCGATCAGGA